>JAFPYT010000047.1 GCA_017394445.1 Bacteroidales bacterium | reverse complement strand
CTCGAAAAGGCGAAAGCGCAATTGCAATGGGCAACGTTATCGGCTCAAACGTAATGAATATTCTTATGATTCTGGGTGTTACCGGTCTTATCTGCCCAATGCAGGTAAACGGAATCACAATGATAGACTTGGGCGTATTACTGCTGAGCATCTCGCTCTTGTGGCTCTTCTCGTTTACCAAATACAAGGTTGAACGTTGGGAAGGCGTGGTAATGCTTGCACTTTTTGCAGGATATATGTCGTGGCTTATTTATTGTGCCGTATAAATAACAGAAAACCAATGAGATGAAGTTAAAATTTGCGCTATCGGCCAACGGGTATGAACGCCTCTATAACGGTAAAGACCATTTCAAGTCGTACTTCATTACCGACGACTTTGAAAAGGAAATCGATATGGAGAACGTGTTCATCTATTTGAGTGCATCTGATTCAAATGGCACATGGTGCGCTATGGCAGAGGCTCACGATGGCGATTTTGGCAAAACTTCTGTTTTTTTTGGTCCTGCAAGCAATCCTAAACAATTTAAAGCTGATATTCCTTCCGATTATTGTTGCGGATTGTACATTTTGGAAAAGAATTTGCTTATAATATATCAAAGAAGCATTACGATAATTAAAAACGCTTTTGATGGTAACTTAACGCCTGAGCAAGAGCCATTTATCGAAATGCAAGACTACTACGGATACGAACCACCGCAGATTGTTTGCGACAATGATCACAAAATATGGTGCAGCATTGGCGGACGGATGTTCTTTAAAAACAATGTTGGCGACAAGTGGACAGAAACCGAAGGTTTCCATATTGGCGACTCCGAACCTGTGGTTACTAAAAATGGGCTGATAATTTATTCTACTAATTATCAGTGCGATACCAAAACAGAAGGACTTATGGTTTTCGACACTGCCGACCTTCATCACGAGTTTCGCCGTATTGGAGGCTTGGGCAAATCGCCAATCCCGCTTATTGAAATTGTTGACGGTGTGGTGGTTGTGGCTAATGCTTCGCAACCATCGAAGGGAACAAAAAACCTTGTGGCATACGATACCGCCGACAACCAATGTTGGAATTTGACCGAATTATGCGGAGATAAACTCCCCGCCGCTATATTCAAAACCGACAAACACCATGCGGTAATGTTTTTTACCGACAGTACGTTTAAAAAAATTGATATTGAAGCACTTATGACATTGAAATCTAAAAATAGAAACGCAGAACAACCACGAGCAGGAGGTCTTGCAAGGTATTGCCGCTACTACGGCGTGCCAGGCGGTGCCGACCGCAATACTGCTGCAAGTTTTTACGAGGAGCGTTGGGTTAATCTTGGCGGTATCTATCCTTTAGACGAATATGTGGAGTACGGCTTGATGAATTTTAGCGAAGACGATGGTGTGCCCATTACTCTTAAGGCAATGCTGTTTAACCGTTACCACACGAGCAACGGTTTTTATCCCAATATCAGCGAAATGTTCAAAGAATGGTACGAACGTTTTTACCTTTGTGATATTAATGAGTAAATGTTTAATTATCAGAATTTTAGTTTCACATTATTATAGAGTTTCACATTAATAAAAATACGATGAAAAAGAATCTAATTCTCTTTGCTGTGCTATTGCTTGCCATTTCGTGCGAGGCACAAAAACAATCAAAAGAATACACACTAACAGGCACTTGCACACTTTCGTCCGACAACGACAAGGTGTATCTTTGCCGTATTGCCAATTCGGGTCTCGATATAGCTGACTCTACTGTAATACAGAATAATTCGTTCACGTTCAAAGGCTCTATCGATGGTGCCGATCTCCGTGTGCTTGTGGCATTTAAAGGCACAAGTCCAGTTTCGCAAGCTCTTATAGTTCTTGAAAATGCTAATATTCAGGTAAATATGCCTATTGGCAACACTTCGCCTGTGGTTACGGGTTCACCAAACTACGACCTTTATCTAAAGTTTAGCGAAACGATGGACGTATATTCGCAAAAGGCTCAACAGGCATGGGCGCTCCTCTCCGACCCTAACACTTCGATCGACGACCGTGTGGTGGCAAAAGATACTTTTGATTTCTACAATTCTAAAAAGAATACCTTCGCTGCCGAATTTATCTACAACAATATCCCTAATTACGTGAGCGATTTACTGTTGAAATATTATTACAGCGAACTTTCGGATGTGGACAAATCACGCATTCTTACCAAGATGAAAAAAGAGATGCCCAACGCTCCCACTTACAAAGCAATTACCGAAGAGATGCGCATAGAGGCTGAAATGGCTATCGGCAAGCAAATCAAGGATATAACACTCAACAATATGGATGGCAAACCTGTAAAACTGTCGGATGTGTACTCTAAAAATAAGTATACTTTGATAGACTTTTGGGCATCGTGGTGTCGTCCTTGCCTTATGGAAATGCCAAACGTGATTCACCAATATGCACTCTATCACGACAAAGGATTTGAAATCTATGGCATTTCGTTCGACAATGCTAAAGCCAATTGGCAAGCTTGTGTTCAACGCTACTATATGTCGTGGATTCAAGTTTCCGACCTTAAAGGATGGCAGTCGTTGGCAGCTCAGCAATACAATATCAAGGGTATACCAGCAATGATTTTGGTAGACCAGAAAGGAGTTATCGTTGCGAAAAATCTCCGAGGCGAAGAACTTGCCAACCAATTAGAAAAACTTTTTAAATAATAGGATATAAACCACTGTAAATTAATAATATAGTTATGAACAAAATATTTTCATCGGCATTTGCAGCCGCAGCATTGTTTTTGGCTTCGTGCGCAGGAATTCCAAAAGAGGTGGCAACCACACCCGAAGGCGGAAACCCACTTTCGTTTACTGGCAAGGGTAAAACCGTTACCGTTAACCTTGTATCTAACAAGACTACAGGATATTCGTGGCAATACACCATTCGCAAACCCAACGTTATCAAGTTGGTGAACGAAGAATACAAAGAGGACGCTCCCGACCCTCGCTCGTTTGGTGCTGTGGGCAAAGGTGGCACTCAGCAATATGTATTTGAGGCTACCGCACCGGGCACTGCCACAGTGATTTTTGAGCACAAGCAACCTTGGAAAAAAGGTAAATCGGCTGGCGCAAGAATTATGCTTATTATGGTAGACGACAATCTCAATGTTTCACCTGCCGAAGTTCAACGTTAACAGATAGTTACATATACAAATAATGAAAATACTTGTGTTTTCCGACATACACGGTTGCGCGTCGGCTTGCGAAAAGGCTCTTAACCAATACGTTTCGCGCAACTGTGATATGATGCTTATTCTTGGCGATATTCTCTATCACGGACCTCGTAACAATATACCCGAAAACTACGACCCAAAGGCTGTGGTTTCAATGCTTAATCCATTGACCGACAAGATTATGGCTTGCCGAGGCAACTGCGATGCCGAGGTGGATCAAATGCTTTTGGAGTTTCCTGTTATGGCAGATTATGTGCTACTTTGCGATAACGGGAAAAAGGTTTTTGCTACTCACGGTCACGTTTATTCACCATTGAAATCTGACGGTAGCGGCTGTGTGGTGAATGGTTCTACGTTGCCCCGCCTGTCGGGCATAGATGTAATGCTTTACGGACATACTCACATTCAAGAACTTCGTAATCAATATGGCATTACAATATGCAACCCCGGCTCTATCTCAATTCCTAAGAACGGACAGAAACCGGGGTATGCAGTATGGGATAATGGTATTTTAGAAGTTTTCAACTTTTAGTAGTGAACCACTAAACGGAAGTCCATTGTGGGAGGAATATCTTCATCGTTGAAGTCGCTATAATTAACAACAAATGTCAATAATCCTGTAGTATAATCAAAGCGGACAGTACGTGTCCAACGATATGGTTCGGTTGTAATCTCGCCAGTACTGGGATTTTTAACTTCTCTATCAATGTAATCAAAAGTTACGTATGGAAGTGGATTTTGAAAATCTTCGTTGTAGCAATAGGCGTTGATTACAGCTGATTCACATACTTCTTTTGTTAGTTCAGGAACTTTGAACTCATAGTAAAAGCATTCTCCATCACCAATCCAATGCCCTTTTTCTACTGTAAACTCTTTGTTGATATAGTAAAAGGACGATCCATCCTGACCTGCCGGTCCCATTGGACCCATAGGTCCTTCAGGACCTGCCGGTCCTTCGCAACTCTGCATCGAGGCTGCGATAACCATTGTTGAAATAAAAGTAAATAATTTTTTCATAAGCGTCTGTTATTTAGTAAGTTTTAAAATTTTGTCAAAGAGGTTGGCGTTGGCTTTGATAGTTTCTTCGCCTCCATATACGCATACGCTGCCTTTGTCGGCAAATGCTTTGAGTATATCAACAGCAGTTTTTACATCGTTGACGGTGGTATTGATAATTTCGTCTCGGATTTTTTGGATTTTTTCAATCTTTTTGCCGTTAATATAGCGCGTAACTGCTGCATTTGTGCGCTGCGTAACTGTCATCGGTTGATCAATACCCGAAATTGTGCCAATGATATATTTGAGCATCTCGTCGGGAGTGATGTCGAGTTGATTTACAAACTCCGCAACATTATTGTATACGGATAAAGTCTCTGTAAGGTTCGGGTCGCGATAAGATGCAAAATTAATAGCACCGTCGATACCTATTTGGGCAAAACAACCGTATGCTCCTCCCCTAACCCTTATGGCATTATGTAAGTAGTTGAGCGATAATATTTTATTCAGCACATTTATTGCTCCCGTCCATTTAAAATCGGTATCCTTAAAGTTATAAGATTTTATAACATATTGTACCTTGCTCGAACCTGTGAAACCTTCGTTTTTGGGAGTTGGGTTGATATCCCACTCTTTGAGCGGAGCATTGTCGGCGGGAAGACGTTTGAGAATACCGTCGTAAATATCAAGCACCTTTTGACGGTCGTCTTGTTCGGAGGCTACAACAAATTTCATATATGCCTTGTTTACAATCTGTTTGTAAACTTTTTTGAGCCTGTCAACAATTTCATCAGCACGTGCGTCGAAATTTTCGTTGATGTCTTTAATAAAGTAATAATAATCAAGACCTTCGAAATATTCGTTGATAAAAGAAGCTTTGTCGTAATACGAATCGGCACGGTTTCTAACGTAGTAGAATGGCATCGACGAGGCTTCTGATTCAAGTTGCGATGCCGTGCGTATAATCATCTCTTTGATTCGGCGGCGATCGTCGAACTTGGTGTGCAAAACAACTTCTTCCAAAAGCGAGAGTGCCTTTTCGGCATTTTCGGTGAGGGCTTTGGTAGAAAAGTTAAACTTAGGAAAGCAGGTTTTAACTTTGTCGATTTGTTTTGCGTAAATATTTGGGAATGTGGAAACTCCGCCTGTATATGTCTTAAACATATTGTCGAGGGTCTCGTAATCGTATTTTTCGGTGTCTAATTTTACGAGAAGTTCGCCAAGAAGCGAAAGATACGGCAAATCTTCAAAATCCAACGTGCGTGCATCGAACATAAGGTTGCAGTAAACAATGCCGTTTGTGGTGTCGCGACGGCAAAGTATCTCTGTGTCACCGTTTTTAACAATATCAAGTGGTAAATCCTCTGCTTTTGGATTGAGGTCTTCTTTCGACAGCACAGGTATGCATTTCAACTGTTCAGGGGTCTCTTCGGCGTTTTGAAAATCGTCTAAATCTTTGGTGTCTTTTATCAGTTGGTCAATTTGCTCTTTGGTGAGCGAATTTTTATAGTCGATAAGGTACTGAGCGGTTTTTGCTTCGTTTTCCTCTTCAAGACCTGCTTTGGGAGCAAGCGTGGTGAGTAGCGAGTGAGGATTGTTGATGAAATATTTTTCTATTACTTTTTCTAAATATCCGTCAGCAATATCCTTTTTGAGTTGGGCAAGAGCGTCGGGAATTTCGAGATATTGGATAGCGTTGTCGTCGAAAAGCCACGGCATAATGAGTTCAAATAGCAGTTTGATACCCTTTTGAGCGTCGTTGCCCTCGCGTATGCCAAACTCGCGGCGGTTGACTACTGCGGTAATGGTGTTTTTATCGATTCCATCTTTCACCACGGTTTTAAGGGTGTCGAGGATAAGATTCTTGAACTTTTCACCATCTTGTGCATTACACTGATGACCAATGAATGTGAAAACAGGCTGTTGGCTATTTTCAAACGAAACATCAATGTCGCTACCAATTTCGGCATTTTGGAAGGCTTTGCGAATTGCTCCAGACTCCTGAAATACAAGTACATCGGCAAGTATATCAAGCGCGAGGCAGAGTTCTGTGTCGGTGTTTTTGCCTGCTACAAAACTGAGTGCAAGATACGAATCGGTTTCGGGGTCTGTTTCCTCAGCCGCCGGATAGTAACAATTGATTGTTTTGGGAGCGGCAAACGGCTTTTGAAGCGGAATTTCGTAGTTAAAACCTTTTATGTCGTAGTGGCACAGATAGTTGCGGTCGAGAAGGTCAAGTTCTTTTTCAAAATCAGCATCACCGTAAAAAAATATGTATGAGTTTTCGGGGTGGTAGAATTTTTTGTGAAACTCGATAAATTTTTCTTGCGTAAGTTTAGTTATTTCAGACGGATAGCCTCCCGAACATTTGCCATATCCATTGTCGGGGAAAAGTTTTTGCGAAATTCGGAAATCAAGTTCGCGCAATGGGTCGCTGAAATATCCCTTCATCTCGTTGTAAACCACGCCAGTAAAGGCTGG
>JAFPYT010000046.1 GCA_017394445.1 Bacteroidales bacterium | reverse complement strand
TTGAACAGGGCTATGGCGAGGCAGCAATTGAGGAAGTTGATAAAATTTTATCAGGAAAGAGTGCCGGTGATTATCGTTTTGAATTATATTTTCACAACCGCCAGATTGATTCTTATACATTTGAGTTGTCAACTACAATAGGGGAGTAGATAGACTATTTTGTTGATAATGAGATAAAAAAATCCCTATGGTTGTCGCCATAGGGATTATGATATTAATCGTTAACGTTTATTCGTAGAAAATTTCATACATATAAAAAATATCGTCTTCTTCTACATGTGTTTCATCTTCGTGTATGTATACCACTATTTTTGTAACATATTCACCATCATAAGTATAATGATAGGTAAAATATTCAGCAATTTCTCCGGTTTCTTTTACTGTACTAGTCAATTTAGATGGCAAACCTTGGAATCTTTTGCCCGTCATATTCATAAATGAGGTATACAATTCTTCGTAAATCAAGAAACCAAGATCCACATTCAAATTGTTGAGTTTGCCATCGTAAGTAAATACTGATTCGTATTCACTTGTTTCTATTTTAGATTTTTCTTTGGTTGTAAATTTTTCGTGTGATGATACTAAATATCCATTTTCTTCTGTCAATTCGATAATACCATCGCTATAATCAGAAGTCCATTTCATCGAAGATAAATATCCTTTATCGGAATAACCAAAAATTGTCATTCTCTCTTCGTTGTCATTTGTTTCTGAGAATTTTGTTATTAATCCGTTTTCAATTTCCAATTTTTCGATATAGGAATGATAATTTTTTGTATATGCACATTCAATTGTTTTATCTGTGTATGTATAATAATCGGTGGATGTTTCATCTAAAACACCATCTTCCCAAGAATCTGATTTATAAATTCTTCCTTTTTCGTCGAAATAATAAAATGTGACTGTCGGATCGTCTTCTGATGATTTTTCAGAAATTTTGACAACTTTCTTGGGTAATATTTTAAACCCGTTTTCAAAAACTTCGCCATTTTCTGCGTTGTTGTTGTCGTCGTCGTTGTCGTCTTTGTTGCAACTCGCAAATGTTGTTGCCAATGCAAGACAACCTAATAAAGCTAATTTAAGATTGTACTTCATTTATTTTCTATTTTTGGTGATTAATTAATAATTTTTTTTTAACGCTGCAAAAATACGTATTATTATTTGTTTTACAAATTGATTTGCTCAATCATTGTCAGTATTAATAACGGTTATCTCGAATAATTGGTATGTATGATGGTAATTACACGTAAAAATAAAGTGTGAGGAAATTTTTTTGGATAGTGGTGCGCACTTATTGCAAAAAATATCTATCTTTGCCGCTTGAAACAATATTTTTAAGACACACAAAATGGAAAGAACAAAAGTTATAGACCTTTTGAAACGCGAGGATTACGGCGCTCAGGTTAATGTAAAGGGTTGGGTGCGTACCCGCCGCGGCAGCAAAGCCGTTAACTTCGTAGCCCTCAACGATGGCTCAACCATCAAAAATGTGCAAATTGTGGTTGACGTTGAAAAATTTGACGAAAACATTATCAAAGATATTACTACCGGCGCTTGTCTTAATGTTATCGGTACTTTGGTAAAAAGCCAAGGTGCTGAACAAAGCGTTGAAATTCAGGCAACTAATATTGAAATTTATGGCGTTGCCGGCAGCGATTACCCGTTGCAGAAAAAAGGACACTCGATGGAGTTTCTCCGCGAACACGCCAACATACGTATGCGCACCAACACTTTTGGAGCAGTTTTCCGCATACGACACAATATGGCAATGGCTATTCACACATATTTCCACGAGCACGGTTTCTTCTATTGGAACTCGCCGCTGATTACCGCAAGCGACTGCGAGGGTGCCGGTCAGATGTTTCAGGTTACTACGCTCGACCTCAAAAATCCTCCCAAAAATGAGGACGGCAGCATTGATTACTCGCAAGACTTTTTTGGCGCACAGACCTCGCTCACCGTTTCGGGACAGTTGGAAGGCGAACTTGCTGCCACCGCTCTCGGAGCAATTTACACATTCGGACCTACTTTCCGCGCCGAAAACTCCAACACTCCGCGCCACTTGGCTGAGTTTTGGATGATTGAGCCCGAAATCGCTTTTATGGATCTCAACGGTTTGATGGATTTGGAGGAAGACTTTATTAAATATTGTGTAAAATGGGCTCTCGACCATTGCAAAGACGACCTCGAATTCCTCAACAATATGATAGACAAAGGCTTGATAGCCCGTTTGGAAGGCGTATTAAAAGAAGAGTTTGTCCGCTTGCCCTACACCGAAGGCATCAAGATTTTGGAAGAGGCTATCAAAAACGGTAAAAAATTCGAGTTCCCCGTATCGTGGGGCTGCGACCTTGCTTCGGAACACGAACGTTATCTTGTGGAAGAGCATTTCAAAAAGCCGGTTATTATGATCGATTACCCCAAGGAAATCAAGTCGTTCTATATGAAAATCAACGACGACAACAAGACCGTTCAGGGTACCGACGTACTTTTCCCGTCGATCGGCGAAATTATCGGAGGCTCAGTTCGTGAGGCTGATTACAACACACTTGTAAACCGTATGAACGAACTCGGAATGAAACTCGACGGCTATGAGTGGTATTTAGAAACCCGCAAATTTGGTTCATGTCCTCACGCTGGCTTTGGTCTTGGCTTTGAGCGACTTATCCTCTTTGTAACGGGTATGCAGAACATCCGCGACGTGATTCCCTTCCCCAGAACACCAAAGAATGCAGCATTCTAATCGAATATTTTTAATAGATAATATAAGGGGCGCAGATTTGCACCCCTTTTTTTATTACTTATTCTTCGGCACATACACCATTCCGGTGCAGAGGCAGTTGAAGCGTTTGGTGCGTTGGAGGATGTCGAAATTGGCGCAGGTTTCGCAGCCTTTCCAAAATTCCTCGTCGGTGGTGAGTTCCGAGAATGTTACGGGTTCGTAGCCAAGGGCGGTGTTGATACGCATTACGGCAAGACTTGTGGTGAGTCCGAATATCTTGGCATTGGGATACTTGTCGCGCGATAGATTGAAACATTCGCGTTTGATGGCTGTGGCGAGACCTTGTCCACGGAATTTTGGGTTGACAATAAGTCCCGAATGAGATATAAAAGTATCGTTTTGCCATGTGGCAATGTAACAAAATCCTGCGATTTCGTTTCCGGCAAGAGCAATAACAGCCTTTCCTTCGGAGATTTTTTCCCTGATATATTCGGGAGTGCGGTGGGCGAGACCTGAGTTTTTTGATTTAGCCGCCTCGTCGATAAGATGCGAAATTGCTTCGGCATATTTGAGGTCGGATTCTGTGGCACGGATGATGGTAATTTCTGACATAATGATTGTTTGTTTTATTTATCGGTGGCAAAGATAACGATATTTTCCAGATTATTCTTTAAATTATTTTGGTTGAATAATGTTCGGCTGATAAACAAAAAAGGCAGAACTTAATGTTCTGCCTTTCGTGCCCGAAACAAGAGTTGAACTTGCACCCCATATTACTGGGACATGCCCCTCAAACATGCGCGTCTACCAATTCCGCCATCCGGGCTTGTCTTTGTTTTTGACGATGCAAAGGTAGAGCGTTTTTTTTATTCTCCAAAACTTTTGTGATGTTTTTTTGTGTTTTGTTTTAATTTTTTTTGTGGTGGCTGTTAATTGGTTGATGTTGCATATTATAACATAGCCAATATTTTACTCTAAAATATTATTTATCGTACTTAAATTCTATTCGTCGGTTGATTTTGCGGTTTTCTTCCGACGTGTTGGGTACTAACGGTTCTAAATATGCCTTGGATTGGGTTTTGATGCGGTTGGCGCTGATGCCTCGTTGCATAAGTTGCTGTTTGGCAAATCCGGCGCGTCGCAATGCCACTTTGTAGTTGGCTTCGTATGTACCGATGTCGCAGGTGTGGCCGGTGATAATGATGATTTTTTCTGGGTTTTCTTTCATATCCTCGGCTATTTGGTCGAGATAGTTTTGATAGCGTGTGTTGAGTATCGCAGTACTATCGTTGAAGGCAAACTGCATATTGAATCCGTTGAGCGATAGTTCTTTCTTAACGTCGATAACAACTACCTGGGTGTCTACGGGTTGGTTGTCGTCGCTTACAGGTTCCACGGCAGCAAATGGTTCGGGCTCTATGATATTGAGTTCTGAATCGTCGACGTTGGCCACGAGAGCCGAATCTGGTACGTTGATAATATCGATTTCGAGCGGTTTTGGCTGAGGTTTCTTCTTCTTGAATATGTTGCCGATGTTGTAGGCTGCGCCCACCATTATGCCCACCGACAGAGTGTTGATTTTATTGGCGGCGGGGGAGGAGCAAACGCCATTGTAGGCAGGATTTCGGTATGCGTCGGCACTCATGCAATCAGGATTGTAGAGGTTTTCTTTGGGGGATTTTGCTACCGAGTTGGCTCCGTAGGCGAAATAAATGCCCGCCGTTGCGCTCCACTCCTTATTAATGCAGTATACTCCGCCTACTTGCAAAAACGGTGATATTGAAGGCTTTAAGTCAAAATACCCGTTAAAATCTTTGGCGGTGTATTGGTGATGTTGCTCCATTCCAAACATTTCGAGTTTGTATTCGGGGTAATATCCGCGAGTTTCCAAATATCCTGATTTTGTTTTATAACTACCTGATAATGTTATTGATACCATTACTCCTGCACTTGCTGTGATTTTGAATTTTTTGCCAATTTCGTGTTGGTAGATACCTCCGATGGGTAATCCTACCGAAAAAATGCTTTGGTTCTCTTTAAGGTTGAAAAAGTATGTACGGTGGGTGTAAGGTTTTGATTCTTCGTCTATTGCATTTTCGATAGATTCCATAGTGTTGATTTTAGCCGAAGTGTTGGCATAATTGAGCATTATACCTACCGTTGCGCCAAAATTATCGGTAAAGAAATGCGAAATTCCTCCGGTAAACATTCCGCCCAAGCCTATTCCCTTTGTGCCGTATGCGCCAAGGTCGTAGCAGAGGTTGTGGATTCCACCGCCTATTGACGCGTGAACGAAAGTGGCAGGTTCGCAGATGTTATCGGGTTTTGCTTTTTTCTTGTTTTGAGCAGTTGCCGGTATTATTATAATAAGGAGTAGTATGATGGACAATATTTTTTTCATCTTAATATCTGTGTTTTAGTTGTTTACAATTACTTTAGTAGAAATTTTCTGTTGGTTGAAAAATATGGTTATGGTGTAACTGCCTTTTGGAAGCGAAATTTCAAACTCCTCGCTAAGGTCTTTAAGTTGCATCACTTTGTTGCCAATAGAGTTGATAATCACCATGTTTGTGTTTTTAATTTCGTTTTCGCTTAGGTTAACAAGTTGGACATTGATTGGGTGCAACGATGTGGCTGGATTGGGATAAACCTCAACTTTTTTAACGAGCGATTTTGTAACGGCTTGTTCTTCGGCTGTAAATTCTGCACCGCATATTTTTACTTTAGTGCCTTGGGCAGTACCCGCTTCTACGCTGTAAATTCCGCTTATGCCGTTGGGGTCGCAATAGAATTGCAATGTGGCACCTTCGATTTTTTCGCCGTTTTTAAACCATTGATAATCGGTAAATTGTTCGCTATAATTATTTACCAAAACTACATCGGTAAACTTAGAAACGATATAATTGCTGGGGTAGTTGACGGTAATCGAAAAACTATATTTTTGACTTACAGTTCCCAATGGGTCGGATAAAGTGATTTCGCCATTGTGAGTGCCTCCGCCTGCTGTTTCGGGAATTGTGAGCGTAAATGATTTTTCGGTTTCGGATTCAATGGTTAAATCGTTGATTTCTAAATCGGTAAATCCATTTTGCTTAGCTGCATCGTCAAAAGTTATGAATGCAGTTTGTGGTACGCCGTCAGAAATTGTGAGAACTATTTTTGCTTCTTCGCCTTGACAATAATCGGTTTTAATTACCTTGATATCAGACACTTCAATTTTGCCGGGACTTATTACACCATCATTATAAACCACATTGTCGGGCGCGGTGTATTTGTCGGTAAGGTCGCCCGAAATTGTAAACGATACTGTAATTTTTTTACCCGTACCAATTTCTGGAGTGTCGTATTCTTGAGTTTGAGATGCGATTTTTATATTGTCAGATTCAAGACTGTTGGTTATTTCGCATTGATTGCCAATTAGTTCAACAGATTTTGTGCCGTCGTAAACCTTGGTGTGTTGCACTTGAGGGTCGGTGATTTTTAGTTTTAGTTTTTTAACGTTTACCTTCCATTCAGCTTCAGCAACTTGCAAATTATACTGATACATAACTGCTTTGATGGTATACGCACCTGCAGTTAGCATTTTGCCGGTAACATCTTCGCCGTTGACAAAATATTTGGCTGTTTCGTTTTCGTTGGTAATGTTATCGATTCGTAAGTCGAAGCCAATTTCTGATTGAGTGTATTCAAGTTGGTAAACGCCCTTAGAGTCAGGTGTTTGATTAATGGCAATTTTATAAGCTTTGATTTCGCCATATTCGTATTGCGATGTTTTGGCAAGTTTATATTTGTAAGCGTCCTTACCGTCAAGATAGTAGACAATTTTAACAAGGTGTTCGCCGATAGCGGCATCTGGGAAAGCCGTTTGTGTATAATCAACCGCAATTTTTACATCATCGCCCTCGGTTTTATTCTTGATTGAGGGAACTGTAACTTCGCCTTTGTAGACATTGGTAGTGTTGTCAAAATATCTTGGGTAGATAGCAAAATTACCTTCAAGTTCTGCAGTTTTCTTTTCTTCTTTTTCTATTTTAACTGTTCTTGTTTCTTGATGTTTTGATAGTTTGTAATTAGCAGCATCAGTGCCAGTAAGTATTAGATTTATTGTAACTTCGTATTCTCCTGGGTTGGCACTTGGATATTTATTGTTTTCAAAGTCAAAAGCCAATTGAACATCGTCGTCATCAATAATGCCTTTTAAAACAGGAAGTTTTTCGATTTGGGCAGGAATAAAATTGGTAGTACCATCTTTGGGTTTTGAATTGATAATCAATTCGCCTTCGTAGTCGATGGTTTTGGGTTCTACATTTAGCTTGCAATCAACTGGTTTTGCTATGTAATGAATAGCTTCTACAAAGTTATAATAAATTTGCATAAGCCATTCTCCTACATTGAGCATAGTTCCTACTAGAATTTCTTCAAAACTGCTGCTCTCTTTTTTTACTTTATATTCAAATGCTCCATCTTGTTCAATATCAATGGTTGCTTTTATATCTTTTCCGATTTCAGATTGACCGTATGTGTATGCGGTAACTGTTGGCGGGGTAATTTCACATTGAATGGCATATATTTGAGCCATTTCTACTTCTTTTTTTCGTATTCCTTGTGTAAAATTTTCGTCTACTATATATGGCTTGTAATCATTGTGAGCGTTGATAACAGATTGATCCATTTCGAGTTTGTATTTTGATGCATCTTCACCTTCTAATGTAAGGTA
>JAFPYT010000008.1 GCA_017394445.1 Bacteroidales bacterium | reverse complement strand
TGAGGAAGTTGACCGGCTCTAAAAGCAGTTTTAATAATGCAAGTCGCTGACGTTCACCACCTGAAAGCACCTTTACCTTTTTGTCGATGTTTTCGCCCGAAAACATAAAGGCGCCGAGCATATCCTTGATTTTGGTGCGGATGTCGCCCTTGGCAATGTCGTCGATGGTTTGAAAAACAGTGAGGTTTTCGTCAAGGAGCGATGCCGAGTTTTGCGCAAAATATCCTATTTGAATATTGTGACCGAGTTGGAGTTTTCCCTCAAACGGAATTTCTTTCATAATGCACTTAACCATAGTGGATTTGCCCTCGCCATTGCGACCCACAAAGGCAACCTTTTCGCCACGTTCGATGGTAAACGACGCATTACCGAATATCAATCTGTCGTAACTTTTTGACACTCCCTCGGCAATAACAGGATATTGTCCCGAACGCACCGATGGCGGAAACCGCAGTTTTAAACGCGAATTATCCTCCTCGTCAACCTCAATAAGCACAAGTTTTTCGAGCATTTTTACGCGGCTCTGCACTTGAAGAGTTTTGGAGTATGTTCCTTTGAAACGCTCAATGAAATCCTTGGTTTCTTGAATCATTTTTTGCTGCTCGTCGTATTGCTTTTGCTGCTGTTCGCGGCGTTCTTTGCGCAGTTCAAGATAGTGAGAATAAGTGGCTTTGTAGTCGTAAATTCTGCCCATAGTGATTTCGATGGTGCGGTTGGTGATAGAGTCTACAAAACGTTTGTCGTGACTGATGAGCACCACCGATTTGGAACTCTGCTTTATAAAATCCTCCAACCATTGAATAGATTCGATATCTAAGTGGTTTGTAGGCTCGTCTAAGAGCAACACATCGGGATTTTTCAAAAGCAATTTGGCAAGTTCGATACGCATACGCCATCCGCCCGAAAATTCAGAAGTTTGACGCTGAAAATCAGAACGTTCAAAGCCCAATCCCATAAGAGTTTTTTCGATATCCTCCTCAAAATTGGTCATATCAATGGCGTAGAACTTTTCGCTCAGCGCGCTCACCTTTTCAATCAGAGCCATATATTCGTCTGATTCGTAGTCGGTACGGGTTTCGAGTTCGCGGTTGATGCGTTCAATCTCGTTTTCGGTATCTTTGAGATGTTGAAAAGCAAGCGAGGCCTCCTCAAAAACAGTTCTACCATCCTCAGTCATAAGGTGTTGTGGTAGATACGCCACAATGCAGTCCTTAGGTTTGGTAACAGCGCCGCGGGTAGGGGTACGTTCGCCGGCAATCACTTTAAGCAGAGTGCTTTTGCCTGCGCCGTTTTTACCCATAAGGGCAATGCGGTCTTTGTCGTTGATTTGAAAAGAGATATTCTGAAACAGAGTTGTTCCGCCGAACTCTACGGCAAGGTTGTCTACGCTGAGCATTATTATTAAGGTGTTTTAAAATTTGTGGGCGCAAAGGTAAGGAAAATCTCTAAACACTACAAGTTGTATACGATTCTTTCTGGATTAGAAATTTAACAATACCTTAATAATTTATATCTTATTTTTAGTGTAATTTGCAAATGATTCTGCTTGTTTTAGTTTGATAACAACGGTTGTAAAAAAACTGTTATTGGAACCACCAATACGGGTTATTAATGATATAATAAATTTATTAAAAGGTTATTATGAAAATTAATTTAATTTATTTTTTGATTATTGTAATAACACTATGCTCTGTTCTTGGATGTGAAGAAAGAAAAAGTGTAGAAGAATTAAGAAAAGAAATTGATGGAGTATTCCTTCTTGATGGTAAAAGGTATGGTGAACCACAAAAATCATTGCATTATATTGTGTTTGCCCAAGATAGTACATATATTCATACGTATATTTACAATGGAGATACTTTAAGCCATACAGGGAAATGGGAAATAGTTTGTTATAAAGAGAGTAATGAAATACACTTCTGGGTAAACGATTGGATACCGTATGGTAAAGATCCTAATAGAGATTATTTGGTAAATCCTTATATTCAGATTTTAGGTGGGAATAAGAATTCAGATTATCTTGCTCTGCGCTTTCACATAGATTGTGGTTATGAATTCGAAAAAATAAGTTCGTATCAAGCAAAAAAATTAGGTATTGTTTATTAAAAAACATATTACTATCAGCAGATTATTGTGACAATAACAACTCTTTAACCCACATACATACAATAAAAAAAGTTTTCAACCCTTTTATTGGATATCAATAAAATCTTGACATAATTTTCCCCCGAAAAAACAACAAATCGTCTTTCAGCAAAACAAAATTACCATTTATTTCGTTAGTAAACTATACAACTTTTAATTAATAATTGTATCGTTTAGTAAATGTCATTATGCAACCAAACGAAAACATATTTCGGACGTGTGAACTCAAAGAGCGAGGCTTTTATTTCAAAAAAATCAAAGCACTTATCAATAGTGGTGAAATTGAGCAAGTTAGGAGGGGTTATTACAAGTTTACAAACGGAGATTCTTTTTCAGATATCCCTGTAATAAAAAAACTCTTCCCTGACGGGGTTATTTGTATGGAAAGCGCACTTGATTATTACGGTTATACCGACAGAGTGCCGTGCGTTTGGCATTTGGCGGTGGATAGCCGCAGCGCAAGAACAAGGTTCAAAATTGATTATCCGATAGTTAAACCCCATTTTATACGCGCAGACAGATACACCGCAGGAATCACTGAGGTGAAAATAGATGGTACAATGATTAATATCTATGACAAGGAACGCACCATTTGCGATATACTTTTGCACCGCAATAAAGTTGATGCTGAGGTTTTTAATACAGCAATTAAACGTTACACCACAGACAACGAAAAGGTGATTCCTAATCTGATAAAATATTCCAAAATTCTTCACATTGAAAAAAAAGTAAGGGAGGTGCTTGGAGTATGGCTGTAAAAGATATGGCTGCATCGGTTTTGGCGCGGCTCAAAAATCAATCTAAGACGACTAAGATGCCTTTTCAAACTATCTTGCAACTATTTGCGCAAGAGGAGTTTTTGCGTCGACTTTCTATGTCTGAATATGTTGAAAAAATGATTTTAAAGGGCGGAATGTTTATCTACACCTTGACAGAGTTTGATTCAAGACCTACCCGCGACATTGATTTTATGCTCAGATACATCAACAATAGTCTTGAAAATGTCAAAACCGTTATGCAAGATATTTGCAATATCAAATCGGGGAATGATTTTATTGATATTCAGGTAATTGATAACGAACAAATCGCAGTTGAAAACCAATACCCGGGCATAAAGACACGTTTTTTGTCAACTATTAGTAATGTCAAGATTCCTTTTTCGATTGATGCCGGCATCGATGATGTTGTAATTCCGCAACCTGTTAAACGTAAAATAGTTACACGTCTTGAAAGTTTTGTTCAACCCGAAATATTCACTTATTCGCTCGAAAGTACAATCGCCGAAAAGTTTGATGCAATTATAAGCCGTATGTCGCTTACAAGTAGAATGAAAGATTTTTACGACATTTATTATCTGTCTGACGTATTCGATTTTGACGGAAAAACTTTGACAGAGGCTTTGCTAGGCACGTTGACACATCGAAATAGAACTCTCAACGAAAATCTATTTGCTGAAATAATAGATTTCAAAATCAATGATTCTCTAAACTCGTTGTGGCGTGCTTTTGAACCAGCCAAGAATTCTAATTTAGGGTTTGAATTTGTTATTCAACGGATTATAGATTTTATTGAACCAATATATAACTCCCTCTTGTGTCATTCAATGTTTGATAAACATTGGATTTGCACCACAAAACGTTGGATTTGACACACGTCGAACCCATTTTACAACGGCGCAAAAGAAGTATTTCATCCATTTACACTGATATATGCAGAAAAAATGTATCGTCACTACATTTTTCTGACTTAAAACCGCAAAAATTATCTACTTTTGCCCCGAACAAAATTACAGCGTATAATGAAACTCAGATTTTTGATTTTTTCAATCCTTCTGCCTCTGTCGCTTGCGGCACAAAACCCTCTTTACCGCTATCCTATGGATATTCCTATGATTATGAGTGCGTCGTTTTGCGAACTCAGACCTAACCATTTTCACGCAGGGTTGGACATTACCACCGCGGGCGAAATTGGTGTGGATATCAAATCTGCTGCCGACGGTTATGTGTCGCGCATCAGAGTGTCGCCCTTTGGCTACGGACACGCCTTATATATAACGCATTACGATGGTTACACCACTCTTTACGGACATCTCAGCGGTTATGCTCCAAAAATTGAAAAGGTGATTTCGGCTCAACAATATAAAAATCAGTCGTTTGAGGTGGATTATTACCCCGAAAAAGACCAAATCAAGGTAAAACGCGGCGAGGTGGTGGCGTATTCGGGTAACACTGGCGGCTCGGGCGGTCCTCACTTGCATTTTGAGGTTCGCGAAAACGAAACCGAAGACGCTCTCAATCCTTTGGCTTTTATTCAGCCTATCGACGATATTAATCCGCCAACTATCTATGGCGTAAAGATTTACATTCTTGAAAACGATTCGCAGGTAGACGGTGAGTGTGCCGACAAATATTACTCTATGAAACAGATTTCGGGACGTACAGTCAAGGCTTTTGGACATATCGGCTTGGGTATCAATGCCAACGACTTTTTTTCTGTTGGCGGACGCCCTTGCGGTTTGGTAGAAATTGCACTTTACGACGGCGAAAAACTCGTATTTCAATCGCGTCTCGACCGTATGCCGTTTGATAAAAGCCGGTATATCAATAGTTTTATCGATTACGCCCATTATCAGGACACCAAGCAGTATGTGCAGAAATGCTTTGTGGAGCCCAACAATCAGTTGGATATTTTTTCGGCTCACGACGACATCTACATCGCACCCGGCGAAACTCACAATATCCGTTTTGAACTCAAAGATTTTGTGGGCAATAAGAGCGTTTTGAGGTTTAGCATCTTGGGCGATTCAAGCGTCAACAATACACCTATTTCGCCGTCGGGACGTCCTTTGGAATGGGCGTTGCAGCAGCGTATCGACACATTGGGCATTACGGTAGATATTCCACAAGGCACTTTTTACAAAAACGAGTATGTCAATTTCTCGTGCGATACTTCGCCGCGCTATTCGCGTCCCGTGTACACTGTGGGCAACTACCGCATCCCCCTGCAAAACTATATTTCGATGAGGATTCCCGTTCCCGAAAAAATAAAATCGCTGATAGGTAGCAAGTTTACACCAAAACAGGTTTTTGTGGCAAAATTAGGAGCCAAAAACTCACTCGGATATGTTGGCGGAGCATATTCCAATGGCTACATCACCGCCGAAACCCGCACTCTCGGCAGTTTTCTCATTGCCACCGACACCATTGCGCCTAAGATTGTGGGCAAGTCGGCATCGTCGCTTTCGCAGGCGGGCAACATCATTATCGGCATCAGCGACAATATGAGCGGCATCGAAAAATACAATGTCTTTATCGACGGAGAGTGGAAACTATTTGAATACGACTACAAAAACGTCCGTTTGATTGCCCCCGTAGCCAAACTCAACCTCAAATCTGGCGCTCACACCCTCGTAGCCAAAGTAGAAGACCCCTGCGGAAATGAGCGGGTTTGGGAATGGAAGTTTACTGTGCGTTAATGATAATCTGGTAAATCGTTTTCAAACAAGATAACGTCGCCGGCGGTGGCACGCGAATATGCAAACACTGCCGCATCTTGCAATCCCTGAGCGATATAGATTTGCTCTTCGGGATAATTCTCGGCTTTGAGACCGTTGTAGATGGCTTGGGTCTGACTTTTGCCAACAAGTATGGCGCAGTCGGCAGCGTGGGCTATCTGCTTGCCAAATTCGCCGTTGTAATAGTCCTGACGGTCAGCAAGTTCTATGATACCAGGAGTGATGATAAAGCGTTTGCAATCGGTAAACTGCGACAGAATTTCCAACGCCATTTTTGCGCCCTTGGGGTTTGAGTTGAAAGCGTCGTCGATGATTACCACGCCGTTGGGACCGGGTTTTATTTCCATTCTATGCTCCACAGCCTGCAACTTGTGAACGCCAAACTTTATTTGATCGATAGTAAGTCCCAATCTAACAGCGCAAACCACAGCCGAAATAATGTTTGAAATATTGTAACTTCCAAGCAGTGGCGTATTAAAGTCACCAATCTTTTCACCCGAATGATATATCTCAAAATCAGTGCCTTGCGGTGAGAATTTTATGTTTTTGGCACAATAATCTGCATTGGGGTATGACGTAGAAAAATACTCTGTGGGCTTGGTCTTGGAAGTGTTGCGGATAATCTCGTAGTCGCCGTTAAGAATTGCGAGACCGTCTTGTGGTAGCGAGTCGATTAGTTCAAACTTGGTTCGGCGAACGTTTTCGAGAGTCTTGAAAGTGTCCAAATGCTGTTCGGCCACCGAAGTGAGGATTCCGATTTTTGGGTGTACGATGTCGCAAATTTCCTTGATGTCGTTGATTTGTTTTGCGCCCATTTCGCAGATAAACACCTGATGCGTAGGCTTTAAGTATTCGCGGATAGTGCGGACAACGCCCATAGTGGTGTTAAACGAACCCGGAGTCATCAGCACGTTGTATTTTTCGCTGAGTATTTTTTCAAGGAAATGCTTGGTAGATGTTTTGCCGTAACTTCCTGTTATGCCAACAATTATCAAATCCTTATGCTCGGCAAGAATACGTTTGGCATCGTTGATATAATGGTTGTTGATAGATTTTTCAACGGGTTTTAGCACTATGTTGGCTAGCATTATTACAAAATAACTAAACACAATGCAGCACAATGCCGTGAGCATAGTAAAAAAGGGGTCGAATGTGAGGGCAAACTCCAATCCGCTGAACGCCAAAATCAGTCCGAACGATGTGAAATACAATCGTTTGGCTCGTGACGTAAAGTTGAATTTTACCTTTGGTTTGTATGTTTTGTTGTAATAAACATAGTAAAGTGTAATTAGCAAAAACGGAATCAAAAAGTAAACGAACCATTCGGGAAAAGCCAGTCCCAACAACCCCACGCCGAGACTTGCATACTCAGCCATACGGATTTTGGAGTGTATATCGTTTTTGAGATATTTCCAATAACGTTCGTTGCGATACGAATTCTGTTGAAACTTATGAAGGTCTACTTTGAGTTTTAATGCGGCGTAGATGAGTATTAGTATTGATATTGCAATGATAAGTGCCATAATTTTAAGCGTTTAAGAAATTGTCAACAATAGTAAAATAGTACCCCGGATTCTCCAAAAAACTATAATGTGTGCAGCCGGGGAATACCACCAAGCCGCTGTCGGGAATTAGTTTTGCCATAATTTGGGCGTCGCTTACGGGAGTGGCGGTGTCTTTTTCGCCCCAAATTAGTAGGGTGGAGGCTTTGATGTTGGGCATTACGTGTTGAAGGTCTTCGTCTACCACCTTTTTGAGAATCTCCTTCATCATACCTGACGCATTTTTGTAATCTTCTGATGCCAAAGAATTTGCAAACGGTTTCACAAGTTTTTCGGTGGCTTTTTCGCCAATGATTTTTGTAGAAAGTTTCTTCATTTTAGAGAACACTCGGCTAACCGAAATCTTTGTATTTTGCGGTTTTACGCCTGCCGAATCGGTGAGAATTATTTTTTTGATATTGGCATTGCGCGACGCTAAAAGTATCGATACGCGACCTCCAAACGAATGCCCTATCAATACTGGGTCTTTAAGATTCAGAGCCTCAATGAGTTTTTCGGTGCATTGGGTGTATTCTTCCACGCCCCAAACAGTTTTAGGTTCGTCGCTTTTGCCAAAACCTGGGAAATCGATAGAGGTTACGCGGTATTTCTGCTCCAACTGCGATTGGAGGGTTTTCCAAATTTCGAGCGAGCAACCCCATCCGTGCAGCAAAAGCACATCTTGCCCCTCGCCTGTGGTCTTGTAGTTTACTTTTATATCGTTGATGGTTACAAAATTTTCCATAATAAATAAATTAATAGTGCAAAGGTATTACAATCTTTCTATTTCGTCACGGTTCAGACCTGTAATTTTGCAAATTTCTTCGGTGTCGTAGCCGCGATTTTTCATACGGCTCTCTCATAAATAAGTATTTTATCGTGTTCTACACTTTCGCGGGCAAAATCGGCAAGTGAGTTTTCTGTAACAAAATCCACTTTGCGGTCTAAAAGTTCCTCTAAGTCGTTCCACATCCCATAATATTTTAAACCAATGGGTTGCGAGTGGTCAAGAACTACCAATATGTCCACATCGCTGCCAAGGTTATCTTCGCCTCGGGCAAACGAACCAAACAGCCAAGCCTTCAAAACTGGTTGTGTTTTAAAGTATTCCGAAACTTTTTGCTGTATTTCTTGTGCGTTCATTTTGGTAATCATTTACAGTTCCAACTGCAAAAATAAAAAAAATCTCAAAAATAATCATTGCATATTCAAAAAATCCCTACATTTACCCCGATAAAAATTTTAATACAAACAATCAAAAACAAAGACAATTATGGCAAAGAAATGGATTTGCACCGTGTGCGGATATGTACACGAAGGGGACGAGGCTCCTGAAAAATGCCCGAAATGCAAGGCTCCCGCAGCCAAATTTAAAGAATTGGAGCAGCCCGCACCTTCTGCCGCTGGCAAAAAAGGTGGAATCAACATAAAATTTGTTACCGAGCACCACGTTGGCGTGGCTAAGGACGTTTCTCCCGAGATGAAGAAAGACCTTGAAACTCACTTTAATGGCGAATGTGCCGAGGTGGGAATGTACCTTGCTATGGCTCGTCAGGCTGACCGCGAGGGGTATCCCGAAATTGCTGAGGCTTTTAAACGTTATGCTTTTGAAGAGGCCGACCACGCAAGCCGTTTTGCCGAACTCTTGGGCGACGTGCTTTCCGACACCAAAACCAACGTTTACAACCGTATGATGGCCGAGGCTGGTGCTTGCGAAGACAAGTACCGCATTGCATCAAACGCCAAGAAAGAAAACCTCGACGCTATCCACGACACCGTTCACGAAATGGCTAAGGATGAGGCTCGTCACGGTAGCGGTTTCAAAGGATTGTACGAAAGGTATTTTA
>JAFPYT010000045.1 GCA_017394445.1 Bacteroidales bacterium | reverse complement strand
ACTATGGGTATCAAGGATGTGGAATTAACAGTGCTTGGCAACCTTACAGTTAAGGCTAACTCCACTTTCAACTCTAACAACTGGAAGATGAACCTCAATGGTGATTTTACAGTAGCAGGCTCATTCGAAGCTGGAAATAATGAAGTGGTATTTTGTGGCGAAGCTCAGCAGAACGTTACCACCAAAAATAATCAGAATTTTTACAATGTGTCGATAATCAACACAAGTGCCAACGGTGTGGTTTTCAATAATAATTCTATTATAAAAAACGTACTCTCGATCGGCGAGACAGCCACACTCACCGGCAACGGAGCTATTACCGTGCAAACTACATACACCAATGCCAATGGTGCTTACAAAGGCAACGGCGGTATCACTCTTAATAGCGGAAACACCAAGGAGATATCAGTTATGGCTACCGGCACCACATCAAAACTCAATATCGACAATGGTGTGTATGGCGTAAAGGTAACCAATTCCAACGGTCAAAATCTCACCGTTACTGATAATCTGATTATAACATCGGGTATACTCAATATGGCCACCACCACCCTTACTCTCGATAAAAATGTGGCTACTGTGGAAGGCTCTGATTTTAATAAGGACAAGATGATTACATTTACATCTACTGAATGTGGTATTCAAAAAATATTCAGTGGTAACGAAAGCTATGTGCTCTTGCCTATCGGAGTTTCGGGCAAGTATACACCCGCCAAGATTTCTCAAATCACTATCAACGAGGGTGCATCGTTTACTATCATACCCGTCAACGACTATCACCCCACCATTGCCAACTACAAAGCTCATCCGTCGTGGCTTACTGAAGGCCCTACGAATAACGCATTGCAATATTATTGGAGAATATTGTCGAATGGTACCACAAATTTCGCTGGTCATATAGAGTTCAACAATTTTAAAGATGACTATCATGCCGACAACAAGATAAAAGGTAAAAGTCACTATGTTTCGGCTCGATTGCTGCTTGGCAAAACCAAATGGGATCGTACTCAGATGGATGAAGATACTTACGACCAAGGTTCTATCCTTTTCAACACTGAAGATTTGCTTTTCCCGATGAACAACGACGACAATATTACAGGCGATTATACCGCAGGCCTTGTTGACCAAGATGGCAAAGGCGCACTGCCTGGTAAAATATTGGTTTACGTGTCGGTAAGGGACGGCGATTGGAACAACCCCTCTACATGGGAGTATGCCGAACTTAACAGCGATGGTGAATTGGTTCGTGATATTTTTGGTGATATTGTTACCACAAAGAAAACCACCGACGAAAATGGCAAAGAGGTTTCTATACCATTAGACGGTCCTGAACCCACTGCTATTGTGTATATATTGCATAAGGTTGACATATCGGAGAATGTTAAGTACTGCTATTATGTACATCTTGACCAGCATTCGTCGTTATCCAATCCTGGTATATTAAACCTCGGTGACACCAAAGGTCATATCTTTTGTATGATAGCCGGTAAAGGCAGGTTGGTAACAACCTCTGGTACATTACCCAAGAGCAATTATACTAAGTTTGTGGAAGCAGAAACTGGTGGCACTATTGAGTTTGCCGGCACTGGTGACTATCAATATCCCATCAACCGCAATACTTTCAACAATGTAGAGTTTACTGGTACGGGCAAGCGCGAACTCAACTCCGATGTGCTTATTGCCAACGGATATTTCAAAGCCCACGGTGACGATAATTTGACTATCGAAAACCCCAACGGTGCCACTTGGAATATTTATGGCGACTTTATCTACAACAAAGGTAAATTCGTGTTGCCTACCGAAGGTCTTGTAAGTGTTATCAAGATGTGCGGTAGCGAACATCAGCAATTCCGTCACGATGATGGCTTTAATCCTGGTACTTTGAATGTTAATATTTTGGAAATTGAAAACTCTTCGCTTAGCGGAGTTACTGCTAACTTCCCCATCAATATTGTTCAGCACATGAAATTTTACAAAGGTGTGCTCAACACTAATTTTGAAAATCCGTTTGTGATTGAAAGAGCTATCGAAGATCACGAATCTACCGTGCAGGGCTACAACGAAGACCGATTTGTTAATGGTCCTCTCACCAAAAAGATACTCACCAACGGTTCGTGGACATTCCCCGTTGGTAGCCACCTTAACGACAAAGATGAGACTGTCAACCGTCTTGGACACTTTACTGTATACAACTACAATCCAGGCGATAACTCTGGTTCTGGGCATGTAACAGTACGTTACTACTATATGCCTCACGAGCAAAGCGGCAACACCGAACTCTACGACGAAGGCATCATGAGCGTTGACCGTTCGGAATATTGGACAGTAACTCCTGTAGAAACCTCTCAAAACTCTACAGCTACATTTGGTCTTACTCTCCGTTGGGACGAAACCAGCCTTATTGCTAATGACGAGGCTTCGCTCAAAAACGTTTGTATCACCAATTTTACCGACAAATGGTACAAAATCGATTCTAAAGCCACTGCTCTTTCGGCTCTTACAGGTAATGTAAAATCTAATCCCACTTCTTTAGCGCATACACCTGGCACTGCATACATTTACACTCTTGCTCAAACCGGTGCTATCACATTCGACTGGACTGGTAAAGAAGGCACCGATTGGTTTAATGTAGAAAACTGGAGCGGTCATAAAGTGCCCCAAAAATCTGACTTTGTGATGATTGGTAAATTTACTACTACCAACTATCCTATTATTAAAAGTGGTGAGACCGCAGAAGCTAAGTTTATTAAGCTTATCGACAATGCTTCTCTTACAATTCAATCGCGTGGTGCGCTTACAGTCTTTACCGATGTGGTAGTGTCAAATGGTAGCACCCTCACTCTCAAAGCTCCTTCGGGCTCTACCGACAACCAGCACTCTATACCTCCGTCGGGTTCGCTTATCTATTACGGTAGCTATACCGGCAAGGCAACTTTTGAACGCTATGTGCGCAACTGCATATTTGAACGTATGGCAATTCCCGTAACTGGATTTAACAAAAACACTATTGTGCATCCCGCTTACGATATTTATTTTGCCAACGAGGCTTTCAACCTTGATAGTGATAAAAAATATTATCACTATACTGGTAATTTATCAAACAACGACAATCCCTCGATTCTTAAAGCCGGATGGAAATTGTTTAACAATCCAGATGTAAACAACATCGACAGCGCTTACCTGCTATGCAGCTACGAAGGCCGCGCCCGTGCATTCTCGTTTACCGGCAATCCTATGCCCGAAATTGGCTATGGATACAGCAGAACGGTTAACTTTACTGCTAACGACTTAATTGAAAATGGTGAATCTGATGCAGTTATTAACGGTCTCGATGGTTGGAACTTTATTCCCAACCCATTCCTTTCGGCAGTTGATGTCGACAAAATGGAATTCAAAAATGTAGACCGTACGGTTTACGTTCATGATAATGTTTCTGATAAGTCGTTCTGTTATCAGCAGGCCGCAGGAGAACAAGCTGGATACCTTTCTGCTGATGGCAACTATGACTTAAGCGTTATTGCAGCAGGTCAAAGCTTCTTTGTTCACGCTAATCCTAACGCAGCCGGAAGAAAAGGCGTGGTAACATTCCCCAAAGAGTGTCTCACCCATGGCAACGAAAAAACTCTGCTTAAGAGCGGTAATTCGGGCAGCAATAGCGTAGACAAGATAGTATTCAACACTTCGGGCAATGGCGGCAAGTTCCAAAGCGTGGTATATTTCCGCGATGATGCCACAAGTGGTTTTGATTCTGACTACGATGCTTATTTGCAAGCATCTAACGACGCTGGTATACTCAATTTCTACTCGGTAGGTCCTAACAGCTTTGAGCGTTTGATGGTTAACGGTTTGCCCACATCGGTAAAAGATGGCGGCGAAATTCCGCTTGGATATTCTACCTCTACTGCTGGTACTTATACCTTGTCTGTAAAGAAGTTTACCGTCAACAACGCTAAAGTTTATTTGGTAGACACTGAAAATAACACTACCACCGAACTTGCCGAAGGTTTCGCTACTAAGATAGATGTGGCTAAGGGTACTAACAATTCGCGTTTCAAACTCGTCTTCGAGCTTCTTCCTGAACCCGAACCAGAGCCTGAACCAGAGCCTGAACCCGAACCTGAGGTTGTTGAGCCAGTGGTAATCGTTACTCCTGAGCCCGAACCTGAGGTTGTTGAACCTGTGGTTGTTACTCCTGAGCCTGAACCTGAGGTTGTTGAGCCAGTGGTAATCGTTACTCCTGAGCCAGAACCTGAGGTTGTAGAGCCTGTGGTAATAGAGCCAGTTGTAGTTGAGCCTGTGGTAATAGAACCTGAGGTTGTTGAACCTGAGGTAGTAGAGCCTGTGGTTATCAATAATCCTGAGGTGATTGTGCCGGAGGTTAATCAAAAGAATAATGGTGAGTTGGTAATCGGTGGCGATGAGGTTAGCGAGCCTGTTACACCTGAGCCTGTTGTTCCTGAGCCTGTTACTCCCGAACCTGTTACACCTGAGCCCGTAGTTCCCGAACCTGTTGACAACAACAATCAAGTTTTTGAGCCTATTGTACCCTCACTTGTTGAGAGTGTTGATGTTAAGGTTTATCCTGTTCCATCAAACGGACCTGTTAATGTTGAGCTTGGCTCTCTGTTAGACGAAACCGGCTCGGTAAAGATGATTCTTGTAAACGCTTCGGGACGTGTAATAATCACCAAAACCGTTTACGATGATACTATCCACTTAGACCTCTCGCATCGCGCAGGTGTTTATATCTTACGTCTCTCTACCCCGAGCAAGACCGTGGTTAAACGAATAATTATTCAGTAATTAAATACAGATTATATTCAATTTTAAGGTTAAACATTTATTTATCAGAATAAGACTGCTTCGGTGGTCTTATTCTTTCTTTTGTTCATTACATTCTGATTCCAAACACTGTGATATCGTCGGTTTGTTTGCGGGCGCCACGCCATATATTTAGAGCTTTTTCGAGTTCTTGCTTTTGCTGAGAGCATGGCAGCGAGTCGTTTTTAGAAAGGAGATTATAGAAGTCGCGGCGCGAGAATTTGCGGTTTTCGCTCATGCCAAACTGGTCGGCAAAACCGTCGGTGGCAATGTATACCATATCGCCTTCGGATGTGTCGATGGTTTCGTTTTTGAATCCGATGTGCATTGGATATATGCCTATAGGACATTTTGTGGGTTCGTACACATCTAAAACACCGTTGGATACCGTAACGAGCGGAATGTTGGCGCCGGCGTATTCTATCTTGTTCTGTTTCACAAACAGCACGGCGATGTCTAATCCGTCGCGCAGGATTACGGAGTTTTGCAGCGTGGCGATAATCTTGGTGCGGAGGTCTTCGAGCAGTTCGGCGGGCGAGAAACCGGCCTCGTGTCCGTGGGCGTTGATGATGTCGGTGAGGAGGCTTGCCGAAAGCACGCTCATGAGCGCGCCCGGCACGCCGTGCCCCGTGCAGTCGCCCACGATGCACACCTTTTTGTCGCCGATTTCGGTGATATAGTAAAAGTCGCCGCCCACAATCTCGCACGGCAGATAAAGGGCGAAATGGTCGGGGAACACCTTGCGGGTTTTTTCGGTGGAGGAGTAAAACAGCGCGTCTTGAATACGTTTGGCGTATGTGAGGCTCTCTTCCATACGACGGTGGACGTTTTCGAGCTGGGTGTTTTTCTCTTCGGTCTGCTCGAGCGAGTTCATGAGGTTCTGTGTGAGTGCCTGCAGCTGCTGCTCGTATTGCTTGCGCTCGGTAACGTTGTGGATGATGCCTTCGTATCCCGCCACATTGCCGTCGGCATCAAAAAACAGGTTAATGTTAGCCTCGCAAAATAGGGTTTTGTTTTTTCGGTTTTTAATTTTGAAAGCAAAGTCTTTGACATTGCCCGCAACAGACACCGCATTCCAGTCCACACTGTTTTCTACAATGGTGTGAATTGATTGTCCGATAATTTCTTTCACGGTGTCGTAGCCAAAAGCCTCGCAGCACGAACGGCTTGCCTGGATAATTATTCCTTCGAGGTTTACACGCAGATAAAGGTCGGTGAGGTTGTCGATAGTGTTTTGAAACAGACGGTTTTTTTCGATAATGTTTTGTTCTTTTCTGATGTCCTTGCTAATATCCATCATTACACAAAAAACGCCGTCGATTTGTTTGCCGTTGGTTGAGTACGGTGTTTTTGATACGGAGTAGCATTTTTCGGTGTTGGTAAAGCATTTGAGATAAATCATGCGTAGCAGACGTTCCTTGCCCGAGTTGATTACTTGTATATCCTCGTTGAAAACAGAGTTGAGCTCTTCGGGTAGCGACATTGATTTAACATCCTTGCCAATAAAGTCGTCGGGTTTTAGTCCAAAACTTTCGGCAAAACGGGTGTTGACAAATTCAAATTTAGAGTTTTTGTTTTTGGCGTAGCATCTTGCCGGCATGGTTTCTAATATCACTTTCATATTGTTTTGCAATGGAGCGCCTTTACGTTCGCAAGTATGCTTTATAAATATGTATCCAAATAGCAGCAAAGCGCAAATAACAGAATACCATATCCAAAACAATTTGCCAATAGCCGCATCGCTACCGCTGAATTGAAATTGAAGCACGCCATAGTCGCGATTGTCGAGCCCGTTGATAAATTCGTTGATTCTTACTGGGTTGAGCGATTGTTTGATTTCGGTGCGCTCTCTGAGGTATTCTACAGCCCACAAATCAGACGGGAGAATTGTTTCTGCCACGTGAGGCACGTATCCGATAGCAAGAAGGTATCCGCCTGCCTCGTAAAGAGATTTGTCGCTACGACGTACAGGAACGGCAAAAATTGTAAAGAGCGAGTCGTTGTATTGTTTATAATAACGGTAATGATGATGAAACTTAACTTGTTCGCCAATTTTGCCAAGGTCGGCATTGAGCATTTTGGGATTCATCTTGCCGGCAGAGCAAACAATCTCTTCGTCGGCATTGAGCAAAACGATAGAATATACATCGTTGTCTTTTACAACGGATTCCATTTCAAGTTCTTCCCACAGTTCGTCGGGATTGTCGCTGTCTACCACAATGGCAAGGTCGTCGTAAGTGCCATAGTCTTCGAGCAAGCTAAAATACTTGTTTTCTGAAATGGTAAAGAAAGATTTTACCCACGAACCTGCTGTAAAGTACGTGGTGTTGGCCATGCTGCTTCTAAAAAATATAAACGCGGCCGTTGTTACTGCAAACAACAGAATGAAGATAATTGATAGTCGCTGTCTTGAGCCTAAGTTATTACACAACATTACTTAAAATTTTAAACAACATTGTAAGATTTTTTTGATAAAGGTACGAATAATAACAATAAAAAGAATAATTTTGCAGCATAATTTTTATGTAAAAAAAACGATTTTTAAAATGATGACTTCAAAGGAAATACGCAAAGCCTTTTTAGATTTTTTTGCGTCTAAGCAGCATAAGATAGTGCCGTCGGCTCCGATGGTGGTTAAAAACGATCCTACATTGATGTTTACCAATGCGGGAATGAACCAATTTAAAGATATTTTTCTCGGCAACGAACCCGCGGCAAGCAAACGTGTGGCAGATAGTCAAAAATGTCTCCGCGTGTCGGGTAAGCACAACGACCTTGAAGAGGTTGGTCACGATACTTATCACCACACTATGTTTGAGATGCTTGGCAACTGGAGTTTCGGCGACTATTTTAAGAAAGAGATTATCGACTGGGCTTGGGAATTTCTTGTTGATGTGCTTCATCTCGACACCAGCCGCCTTTATGCCACAGTTTTTGAGGGTGCTAAGGATGAAAACCTCGAACCTGACGAAGAGGCTAAGGGTTATTGGCTCAAACACCTTCCTGCCGACCGCGTGATTATGGGCAACAAGCACGACAATTTCTGGGAAATGGGAGCAACTGGTCCGTGCGGTCCTTGCAGCGAGATTCATATCGACCTCCGCAGCGACGAGGAGCGTGCCAAACTTCCCGGTGTTAAGCTCGTTAACCAGAGCCATCCCCAAGTAATTGAGATTTGGAACCTTGTGTTTATGCAGTTCAACCGTTGCGCCGACGGTCATCTCGAACCTCTGCCTGCAAAGCATGTGGATACAGGTATGGGATTCGAGCGTCTATGTATGGCTCTCCAAGGCAAACAGAGCAACTACGATACTGATATTTTCCAACCCGTAATACAAGAAATCAGCCGTCTCACCGGCATCAAGTACGGTGCTAAGCAAGAAACCGACGTGGCTATGCGCGTTATCGCCGACCATATCCGTGCCATTTCGTTTGCCATTGCCGACGGACAGCTGCCCGCAAACGCCAAGGCTGGCTACGTTATCCGCCGTATTCTCCGCCGCGCTGTAAGGTACGCTTACACATTCCTCGGACAGGCTGAACCTTTTATGTACAAGCTCCTTCCGGTGCTCCGTTCGGTTATGGGCGAGGCTTATCCCGAACTCAACGCTCAGAAAGACATCATCGAAAAGGTGATGGTAGAGGAGGAGACTTCGTTCCTTCGTACTTTGGAAACTGGTATCCGCCTTTTAGACAAGGTGGTGGAGCAGGCACAGAAAGCCGGAAAGAAAGAAATCGACGGCAAGACAGTGTTTGTGCTTTACGATACTTACGGATTCCCCCTCGACCTTACAGAGCTTATTCTCAAAGAGAAAGGTCTTACTCACAATCAAGCCGAGTTTGAACAGGAACTCAACGCGCAGAAAGAGCGCAGCCGCAACGATGCCAAAATCGAAAGCAGCGACTGGCAAGAGGTTAACAGCTTTTCTACCGAGGAGTTCACCGGCTACGACGAAACTGCATCAGAAGTTAAGATTTGGCGTTACCGCAAGGTGGAGGCCAAGGGCAAGAACTTCTATCAGATAGTATTCAACAAGACTCCATTCTACGGTGAGATGGGCGGTCAGGTAGGCGACTGCGGCTATATCGAGGCCAACGGCAAAAAGACCTACATCACCGACACTCAGAAAGAGAACGGACTTTCGATTCATATTGTTAAGGAACTTCCCGAAGACCTTAAAGCCACTTTCCACGCTGTGGTGGATGCCGAAAAACGTACTGCCATAGAACGTAACCACAGCGCAACTCACCTCTTGGACGAGGCTCTCCGCTCAATACTTGGCACTCACGTAGAACAGAAAGGTTCTATGGTTTGCAGCGATTATCTCCGTTTCGACTTCAGCCATTTCAGCAAGATGACCGACGAGGAGATTGCCAAGGCTGAGGCTTTTGTAAACGAGAAAATCCGCGAAGGCATTGCTCTTGAAGAACACCGCGATATGCCTATCAAAGATGCTCAGGCTCTCGGAGCTATCGCGCTTTTTGGCGAGAAATATGGCGACAAGGTGCGTGTGGTAAAATTTGGCAACAGCATCGAGCTCTGCGGCGGTACTCACATCAGCAACACCGGACGTATCGGCTATTTCAAGATTATCACCGAAACCGCAGTGGCAGCAGGTATCCGCCGTATCGAGGCGCTTACTGGCAAGGCTGCCGAAGAATACGCAGCTAAACAGTGCGCTATTACATCGGCTCTCAAACTTATGTTCAAGGCCAAGAGCGAGGACGACATCATCAAGTCGGTGGAGGCACTCGTTGCCGACAATGCAGCTCTCAAGAAACAGATCGACGTGCTCGAGCATGAGAAACTGGCAGGCGTTAAGGATGCCCTAATTGCCAAGGCTCAGAATATCAACGGTGTAAACGTTATCGCTGAGCGTGTAAGCGTTGGCAGCAAAGACTTGTTGAAAGACCTCTCGTTCCAGATTCGTCAGCAATTAGACAACTCTTTCATAGTTCTCGGCGCATTGTTCGATGGCAAACCGTTGCTCTCTGTAATTATGAGCGAAAACCTTGTAAAAGAGCGCAATCTCAACGCCGGAGCCATTGTAAAAGAGGCAGGCAAAGCCATCAACGGTGGTGGCGGCGGACAGCCTTTTTACGCTACAGCAGGCGGCAAGAATCCCGACGGATTAGATAAGGCTATTGCTGATGCTAAGGCTGTAATTAAGTAATCAATACCATTTGATATAAATAGAAAAGGGAGCGGAAACGCCCCCTTTTTTTTACAAATAATTAAATATTAAAATTTAGAACAAGAAAAATATTATTAATCATCTTCTTTCTTTTTAGGTATTTTGGTTTCGTCTAAAGCCAAAATCACAAATTCTACACGGCGGTTGATTTCGCGCATCTCGTCGATAGAGTTGTCGTTGAGCGGACGGCTTTCGCCATAACCTACAGCCACAACGCGTTCGGGTTCAACACCTTGTCTTATAAGGTAATTAACCACGGTGCGTGCACGGCGTTTAGAAAGGTCGAGGTTGTAAGCATCAGAACCAATGTTGTCGGTGTGAGCCGAAACCTCCATTTTTATAACGTCGGGATTCTTTTTGAGGAAAACCACAACTGTATCCATAAGCGTGTGCGAAGTGTCGGCAAGCTGGTCGCTGTTGAGTGCAAAGTGGATAGGCACGCCGATGGGGTCGCCAACTTGCTTGCGTTCCAGCTGCTTGGTCATTTCAAGTCCCGAGTTAACAAACGTGTAACCCATAGGCATAATGTTAACGCCAAAATCGTCGGCATTTCGGTTGTACCAACTGTCAAAAGTGTCAACCTCTGCCACAACGTTGTCTTCGATAATTGGCGGCAAAACACGCTCGATAATCTGCGGCTGCGGTTTCTTAGCAAAACGGTAGCGCAGGCCGATAGTTGCGCCCACGTTAACAAGGTTGACATTCTTGCAAAAAGCCACTTGGGTAACACCAAGATAGGCAGTGTTGGCAACGGTATCGGATGCGTTCCACAGGTATTCCTCTTTACGGTTTTTAAGGTCGCCTAAGCGGTATGTGCCGCAAACGTTGAGCGTTATATCCAACTGACTTGTAAGCGCATAATGCAACGATAATTCGCCACCTATACCCATTGTGGAAGTTTTGATGTCGGGCGTTCCGTTTAACTTTTTGTATGTGCCTAAACCGTATTCTTGCAATTCGTCGATTGTTAAGTTGAATGCCGGATATTTGCATCTATTATGCAAACTGCCATCTACGGTTTTGTATTTCTTAGTTAAAATTTGTGTATAAGCAAAATTTACACCTGCACCTAAGCGAAACTTAGAACCTAACGATTGTTGATAATACAATCCAATAGGAATGGTTATCGCCGACATTGTAATTCTCTCTTTAAGACCGTCGAATGCAGCATAAAATTCGCGGGTTCTTTCTTCTTCGGTAAAATTACTGTTTGCCAAAGTGTCGATATTTTTCTCTAAAAATTGGTCGTAAGCAAGTTTTGAGATGCCTTGGTAGGTGTTGTAGTTAACGCCTACGCCAATTCCCCAATTCGGGGAGAAAAAGTAGCGGTAGCCGAATCTGGCAGTGAGTCCGAAGCCGAGATTCTTTTTGCCTATGGTGTCTTCTACGCTGAACGCCACATTGTTCATACCTCCGCCGATGTCGAAGAATACAAAATGTCCCTTCCGTGCGGCGTTGATGGCGAGCGTGTCGGGCATAGGGGGAAGCGTGTCGTAGGTAATGCGGGGTGCAGGGTCGCCGGTTTGAGCCCAAGTGTTTGCCGCAATTATCATTGCTACAGCTGCTGAAAGTAGTTTCTTCATAATAGTCTGATGTACTTTTTAAAATTTTGAAACTCTTTTATAAATATATTGTTATTCGCGATAGTTGTAACGTGTAACCTCAACTGTCTGACCCTTGTTGATAGTGCCACGGTAATCTTTACGTCCGTATTTATCTACAATCGAAACATTAAAACTCAAACTTTGAGCAGTTTTTTCGCGGTATTTAAAGCATACCACTTTAACGGTATAAGTGCCTGCCTTGGGTTTCAACCAATATATGTTTTCCTGAGGACGGTTGGTAGTACCGATAATGGCATTTGCATCAAGGTCGAGGTTGCCAGAGCCGCTTCCGCAGCTTGCCTTACGACGGCTGAAGAAAATCTCGTTGCCACAGGGGTCGAACACGTGGAGGTCGAGGTCGGTTTTAGAGTACCATTGAAGGTTGATACGGAGGTCGCCACTCTGTCCTTTAAGGTCGTTTTGAGGTGGAACGTTAGGAGTTGGAGTGGGCGATGGGGTAGGAGTGGGAGGAGGTGTAGGCTTAACATTCAACGGAATAGTACGGCTCTCTTTGGTGTTGAGCTGCGACAGCAAAGCGTTTTTAACCTTGGTGCTGTTGGTGATATAGCCTGTTTTAGAAGCTGTGATAGAAATCTTGTCGTTTTCGCCAATGCCAAGCACTGTAAACTCGCCTTGTGCGTTGCTGTATTCGGTAGCTTTGAGACTGCCGTTGATGCGGATTTCGTTTTTAACACCTGCAAGAGGTTTGCTGCCGTCGGTATTGTAGAATACAAGCGATGTAGTAAGCGGACGGAGATACATAGTGCGCTCCTCTTCAGGCAGTTCCATAAACTTCTGAACTGTGCCGCCGTCTAAAGTGGTGTCGGCATATCCTGCTTTTGAAGCTTTGAAAGTAAGCGTGTTAGATATACGCAGCGAATCAAACAATCCCACGCCCACACCGTTGGTATTGGTTTGCAACGACGACGAAGCACCGTTGATAGTAAGCGTTACAGTAGCGTCGGGCAAAAGGCTCTTGGTCTTGAGGTTCTTGACAATCACCTTTACGCTGCCTTTAATGGGCGAAAGTTTGAGCGATTTTTCAAGGTCGGACATATTGGCGAGGTCAAAGAGCGATGCTTCGAGAGTGTCGTTGAGGTATCCCTCTTTAGAAGCCACACATCTTACGCTTCCGCATTTAGGCATGTTGAGACCAAATCCTCCTGAAGGGTCGGTGGTGGCAGAAGAAGCGTCTTGCGAATTGTTGACAATAGAAATGATTTCTACACCTGCGCCGGGCAGAGGTTCGTTGTTGTCGATGTCGATCACTTTCATATCCACACTTGTAAACAGCGGTGGAATCTGCACCTCTTTGAAATCAGATTTTGGGAAAGAGCTGTAAAGGTCGCCAATACCATCGGCATTATAACATTCGTTTCCAGCGGTAACGTATGCCGAATCGTTAAACATACCACCAAAAAGCACGTACCAAAGAGGTTCTTTAATGCCGTCGAACTCCACTTTGCCATCGTTGTCGGTGGTGCCTGTTTTGGTTTCGGGAGTGTGCCCACCAAATAGACCAATGGCAGGATACGAAAACTTGGTTTCGGCTGCGGCTATCGAAAGTCCGGATTGCTTTTCGCTGAGGTGAATCCTTACAGTGCGTCCTATTGGAATTATAAATACAAAAAGGAGCAAGAATAGTAAAATCCACCACGGAAATTTCTTTTTCTTTAATACGAGTGTTATTTCGGAATCTTCTTCGCCCGAAACAACGGTTGCTTTGTTAGTACTACCCATTATTTATTGTTTTTAAGTTGGTTATTCTACTGTGTGTGTTGTAACTGTAACGGTTTGGCGGTGCTTAACCTTGCCCGAGAAGTCTTGCCTATGACCTTTGCGATCGATAATGGTAACGTTAAACTCCTCTTCGGCGAGAGTGTTGCCGCGTTTTTCAAAGCACATTACCTTTACCTTGTATTCGCCTTTCGACGGAGCAACAAAGAAGATGTTTTCTTGCGGTTCGGTGGTAAATGTGTAAGGACGGTTGTTGTATTTGGCATTGGCATCCACGTCGAGAGTGCCTTCACCGTCGCCACATGTAAATTGACGCCGCTCGTAGAAAATCTCGTGTCCGCATGGGTCGATTACATGGAGGTCGAGGTCGGTTTTGGAGTACCATTGCAGGTTGAAACGCAAGTCGCCGCCTTCGCCTTGGAATATTGGTTTGAGACGTAATACGCGCGAAGTGTCGTTTAGCTGAGCAATAGCATCAGCACCTCCAGTTAGAGTGTCGTTTTCGTAACCCTCCTTATAACCTATAAGGTTGATTTGTGCGCAAAGCGATGAGTTGAGCATTATGATGCCGGTGCTGTCGGTAAAGAGCGAATCAACAGTGGTGTTGCCGTCGATAGTTTTGATAATCTCTACCTTGGCGTTGTCGATAGGTTCTTTGGTGTCGGCATCAATTACTGTAACAGGTACTGAAATCTCTTGTTCGGGAATCTCTATCTGCTTGAAAGTAAAGCGTGGAAACTCGTGATACGGATATTCCATACCGTCGCCCGAAAGACAGCCTCCGTGAACCGTAACTTTGGCAGTGTGTCCGATAAACTTGTCGAACAAAAAGTACCACAAAGGTTCTGAAATGCCTTCGTAAATTACCTTGCCTTCGCCGTCGGTGTCCTTTTTTTGTGTAACGTACACTTTGGCACCAAACGAGCCAATTTCGGGATAATAAAATTCTGTGGTAGTGTTGGTTACTGGTTTAAGAGTGTTTTGCTGAACAATCTGTAAACGCACCGTGCGGCTTATAGGTATAAGCAGCAAAAGTGGCAGCAGCAGCAATAAAATCCACCACGGAAATTTTTTCTTTTTTAGCACGAGGACAGTTTCGTCGCCCTCTTGTCCCGATACTACGGTTACTTTGTCTGCTTTCATGTGGGTTAGGTTTTTTAGGTGTTACAATAATAAGGTGTGTTAATGCACGAGAGCGGCTGCACCCAGCACTGCAATATTAGTGCCGAGCAATGCCGACGGAAGTACCTTGATTTTGCCACGGTAAACAGGCAGAAGATTCTGCTCCATATACTTTTGTGTGGGTTCTACAATAAGGTCTTTGGCAAGAGCAAGACCTCCAAAAAGGAACACTGCCTCGGGGGAGAGTATTGTAGCAAGGTCGGCGAGTTTTTTGCCGAGGATTTCTGCGGTAAAGTCAAAAGCTTTTAAAGCAATTTTGTCGCCTTGTTTTGCAAAATCGTAAATGTCTTTGCTTGTGAGAGTTTCAAAAGGTATCGAACGCATTTTT
>JAFPYT010000044.1 GCA_017394445.1 Bacteroidales bacterium | reverse complement strand
GTTGAGGTAGTTTGAGGGCGGTGTTAGTTATTGTCGTAGTTTGTACTGCTCTATTATGTCCCAATATGTCTCGGTTTCGGCGGCGGAGTAGATTTTACCACGGAATAGGTAGCCGTAGCCAGCGGAGTCTATTTTGACGATGTTTTCCATCGAGCCCCAAAAGACTGATTTTAATATTTGACAAATATTATTCATATCTAAATAATTCATGATTACGAAGATACCAATCCAAATGGCAATTACCGCTCGATGACCATATATCTATAGTTCCAACAAAATCATCTTTAAAAAACAAAAAATAATACGAACAATCTGTCAATTCCAAAGCCGAATCAAATTCAATTGAATATTCTTTTCCGTTTATTAATTCCAGTAAAAAATCATCATTGCTTTTTACTTCTTTTAAATAACAATAGTTTTCGTATGTAAAAAAATCTAATATCTGTTGTTTTGAAATATGCTTATTATGTTCTATACTCAATTTTTCAATTAATTTATTGAAAAAACTAACCATAGTTAAGTTATTATTATAATTTTCTTCTATAACTTCTTGATTTGAAATTAGTTTTAAACATTCTTTATGCATTACGTTAGTTTTATATGTTTGATAAAAAAACAAACTACAAACAATAAAAAACAACGTTATCCATAAATATTTATATTTAGCATTCATTTTTGTGATTCTTTGATTAAATAATAGAGAAAATCAAAGGCGCTTTATCATCCAATCGAATCTGATGTAGTTTCCCATTGACTATTGTTTATTTGTATTGTTTCTGCAAATTTAGCGTTTTGGTTTCTATTCTCCAAATTTATTTGATTAATCAAAATTGTGGTAATTGCTTTATTCCTAACAAAAAATGCAAAAAATGTTAACATTTTGAGTTTAAAAGTATAAAACACAAAAAAATACTATATTTGCAAAATTTTTAAAAATAATGCAGATTACAAACTCAGAAACCGGCAAATATCCTATTCTCGACGGAATCAATTATCCATCGGATGTTAAGAAGCTGACAATCGACAAGTTGCCAGCTCTTTGCGATGATGTGCGCAGGTTTATTATCGACACGCTGTCGCAGCATCCGGGTCATTTTGCCGCTGGTCTCGGTGTGGTGGAACTCACTGTGGCTCTGCATTATATCTATAATACGCCCTATGACCAGATTGTGTTCGACGTGGGTCATCAGGCTTATCCGCACAAGATTCTTACTGGCAGAAAAAACATTTTTTCTACCCTACGCAGTTTTCACGGTATGAGTCCGTTTCCAAACCGCGACGAGAGCGAGTACGACGCTTTTACAGTGGGTCACGCCTCCACGTCGATATCTTCGGCACTCGGCTTGGCTGTGGCTTCCGAAAAACTCGGCAGACACAATCAGCACGTTATTGCTGTTATCGGCGACGGTGCTATGACCGGCGGAATGGCTTTTGAGGCTCTCAACAATGCAGGCATTCAAAAAAACAATCTGCTGGTTATCCTCAACGACAACCATATGGCTATCGACCCAAACCGTGGCGCTCTCAACGATTATCTTTTGGACATTACCACCTCTAAAACCTACAACCGTGTAAAAAACGATGTGTGGAACGCCCTCGGCAAATTCAACCGCCTTGTGCCAAGCGCACGCCAGTTTATAGCCAAGGTAGAAAACGGCATAAAATACGTGGTAATGAAGCGCAGCAATCTTTTTGAGGGTTTGGGTCTCAGATATTTCGGTCCTGTGGACGGACACGATGTGGTGCACCTTGCGCAACTTTTGGCAGACCTTAAAAATATTCCCGGTCCAAAACTGCTGCATATCATCACAGTAAAAGGCAAGGGCTACAAGTTTGCCGAAGAAAACCAAACCAAATGGCACGCCACCAGCACCGCGTTTGATATCGAAACCGGCAAAACTGTAAAAAGCACCTCCACAAAACCGCAAGGCCCTAAATATCAAGATGTTTTTGGTAAAACAGTTACCGAATTAGCAACCAAAAACAGCAAGATTGTGGGTGTAACGCCCGCAATGCCCACAGGTTGCTCGCTCAACATTATGGCAGAAAAATTTCCCGACCGTGTATACGATGTAGGCATAGCCGAGGAACACGCAGTAACTTTTTCGGCAGGAATGGCGGCTCAGGGGCTTGTCCCCTACTGCAACATCTACTCGTCGTTTATGCAGAGGGCTTACGACCAGATTATCCACGATGTGTGCCTACCTCGGTTGCCTGTGATTCTCTGCCTCGACCGTGCGGGACTTGTGGGAGCCGACGGAGCCACTCACCAAGGAGCGTTTGATATTTCATATCTCCGCCATATACCCAACCTAACTTGCTCAGCTCCTATGGACGAGATTGACCTACGCAACTTACTCTACACCGCACAATTAGGCGGCAAAGGTCCGTTCTCAATCCGTTATCCGAGGGGCAATGGGTTTAATCCCGACTGGGAAAAACCTTTTGAAGAGATTGAGGTGGGCAAAGGGCGTCAAATATCCGACGGTGAGGATATTGCGATAATATCCATTGGAACAATAGGACACGAAGTTTCGCTGGCTCTGCAAACCCTCGGCACAGAGGGCTTACATCCTGCTCATTTTGATATGCGCTTTATCAAACCATTGGATACCGCACTGTTAGACACTATTTTTGCCAAATTCAAACGCATTATCACCGTAGAAGACAACGTGCTGCAAGGTGGATTTGGATCTGCCATTTGCGAATATGCCTGCGACCATTTTTACAACACAAAAATAAAGCGTCTCGGCATACCCGACAGGTTTATAGAGCACGGTTCGCCCGAAGATTTATATAAGGTGTGCGGAATCGACAGCAAAACAATTACCGAAACGGTGAAGAATATGCTAAAAGAGTAACTCCTACCCTACCAGATTTTCTTGGTATCGCGCGAAATCTGATAGCCGATGGTTACAATAAAACTTTTATTATACGAAATAGGAGCTTCGATCTCTTTGTAATCGCGCAATGTGCTGATAGTAAGCATAAAATCGCAAGTAAAATGTCGATAATAGCAACCTCCGCCGCAGAGTGCATAAAGGTTTACCCGGCGAGGCGTCCACTCAAAAATATACGTTGTGTTTAATACAGGAGGAACTTCTTTGCCGTCTTCCATCATCGAAAACGATAGGGTTTTATCCTCGTTGTACATAATTGCAGGCATTGCTCCCACAAAAAAATAAGGACGCGGTTTGTGTCGTCCTTCTGCCGAAACTTTTAATTGTAAAGGAGCAACAATATTGTTAAAGCGGACTTTAGCCTTATATTTTATAGGATTAGCCTCATCGTGTCCGCAAAAAGTTGCACCTGTGCCAAAATATCCTAAACCTACTGTCCAATATTTAAACTTTGCAAAACGGTAGCCGTAATATGCCTCGTAGTAGTAATTGAGCATAGGGGTAAGCGAATCCACCTCTTTGGTAGAAACCGAACCGATAGTAACGCCGCCCTTCATGCCGAAAACCTGCGCACGTGCAGGTATGCAAACAGAAACAAGCATTACAGCAATGCCTAATACCGCTAAAAGTCTGGCAATAAGTTTCATGATATAAAGCTGTTACCGCCGCCGGTAGGTTTTTGAATGACGGTTTTGTTGAAAATATACGCCCACCGAAACGCAGAATACTTGGTTGCGGAGAACTTTTTTCTGGGCATCAGTTTTTTCCTCAACAGAGAAAAAGCCAATTTTATAACTCAAATCAATAAAAATATCAAGACTACGCGAAATAGATGATTGATAGCCAACAGCGAAAGCCGCACCAACATCATATTTACGAAGTTTGTTGATAAAGCTATTATACGAACCACGATGCACCGACATTGTATCGCGGGCAATAGAGTCTTTTTTCCAATCGCTACTTGCCTGCAATGCCATTGAAGCAAACGGACCTATCTTGGTGTAAATATCTCCAAAAGATTGTTTCCAAAACAGCGGAACTTGAAGATAATCAACATATTTAGTAATGGTTTCCTTTTCTCTGACGCTACCACGAGTAATTTCGTCGGTTTTAACGGCAACACCCTGCTGCGAATAGTACGCTCCTATCTCTAAATAGGTATCGTAAACGAGTGGAATGTCAACGTTGATGCCCGGACACATAGCTATTCTCGGTTTGCTGTCTTGAATTTTGTCAGTTCCAATAAGGTTGGCAAAATTAGCGCCCATACTGATGCCAAAGATAGGTTTCTGAGCCGAATGTTTCTGAGCGGAACAGTTGGCGGCTATAAGTGCTAATAATATTATTAATAATGTCTTGTTGCGCATATATATACCGTTTTCGTCGTTACTTATCAATTTGCAAATTTAACTCATATTCTTTTAAAACGCATTTTTTCAACTAAAATTATTTGATAACAGTAAAATATCAAAAAATGTATAGCAGACTATCAATGTTAAGCTCCCACAAATGTCATACCCGCTTTTGCATATATCCGCCATTTTTCGATTAAATCGGCAAAACCTTGTGGAAGTTCTGAGTCAAAGCTCATTACCTTGCCTGTTGAGGGGTGAACAAACTCTAAGGTTTTGGCGTGAAGTGCCTGCGATGGCAATAACGAAAAACAGTTTTCTACAAACTTTTTGTATTTGGTAAATGTGGTGCCACGGAGAATTTTGTTGCCGCCGTAAACATCGTCGTTGAAGAGCGGATGACATTTGGTTTTCATGTGGACGCGTATTTGGTGGGTACGACCAGTTTCAAGTTTACACTCTATAAGTGTAACATATCCAAAGCGTTCCAACACTTTGTAATGAGTAATGGCAGGTTTTCCAATGCCGGTTTCGGGGTCGAACACGCACATACTTTTACGGTCGCGGGGATTACGCCCGATATTGCCTTCTATTGTGCCATATTCGTGGTCAAAATCTCCCCAAACAAGTGCCTGATAGCGACGGTTGACAGTATGGTTAAAAAACTGTTTGGCAAGATGAGCCTTAGCCGCTTCGGTTTTGGCAATCACCAAAAGTCCCGATGTGTTTTTGTCGATACGGTGCACAAGTCCCGGACGAATATCGTTTTTGTCAAAATTAGCATTATCGCCAAAGTGAAACGCAAGCGCATTAACCAACGTGCCAGTATAATTACCATGAGCAGGGTGAACCACCATTCCAGCAGGCTTGTTTACCACAATTAGCGTATCGTCTTCGTAAACGATATTGAGCGGAATATCTTCGGGTTCTACCTTAAAATCAATACGTTCGCCGGGTAGGTTTACAGTAATAATATCGTAGGGATGCACGCGGTAGTTTTGTTTAACTACATTGCCATTGGCGCAGATGTATCCCGCTTTGGCAGCCTCTTGAATCTTATTGCGCGATACTCCGGCAATACGGTTGTCGAGAAACTTATCTATGCGCACAAGTTCCTGCCCTTTATCGGCTTCAAAACGGTAATGCTCGGCAAGTTCTTGGGTTTCTTCGGTAGATTCAATATCGTCGTCGTCAAAATCTTCCACTTCTAACAAATTATCGTCTGTCATAATCGATTAACTATTTAATTTTGAGAAATTTGGTAGTAAAATTACCTACCTTTAACAAATACACTCCCTCGGCAAGGTCGGTTATATCAATATCTTCTTCGGTATTAAGTGTAATTTGCTTAACCACTTTGCCCGATGCGCTGATAATCAACACACGCGAAGGATATTCGCCAAGTCCCGAAATATGCAGATAATCTTTTGCAGGATTGGGAGTTAAGGTAATATTTTGAGATTTAATATCGGTTTGGGGAACAAACTCGGTTGGTGTGGATGATGAGCCAAAAGATGGACGTATCATTATTTGCCCACGTTCGGCAGATTTTTTCCACACGCCGTTTATGTTGTAATAATTGTTGACAGTGGTGGTGGTGCTTTTATCAAAACCCACGTTAAGTATCTCGTTTTGAACCTTTTTCCATCCGATATAAAAAACATCCGTCACCGCTACAGTATTTTTTAACGGAAAATATACAAAACTTCCGCACTCGTTTTTAGGGATAGAAAGATTACTATCAGAATATAATTCGTCGCCAGGTAATCCATTGTTGTCTGCCCAAATTTTCAAATCAAAAAAATTGGCTTGAGCATCGTTGAATGTAGGATTAAAATAGATATACACTCCTTTAATATAGTCAGGAACAAGAGGTTGAAAAGCCACTGCCACCAAACTTCCCGTAGAGCCTTCGCCATGAATACCATATCCAGCCTCGGCACTGCCATCGTCGTAGGCATAATAATCGGCAAAAGTTTTGTTGCTAAAAAATGTATTGTTTGGAGCAAAATCTTGATGCGAAACATCACTAACGAGTTTTATTCCAAACTGATATTCAGCAGTTTCGATGTCTGATTTAAAAGAATATTTAAACTGTTTTGTTTCGTCAAAATCCCAATAAGAAGGCAAGTTGTACGAACCAAGCATCAATGTATCTACAACATCTTTTGACTTTAAAATCAGATTGATAGAATCAAGCATTCGTGGTTCGTTGTCGTTGTTGCGATAAAAAATGGAGTATGAAATTGGGGCTTTGTCGCTTGCCTTGGCATAATGACTCCACGGCACTGTTTGATAATTACCAATTTTAATTTCGGGACAGTTGGTGAGTGCAACATCTTGATATACAGTATCTGTAGCGCTACGCAACTTGTCTAATTTAATATAATCCAAAAGCCAAAAATCGCAATTAGAGACTAAGTCAGCTTGTTTTGACGAACCAAGGCTAAAATAATTGCGGAATCTAAACCTAAATCCCTCTTGCAAATAGCACCTCTGAGTAATAGCTATCGACTCTTGCTTAAAACCATAACAAGCTGAACCAGAAAAAGTTTTAACAGTTGTCCACTCATCGTCTTCGGGCGAATAAAAGTCGAGCATCAACTCATCTTCGGGTTCGGGAGCATCGCCAAAACCTCCGGGCTGATAAAAAAATGTAAGATAAATGGTATTGTCGCCAGGATAATTGAGGTTGATAGGTTTTGACGTAAGAGTATCGCCGTTAGAATACTTAATATTGTATTGCGATGGATAAAACGCACCATTAGCGTCTAAAGCATCAAACACTGCAGCTCCAATACTCGGCGGACGCTTTGGAAGTGTGGTTGAAATATCAACACCGCTATTGATCCACAGCGAGTTGTCAGGAGTTTTGCTGTTATACGAAAAATCATCAAAAAAAGGCAGTTCAAGCAATTCTGACGATTGAGCATAAGAAATGCCGTTACCACTCAAAATAGCGGTAATAGCTGTTAATGTTATAATTTTTTGCGGTAATGGCATATTTTAAATTATGTGTTAAAAATCGTCCAAACTTTCTTCATCGGATTGCGATGGTTGATTGTTTGAATCATCACTAACAGACTCATTATTATTAAGTTTGCTTTGGTCGGTGGTAATCCATACGTCGATTTCAGACCCTGGCAACACCATGCGACCTTTAGCAGGCGACTGTTTGTATATAACGGCAGAAAGCGAATCAGCTTGTGTTTTAACTGTTCCATCGCCGATTTTTGCTCCGATGTTGAGCGAATTTTGAGCAGCCACAAGTCCTGCAGTATAAAGAGAATAGCTTTTGAGGTCGGGGACAACAGTTTTTGTAACACCCTCGTCTTCGCCTTTACCAAGCACAAGGTCGATAAGCGAACCCTTTGCCACACGTGTTCCAGCAGGAATCGGTTTGCCGTTAAACATCTGCTCAATAACAGCATCGCGGGCAATATCAGGCTTGTACGAAATTTTGCCAACACCCAAACCAACTGTAGCTAACTGAGCCTGAGCAGATTTTATCGAAAGGTCGATAAGCCTTGGCATAGCCACCTGCTCTACCGAATAAGCTTTGATAGTTAAGAATATGGTACGCTCTTTTTTAACTTTAAAAGTGGCAGGAGGCGTTTGGTCAATTACTGTTCCGGGAGCGGCGTTTGAACTATATACCGAGTCGCTAATTTCAAACTTAAGACCGCGTTCGTCGCAAATCTTTTTCACCTCGGTAAGCGAAAGCCTGCGCAATTCGGGAACGCTAACATTTTGTCCGTGACGGGTATATATACGCAACGCCACAAATATCAAAACTACAAATAATACCACCACTGCTATCAAGATAGCCAATTGTCGTATAAGGATAAGAAATTGCGAACGGCTGTCGTCGGTATTCTCTTGATTGTTTTTTTCGGGTGTTTCTTCCATGCTATGTTATTGTTATAATGGGTTTTACCTTATTTTAATAGATAATTAATCTAACAGCAAAGGTAAAGAGATTTTCTAAGATAGAAAATTTTTTGCAGCAATTTGAAAAAAACTTTGTTTAATTTGTTAAAAATAATAATATTTGTAATCTAAAAATTAAGCATAGAGTGCAAATGTCAACATCTTGCAAATCAACATTATGAGTATTACTGAAAAGCAGACGATATTAATAGTAGACGACGCAGAGTCGATAACACGGTTTATCCAACAGATGCTCGAAGAACGAGGATATACAGCCATTGGGTGTGGAAATGGTGCCGACGCTCTAAGGCTCGCCGTAGAAATCCGTCCCGACCTTATACTCCTCGACATTATGATGCCCGATGTTGACGGATATGCCATTTGTGCCCAACTAAAAGCAGATAGCAAAACCAAAGATATTCCGGTAATTTTTCTCTCGGCCCTCAATAGCTCGTTCGACAAAGTAAAAGCATTTAAATGCGGTGCTGTAGATTATGTTACCAAACCCGTACAAAACGACGAACTGATGGCAAGGGTAAAAACACACCTCACTATCAGCATGTTGCACCACTCTTTAATGTCAAGCAACCACGACCTTGAAGAAAAAATCAAAGAACGCACCCAAAATCTCGAAGTTGAAAACGAAAACCTCCGCCGCCTAAATGCCATTTTGGAACAAACATTGGTAAAATACCGCGACGAAAAAGAAAAACACGAGGAAGAGGTGGAACTTAGAAAAAATTTTCTCGAAGATGTTAGGCACGAACTCTTTACACCATTGCAATCGGTATATGGTTTTGCAGGTTTGATCGGTAGCGGCAGCGGTTCGCCCGAAAAAATTAAAGAATACGCCAATGTGATAGAAACCAACGCTCAGTTTTTGAGCACAAGTTTCGACAAAATAATTCAATATTCGCTCAACCAAGTATCCCCATCAAAGCCAAACCCCACAGATATTGATGTGTCGGCAATGATAGCCGAAATTTGCGAACAGCGGAAACCCGCCGCACTTCACAAAAAAATCGAACTTGTGGTAAAAGACAGCCTCGGAAGTCAAAATATCTTTTTTTCTGACCATGCAATGCTGTCGTGCATTTTTGAAAACCTCATCGACAATGCTATCGAATTTACCCACGAAGGCTCTATCGAAGTGCGTGCCTCACGCGAAAATGGCAGTTTTGTATTCTGCATCAAAGATACTGGCATAGGCATCAACCCCGAAAAAATCGACATCATTTTCAATCCAATAGGCTACAACGAAAAAACTTCCACACGAGGATACGCGTTTGCCACTATTGGTTTGGCTCTCGTAAAAGAATTTGTGGATACGCTCAAAGGCGAAATTTGGATTGACTCCACACCGGGACGAGGAACCGAATTTTACATTTCGCTCCCCGCCGATGCCCTCAAAAATACAACTTCGGACGATAATATTTTTGAAGACAAAACTATACTTGTTGGCGACGACGACGATGTGTCGTTTATACTACTCTGCGAAGCTTTAAAACCCACAGGTATAAAAATTTTGCGTGCAAAAGACGGCAGAGAACTATTTGATATGTTTAGACTTAACCCAACTCCGTTAGTTATCACAAATTTGAAATTACCAAACATGAATGGTTCGGAGGTGATGAAAATTATCAAAAAAATGTCGCCCGAAACCGTGGCAATTGCTCAAATGCCGTATTTTTCGGCAGTGGACAAACGCGACTACTCTAACTCGTTTTGCGACGACTATATCGAACGTCCAGCTAAACAAGAACAAATTATCGAGGTACTTAAAAAACACCTTATTAATAAAGCTTAATTAGAATAAAAACTGAATTAATTATAATATACATCATTCAAATTATAAAAAAACAACCAAATGGAACAAAAACAGATAGACCTTAAAGCAGCCGACAACGTGCGAATGCTTGCCGCTGCAATGGTAGAAAAAGCAAAATCAGGACACCCCGGTGGTGCTATGGGCGGAGCCGATTTCGTTCATGTACTTTACTCTGAATTTCTTAAATTCGACCCAGAAGATCCTTCGTGGGACAACCGTGACCGTTTCTTCCTCGACCCGGGACACATGTCGCCGATGCTTTATTCAATCCTTACTCTCTGCAACAAATTCTCGTTGGAAGATATTAAAAACTTCCGTCAGTGGGGCAGCGTAACACCTGGTCACCCCGAACGCGATATCAACCGTGGTATCGAAAACACTTCGGGTCCCCTTGGTGTTGGTCACGCTCTCGGTATCGGTGCAGCCATCGCTCAAGAGTTCCTTGCTGCTCGATTTGGCAAACGTCAACAGCACAAAACCTACGTTTACATCTCTGACGGCGGTATCCAAGAAGAAATTTCACAGGGCGCAGGTCGTATCGCAGGTTTCCTCGGATTGAAGAACCTTATCATGTTCTACGACAGCAACAAGATTCAGCTTTCTACAAAATGCAACGAAGTATCCGACGAGGACACTTACGCTAAATACAAAACTTGGGGCTGGAATGTTGTTAAAATCAATGGTAACGACGCTGCCGCTATCCGTCAGGCTTTGAAAAACGCTCAAAACGAGCAAAACCGTCCTACCCTCATCATCGGCGAAACCGCTATGGGTAAAGGTATCGTAACCGAAAACAACGAAAACTTTGAGGGCAAATGCTCTACTCACGGTCAGCCCGTTTCTAAATCGGGTGGTTCGTTTGAAATGACTATCAAACACCTTGGTGGAAATCCTGAAAATCCGTTCGAGATTTTCCCCGAAGTTAAAGAATATTACGCCAAAAAATTAGCCGAAAAAGCAGCTGCCGCCAAAGCAGAAAAAGCAGAAGAGGCTAAATGGGCTGCCGAAAATCCCGAATTGGCTAAAAAACTCGAAAAATATTACAAAAACGATTTTGAACTTCCCGATTTCAAGGATCTCAACTTCGACAAGGCTACCGCTACTCGTGGCTCGCTCGGCAAAACTCTTGCTGCTATGTACGGCAAAATCGAGAACCTCGTTGTGGCTTCTGCCGACCTTTCTAACTCTGACAAAACCGACGAGTTCCTCAAAAAAACCAAGGCATTTGTTCCCGGCGATTTCAGCGGCTCGTTCTTGCAAGCTGGTGTATCAGAGCTCACAATGGCTGCTCTCTGCACAGGTATGTGTCTCCACGGCGGTGTAAGAACCGTTTGCGGCACATTCTTCGTATTCTCTGACTACGAGAAACCTGTTCTCCGCGTGGCTGCTTTGATGAAAACTCCCGCTATCTTCCTCTACACACACGACTCGTTCCGCGTTGGCGAAGACGGACCTACCCACGAACCTATCGAACAAGAGGCTCAAATCCGCCTTATGGAACAGGTAGACAACCACGATGGCAAAATGTCGACACTCGTACTCCGTCCTGCTGATGGTTACGAATCAATCGCAGCTTACAAGATGGCTATTAACAACCTCGACTGCCCCACCGTAATGATCGGTTCACGTCAGAATATCGACTGCCTGCCCCAAGGCAAAGCAGCTTCGCAACTCGACCGCGCCGAGCAAATCAAGAAAGGCGGCTACGTTGTATGCCAAACCGCAGAAGGCAATCCTGATGTAGTTTTGGTTGCCAACGGTTCTGAAGTTGCCACATTGGTTGGCGCTGCTCCCGCAATTGCAGAACAAACCGGCAAAAAAGTTCGCGTGGTATCTGTTATCTCGCCCCGCTTGTTTGAAAATCAAGGAGAGGCTTACATGGAGAGCGTTATTCCATCGTCGGCAAAAGTTCTCGGTATGACAGCAGGACTTCCAAGCGTATTCGCTACCATTATCCCTGGCTTCAAGAAAGACGTATTCGGCCTTACACACTTCGGTGCTTCGGCTCCCGCAGGCGTTTTGGACGAAAAATTCGGTTTCAAACCAGAACTCTTTGCTCAGTGGGCTGTAGCTAAATTGAAATAAGCACACCTTATATATAATAGTAAAAATGGAGCGGCAGTAAAAAGCCGCTCTATTTTTTTTATCACAAAAAAATGCTTTCCTTTGCACAACAATCATTCATAAACGTTACAATGGACATAACAATATACACCGACGGAGCATCAAGAGGCAATCCTGGTCCGGGAGGATTCGGCACAGTGCTCCTCTACGGACAATATCGCAAAGAACTTTCGCAAGGTTTTAAACTCACTACCAACAACCGCATGGAACTTTTGGCAGTAATCAAAGGCTTAGAAGCTCTTAAAAAGCCGGGCATGAACGTTACCATATATTCCGACTCAAAATACGTGGTAGACAGCGTGGAGAAAAAATGGATAATAGGCTGGCTAAAAAAAGGATTCAAAGACAAGAAAAACAAAGACCTCTGGCTGAGGTTTCTCGAAGTGTATAGGCAGCACACAGTAAGGTTTGTATGGATTAAAGGACATAACGAAACCCCCGAAAACGAACGTTGCGACCGTCTTGCCGTGGCTGCAGCATTAGACACCCCAAATCTTTTAGATGATACAGGATATTTAGCCGAAGAAAAAACAGGTTCATTATTATAATATTTTTTTTATAACTTTGGGACGGAAAAATTTTTAAAAGAACACATCATTTATGAAACATCACTCCTTTTTATTGATAATAATGGCGTTGTTGTTGGTTTCGTGCGGTGCAGGCAAAAAACTTGCGCAAGAGCAGCAAACCGCCAACCGCTATTTTTACGAAAAACAATACGACTCGGCAGCAGCAGCATACGAGGAAATTATAGCAAAATACGAAGCAAAACATATTTCGGCACCAGTAGAAGTGTATGCCTCGGCTGGCAAGTCGCTCTACTACTCAGGACGCGAAAAAGATGGCATCGACCTACTATACAAGGCTGAAGTTATGGGCTACGACGACGAACTCGGCCTTATAATGAAAATCAAGTATTACGGCAAAATCGACAACCACTCCAAAGAACTCGACAATCTTGAAAAATACCAAAACATGTATCGCAACGGTGATGAAATTCAATACGTAAGTATCCGTCTGCTAAAACGATACATGCAAATGAAAGAGTATCAAAAAGCCCAAAAAGCTTACGAGCAGATAAAAGAACCCGAATCGGCAGAAATTGAACTGATGGAACTCTATCACACAGCACTTACCCAAAACGGTGCAAAAGAGAAAGCCAATATGGTAGCGCAAAAACTATTCAACGCCGACCCCACCAACTTTATTGGTCTTAACTATATGGCGCGCAAAACATTCGACCATGCTGAAAATGCATACGTGGCGGCAATCAAAGAATACGAAGCTAAAAAGACCAACGCCGCCTACCGCACAATGGTGCAGAAAACAAAGCCGCTGTTGGAAGAATTTAAAACTGCTAAAGGTTTGTATATCAAGCTATACAACCTATACAAGCGTCCCATTGACGCAGAAATATTATCACGAATTTTCACACGGCTCAACGACAAAAAGAACGCCGCCGCATACGCTAAACTTGCAAAATCACAAAAATAATAATACAATGACACTTACAGAACAAATTCAGGACGATATGAAGTCCGCAATGAAGGAAAAAAATCAGGCAAAACTCGCCGCAGTTCGCGCTATCAAAGCCGAAATTCTCAAAGAGCAGACATCGGGCAAAGGCTCGGAAGTTACCGATGCCGACGTGCTTAAACTCATCCAGAAGATGGTTAAGCAGCGCAACGACTCAATAGCCATTTACCAGCAGCAAGGCCGTCAAGACCTCGTTGACGAAGAAAACGCTCAATTAGACTTTATAAAATGCTACTTACCAAAACAACTTTCGGAAGCAGAAGTAGAAGCAATTGTAAAACAAATAGTTGCCGAAACAGGCGCAACTTCGGTTAAAGATATGGGCAAGGTAATGAAAGCCGCCAACGCCCAATTAGCAGGCAAAGCCGAAAGCAAAATGATTGCCGACATTGTTAAGAAGTGCCTCAACAACTAATGGAAAAACTGTCGTTAGAAAAACTGAACAGGATTTCGGTTGAGGAATTTAAGCAGGCAGAGAAAACGCCCATTACTGTTGTACTCGACAATGTGCGTAGTGCACTCAACGTGGGTTCGGTTTTCCGCACTTGCGACGCATTTCGCATTGAACGCATTGTGCTCTGCGGCATTACAGCCACTCCGCCCAACAACGAAATCCGCAAAACAGCCATCGGCGCTGAGCAGTCGGTAGAATGGACATACGCCAAAGATTCGGTATCAGCCGTCAACGACCTTAAAGCGCAGGGCTACACCATTATAGCAGTGGAACAAGCGGCAGAGAGCGTTCAAATACAAGACTTCTCTCCTAATGGCATTGCCAAAGCCGCACTTGTTTTTGGCAACGAGGTAAAAGGTGTTGACGATGGCATTATGGACATCTGCGACATTTGCTTAGAAATTCCGCAATTTGGCACAAAACACTCTCTAAATGTGAGCGTTAGCGCAGGAATTGCTATTTGGGAAGTATTTAAAAAGTTTTCAGCGAAAAACGCTCGGTAATATTCCCCGGAATCTCGTCGAAATTGTGTGTAACATATATAAGAGTGCGCCCCGACTGTCGGCAATAAAAGTCGATTACGTTGCGGGCGCGTTTTTTGTTTACGGCGTCTAATCCGTGCAGAGGCTCGTCTAAGATTAGCAAATCGGGATTCTTAATCAATGTACGGGCAAGGAGCACAAGGCGTTGTTCGCCGTCGGAGGTTTTCAAAAACGGTTTTTCGGCAAGATGAGCAATACCAAAAGTGCGCATTATCTCCATTGCCTTGTTGTATTGCTCTTGATGACAAACACGGAAAAGTCCTTGAGTGTCAAACAATCCCGAAGCCACCACCTTAACGCACGGCTGATTTTCACGAAAATAGAGGTGCATTTCGGCAGAGATGTAGCCAATGCGTTTTTTAATATCCCAAATGCTTTCTCCTGTGCCGCGCTTATGGTCAAAAAGTGTGATATCCATATTGTAAGCACGTGGATTGTCGGCAGTTATAAGGCTCAGAAGGGTAGATTTGCCGCTGCCGTTGCCACCAGTGAGAGCCCATTTTTCGCCACGGCGTATCGTCCACGAAAGATTTTTAAACAGCGTCCGCGACGGATATTCTATGCTAACGGAATTTAACTGTGCAGCTATATCAAAAGGTTTTAAATCGGAATGTTCTTTTATAGGTAGAATAATCTCCTCATCAGTGTTATCGTGATAAAGCGACTTTTGAAAATCCTTGTCGGCAAGGAAATTCTCACGGCTCATTTTTGGCAAAACCCGCATTGATTTCACAGGAATCACCGTCTTGGATATTTCGGGAATCTCCTTGATGTCGGGAATGATAAATATCATCTGCTGACGGTCGGCAATATCGCTAAACAACTGATTTAGTTGTGCTTTGGTGTCAACATCAAGACCAATAAACGGATTGTCGAAAATCACCAAATCTGGCTTACGGATAAGCACCGAGGCAATAAGGAAACGCCGCAATTCGCCCGACGACAGCATTATAAGTGTTTTGTGAAACAGCGGAGTAAGGTTCAATTTGCTAATCCAATAATCCTTGTCGGCACCGTCAACAGCATCCAAATGGTCTTTGACGGTGGGCATTGGCTTGTTTTCTATGGCATCAAACGTGTTTTCGCACGCCGAAAAACGCTGCTGATAATACATATTGTTGTAATCGACCATGGTGTATGCCGATTCAAAACCCATTTTCACAACTCGCCCTTTTACGTAAGTGCCACCGTCGGGCATAAATCCGTAGCGGATAGTGCCACTTTTGAGGGCAACTTTTCCGTTGATAATTTCGGCAAGTTTGGTTTTTCCGGCTCCGTTAGAGCCTATTATAGAGGGGTTTTCACCGTAATTGATACTCAAGTCAATTGTTCCGCCAAAATCTAATCCGTAAACAAACGGGGTGGCGGAGGTTAGTTTTATCAATTCATAATTCATAATTCATAATTCACAATGCATAATTCATAATGCATATTTTTATTAAAAATCTTTTAGAATAACTTTTCCTATCTCCCTGTCGGTGATGTCGTTGAGGCGGCGACATTCGCGGTCAATTTTTTCAAGGTCGGGATTTTTGGTGATGTTGAAATCCTCATCGTTGCCGTGGGTTTCAAGTTTTTCGTACACGGTGTGCATCGAAATGGTGTTGATATCCATAGCGGGAATAAAAATTCGTTTGTCGTGTTGGTCGGTTTTGATTTCGGCTAAAAGGTTAACATCCACTAATTTTTGCGCCACATGAGTAAAGAATCGTTGCGAAATTTTCAACTCATCTGCCCATTCAGCAGCATCTTTGGGAGGATTGCCATCGGCAAAATTTTTCACAATGCGGGTCATAATAAGCACGGCAATGCGTTTTTCGAGTTTCAGACTTACATCGTCAACTCCGTGTTCCATAGAATATTTGCTCACAATCTGCACCGAATATGCAATTTCGCAACCCACAAGCACTATCATCCAAGAGGTCTGCAACCATGTGAGAAACAACGGCAAGGCGGCAAAACTTCCGTAGATAGCACCGTAGTTGCTAACGCCCACTTGAAATGTTACATAAATCCATTGCCAAATCTGAAAAACCGTACCCGTAATTATGCCTGCCACCACAGCAGCCTTGATTTTCACCTTGGTGTTGGGCATTATCAGATATAGAAGGGTAAAAGTAATCCACATAAGTACGTATGGCACTATAGTAAAGAGCGGCGTAAGGTATCCCGAAAGAAGGTTTTGCAGTTGCGTTTTAACAAAGATTGTTGCGCTCACACCTGTTAACAGCAATATGGGCGTAAAAATCATTATAGCCACATAGTCGGTAATTTTTCTGGTGATGGAGCGCGATTCGTGAATATCCCACAGATAGTTGAACGACTCCTCGATATTGTTCAATAGTTTAAACACCGCGTAGAGCAACATTACCACGCCGATACCTGCAATAAGCCCACCCTTAGTATTGTCGAGCATAGAGGTAGAAAACTGAATAAGGTATTCGCCAATTTCAGAATTAGCTCCAAAAGCGTTTTGGATAACACGTTCTAAAAGATGGTCTAATCCGAAGCCCTTAGAAATGGCAAACGCCAAGGCTATCACCGGCACAATCGAAAGCAAGGTAAAAAACGTCAACGCCGACGCATTAACCGAACAGCGGTTTTCGGTAAACCCCTTGACGGCAATGATAATAATTTTAAGCACCTCATACAGAGAGTGTTTAACCTTGCCGAGCATGGTAGTGTCTTTTTTCCAAATGCCCTTGTTAATAAAGTGCTTGGCTTCGTTGTATTTTTCGGAGAAGTTGATCATGAACTATTGAATTTTTTTCGGATAAAATTAAAAATTGTTGGTGTATACGTCAACAATTTTCTTGTAAAAAATTTCAAAATTAAGATTTTGCTGGTAAAATTTACGAGCATTATTGCCAATATCTACGAAAGAGCCGTTTTTGTAAACAGTCTCAATAGCTTCAGATACTTTATCAGCATCATTCACAGGCACAAGAATGCCCGTAACACCATTTTTTATATACTCTTTCTGAGCACCGTTATCTGTTGTTATCACCGTTTTTCCTGCCATCATATATTCCACAGCAGATAGACCAAAAGCTTCGCGGGCAATGGTGGGTAGCAATCCTAAGTTACATCCTCCTATCCATTGCTCAATTTGTTTTTGATAACCTGTCCAAACAACTTTATCGTCAAGAGATTTTTCAGAGATAAGTTTCTTCAATTTATAAGCATATTCTGTAGTGTCATCGCCCACAAAAACCATACGAAACGGTATGTTAGACAAACAAGACAGAGCTTTGATAATAACCTCTACGCCTTTTTCGTGAACAATACGACCATGATACATTATCACAAACTCGTTGTTGGCAATGTTATACTTAGTTCTCAAAAAAAGCGAATCACATTTACGGTCTTTAACACCACTAAGCACTACACGACATTTATTATTGTCAATTTTGGGCTGAGACGATAAAAAAAAGTCCATAGCCATTTGCGACACAAACATAATCGAATCAATATTGCGGTAAACGAATTTTTCAAAAACACCGTTCTTAGCCGGACGAACAAGATGACGTGTCATTCCAATCCGAATCTTTTTGACTCCTGCAAACATCTTGCGTGCCATAAGGGCTATGAAAGCTCGTTTGAAATCATGGGCATGAATTATACAATCATCATTCAAATCTTTTAAGATATGCGACAAAGCTAATATAGAACGCAAATCAAAATAACCGTTCATATTAAGTTTAAACACTCTTATGTTTAGCGAAGCAAAATTGCTAACCACAATAGGTGTGTTTCGGCACACTACTATAGGTTCACACCATTCCTCGCTACAGAGTCGGGCAACCAAATCGTAGGCATATTGTTCGCCCCCTCCCCATGAATCGTTGGCAACTAAATGCAGTATCTTCATAAACAATAAAACACAAATATTACACTTCGTGTTGTTTTTCCCATATCTTAATCATAGTATAAAACTTGTAATTAGCAGCATTGACGGCATATACAAGTCCTCGAATACCATATCTAAAACCACCTTTCAAGATATAACTTTTAAAAAAGCGGAAATAACATTTTGTAAAGAGCCGGAATAAATTCACCTTTTGGGTTCCCCGTTTAACCACCTCATTTTCAGTATACTGATTCATTTTATGCAATTGTTCATAAACCGTATCGCTGATATGTATCAATGCCAATTCCATACGCTCGGGAGGAATTTTATCTACTCTGCCATCCACTTTTGGGAATGTATGCACGTATGGCGGCCAATCGGAGCCTTCTTTTTTGAAAAAACGAAGCTGTGGGTCGGGATAGGTTTGCTTTATAAACTTGTTCATCACATAGTTTTTGCGCGGAATGAACAACCCTGCAGGACAATCGTTTGCCTCAATTTGCTTATAAAGATAATCTCTAAGTTCCTTAGTAATAATTTCATCGGCATCTACCACCAAAATCCACGGATTAGAAGCCGACTGAATGGCAAAATTTCGTGCAGGTTCGGCACTAACATAATCTTTTTTAGGGAAGGTAACTATCTTACAACCAAAATGTTCAGCGATTTTAACAGTATTGTCGGTGCTTTCCATATCGCACACCACTATTTCGTCGAACTCTTTTGCCGCAGTTAACACCTTTTCTAAATGTCGCTCGGCGTTGTAAGTGTTGATAACAACCGATATTTTATTTTCCATTTAATATTTTTTTATAACAATCCATTAATTGTATAGCCTGATTATCTTCCGAAAAACGTTTTACGTATTCGCGACTTTTGGCAATAGCATTAGTGCGAAAATCCTGATTTTCAGGCGTATTTAGTACCCTTTCGATAGCCTGCGCCAAAGATTTTTCGTTATCGGGGTCAACATATTGACAATCAGGTCCGCCCGCTTCTTCGAGACACGACCCTGTGGCTGCCACAACAGGCACTCCGCAATTGATTGCTTCTATAATTGGAATGCCAAATCCCTCATAACGAGACGGATAGATAAACACCTCGCCAAGATGATAAAACGGCGCAAGATCCTCAAAAGGAACTTTGTCAAAAATATGCAAAAGATTACTAACACCCAAACTTTCGGCTGTTTTTTCAACCTCGTCAGTGTATTTTGTTCGTTTTCCGACAATTACAAGGGGCAACTTCTCTTTCATAAGCGGCAACGCCTTAACAATAAGCAAAGCATTTTTGCGCTCCTCTATGCTGCCGACATTGAGCAAAAAACGTTCGGGAAGATTGTATTTTTGCTTGACTTTCAATAATGTTTCGGGCGCAACATCGGTTTTAAACACCTTGTCGCAACCTTGATAAATAACATCAATTTTGTCGGGATTTATCTTAAACACATCCACAATATCGCGCTTGGTACACTCGCTTACGGCAATAATACGGTCGGCGTTTTGGCACGCAGTACGAAATTTGTAGGTATAAATCTTGCGGTCGAAAAACTTGTAAAACTTAGGAAACTTCAAAAAAATCAAGTCGTGAATTGTTACCACACTCTTGACATTTGTTTTTTTGATAGTCTGAGGAAGTTCGTTGCTAAGTCCATGATATATTGTAGAATGTGAATCAACAATATCTTTTCGTATACCATACGACCTCCACAGCGACGAAAACTTTTGCCAAAATCCTTTTTTTGGGAAAAACTCAGATACATTTTCATTGGCTGTGAGAATTTCCTCTAACTGTTTGTTTTTGTTATGTTTAGGCAAAAAAACAACATATCGGTTTTCGGGGAAATATTTAGCCAAAAGACTGATAATGTGTCGGCTATAATTTCCGAGACCGGTTTTGTTGTTAGCGGCGCGTTTGCCATCAAAGGCTATGACGAATGGTTTCACAATTTTTATTATACATGTTTCAGTCCGCAAAAATACTCATATTTACGATTTATTTTAAATTTGCAACAAAAAAACTCTGCCATTATGCCCAAAATCTTATCCACCACGCTCTGTTCGGCAATGCATTTTCTCGTTGACTGCCTTTGCCTATGTGGGTTATACCTTGCATCGGGCGGTGCCAACAACGATAATATCATAAGTATATTTATGACATATAATCTGTTGGCATTTGCTACTCAGCCATTTACTGGAATAATAGCCGACAAGATAGGCAAAAAACATTGGATGCTTCTACTGAGCGTTTTATTGCTTTTGGCGGCGGTGATATCATCGTCGGCAGCATCAATTATGGGGGGTGCAACATCATTGTTTGTAATCACAGCCATAACTGCAGGCGTGGGCAATTCGCTTTTTCACGTTTGGGGTGGCAAACAAACCGCTATAAAAACCGACAACGACATCCGCGCATTGGGCGTATTTGTATCCACAGGTGCGTTTGGATTGGCAATCGGATATGTTTTTTGCTCGTGGACCTTGCTCTACACCTTAATAATATTAATAGCCGTGGCATCGCTTATTTACATTCTCCACGACGACGAAAAAACTGTGCAACCATCCATCAACGAAACTATTAGCAAAAGGAAAACAACGGTTATTATAATCGTCTCACTATTAGCACTTTTTGTAATGCTACGGTCGTGTTTTGGCGAAATATTTTAAAAGGGCAACACCGAAAAAAACACCCTCACAGTGCTACTTACAGGCGGATTGGCAATGGCAGGCAAAATGTCGGGAGGATTTATAGCCAAACTCTCAGGAAACGCCAAAGCATTTATAATCACCGCTTTGGCGGCTGTGGTATGTATGATATTAAAGAATTATTCGCCCATTTTGGCACTATCGGGATTGTTTCTGATAAACTGCACTATGCCCATAACACTATTTTGGGCAAACAAGGCACTGCCCGGTCGCGAAGGATTGGCATTCGGAATTTTGGCGGCAGCACTTATGCCCGGTTATTTATTAAGTTTGATTTAAAAGATGATATTTTCGCACTACATATATCCGCTTGTGACTACAATAATCATTGAGTTTATTGTACTTAGGCTGTTAAAAGAAAACGACAAAAAAGTATTGCTTTCGTCGGTAATTGTCAACACGCTCACCAACCTGCCGCTCAACCTGTTCGTTCCCAACGATATGGTTTCGATTGCCATAGCCGAAGTGGCTATTGTGGTGATTGAGGCTATATGGTACTACTTTTTTGTAAAAGACATCAAAAAAGCGATGATTTACAGCGCATTATGCAATGCGGTAAGTTTTTTTACAGGATTGCTGATAGATATAGCGGTTTATTTTTTCATCCATTAAAATAATTAGTTATATTTGCGGAAAAGAATTACCAACTTTAAAAACCAATACTATGATACTATTAGACAAAGTAAAGCCCTGCGAGGCAATTTTTACCGACAGCACCACGCTCATTGCTGTTTTATCCGTAGGATTAATTGTAATAGCCCTCTGCACATTCTTCATTGTCCGCTACCGCAAATCGAAACAATAATAAAATCAACACAATTATAAACCATAAACATTTACTGCTATGACATTATTAGATATCGCCGATCCCCCGTCCTTGGCAAGACTCTCCCACCACCACATTGATAGCCATCGCCGCAGCCACCACAGTAGTGATTGTCCTCTGTGCATTCTTTATCTACAAATATCGTAAAGATCACTAATTGAGATTTCTGCCTCCGAATAAATATTCTCCATTATTGTCAAAAAACTCATTTTCTTGGAATTAATACTCTATAAAAAATGCAATTATTAGAAATATAATCCATAATTATATTTTTACTTGGAATAAGTATCTAAACACCCCTATCTTTGCATCGTAAAAATAAAACGAGTATTAACCATTAAATGATAAAGAAAATGAGTACAAAGAAATTACATGTAGAAACATTAGCATTGCACGTAGGACAAGAAGCAGCAGACCCCACAACCGATTCAAGGGCAGTTCCTATCTATCAGACAACTTCATACGTTTTCCACAACTCGAAACACGCAGCCGACCGTTTTGGTCTTCGCGATGCAGGCAACATTTACGGACGCCTTACCAACACCACTCAGAGTGTTTTTGAAGAGCGCGTTGCAGCCCTCGAAGGCGGTACAGCAGGCTTGGCAGTAGCATCGGGCGCAGCAGCCATCACCTACGCTTTGCAGAATATTCTCCAAAACGGTGACCATATCGTTGCTGCCGACAACCTCTACGGTGGCACTTACAACCTTATTACACACACACTTTCTACTCAGGGTATTCAATACACAATTGTTGACTTCTCTGATTTGAAAGCAGTAGAGGCAGCCATCAAACCTAATACAAAGGTGATTTACGGCGAAACTCTCGGCAACCCCAACTCTGACGTGCTCAACATCGAAGGCATTTCTGAAATTGCTCACCGTCACAATATTGTGTTTATCGTTGACAACACTTTTGCACCTATCTTGATTCAGCCTTTGAAACATGGTGCCGACGTTGTGGTTCATTCAGCCACCAAATTTATCGGCGGTCACGGTGCTTCGCTCGGCGGCGTTATCGTAGACGGCGGTTCGTTCAACTGGAAAGCCAATGCCGACAAGTATCCCACTTTGGCAAAACCCGATCCATCATACCACGGCGCTATCTTTGCCGATGTTGCCGGTCCTGCCGCTTTTGTAACCCGTATCCGTGCGGTTATTCTCCGCGACACCGGCGCTACCATCAGCCCGTTTAATGCGTGGACTTTGCTTCAAGGTGTTGAATCTCTGCCGCTTAGAATCGAGCGTCACGTTGAGAATACACTCAAAGTGGTAGACTTCCTTGCTAAACACCCCAAAGTAAAAGCAGTTCACCATCCTTCGCTCTCTACACACAGAGACAACGCATTGTACAAGAAGTATTTCCCCAAAGGCGGCGCGTCGATTTTCACATTTGAAATCAAAGGCACTCAGGACGATGCTTGGAAGTTTATCGACAACCTCAAAATCTTCTCGCTCCTTGCCAACGTTGCCGACGTTAAGAGTCTTGTGATACATCCGTACACAACCACACACTCGCAACTTTCGCCCGAGGAACTCGCTCAGCAGCACATTACGCCCACCACAATTCGTCTTTCAATAGGTGTTGAGCACATCGACGACATCATCGACGATTTGAGTCAGGCATTCGACGCTATCTAAGCCATAAATAATTGATTTGTTTTCAAAGGATTCTTTATCCCTGACTGCCACAAGTAGGGATAGAGAATCTTTGTTTTATTAAAATATGCAGTTTTGCAGTTTATAAAAAAAATAAACCACAATCAAACACCATCTAACACCTTTTTTCTAACTTTGCAATAAAGACAATAGTTTTTGTGGTAATATTATCTACAAAAATATAGCAATTTAGAAATTATAACCATATTTTTAATTTCTCTTGGCGTAATATTCCATAGCAACTATATTTGCAGTGTAATAATTAAACGAATTAAGAACCTTTAAAAAACATAAAGAAAATGAGTAAAATTATCGAAAGTTCATTAGAGTTGATTGGCAACACCCCGCTCCTCAAACTCAACAATTATTCTAAGAAAGCCGGAATCAACGGCGCTAACATCTTAGCAAAACTTGAATACCTCAACCCCGCCGGTTCGGTAAAAGATCGTATTGCACTTGCAATGATCAAAGATGCCGAAGACAAAGGACTTTTGAAACCCGGTGCCACCATCATCGAACCCACTTCGGGCAACACAGGTATAGGCTTGGCAGCAGTGGCAGCAGCAAAAGGTTACAAAGCCATCCTCACACTTCCCGATACCATGAGCGTTGAACGCCGAAACCTCTTGAAAGCATACGGTGCAGAAATCGTGCTCACCGAGGGTGCAAAAGGCATGAAAGGCGCAATTGCCAAAGCCGAAGAACTCAACAAAGAGATTGCAGGTTCGATAATTCTCGGACAGTTTGTAAACCCCGCCAACCCTAAAATCCACCGCGAAACCACAGGACCAGAAATTTGGGATCAAACCGACGGCAAGGTAGACATTTTTGTTGCAGGCGTTGGCACAGGCGGAACACTCACCGGCGTTGGCGAATTTTTGAAATCTAAAAAGGCTGATGTAAAAGTAGTTGCAGTAGAACCTGCCACATCGCCCGTACTTTCAAAAGGCACAGCCGGAGCGCACAAGATTCAAGGCATTGGCGCAGGTTTTGTTCCCGAAACGCTCAACACCAAAATCTACGACGAGGTAATAGCCATCGAAAACGAAGACGCATTTACCGAAGGTCGTAAGTTTGCAGTAAGCGAAGGTATTTTGGTAGGAATTTCGTCGGGTGCAGCCCTCAAAGCAGCCACGATACTTGCTCAGCGTCCCGAAAACAAAGGTAAAAATATCGTTGTACTCCTCCCCGATTCGGGCGACAGATACTTATCAACACCTTTGTTCTCAAACAATTAGAACTTTTCGCATAAGATGTAATAATAAAAAAAGTGCGACAAAGGCTTTGTCGCACTTTTTATTTATTGTACAATTGACTTTTTACAACCCTTCTATTTCGTCGAGGGGGAGTTGGGTAAGGTCGGCAATGGTCTGATTGTCGAAACCTTTTGAATAGATAAGAAAATATTTGGATTGTCGGGAGAAATGGTTACATTTGGGGCGAAAAAAATGTTATCAAACTCAAAAACAAGAATCAATATGAAAAAGAGAATTTTCACCACTATTATAGCCGCTGCAATGTCGGCAATGATAGTTTTGCCATCGTGCAATAAGGATGACAACGAAATAAAACTAACGCACAAAGACTCCGCAAACATTATTGAAGTGCTTACTAAAAGCCAATATGCCGTTGGAGGCAACTTTTCTCCAAGCAATGGCGCAAAAGATATATATGTGGGAACTGACTTTTCTATCAAGCCGGGCGTGGCATTGAATACTCCGTTTGAGGTAAAGTTAGCCGACCAAACAGTCACCTACCGCTACGACCTTAAATCGTGCACCATTACCGATGCGAGCGGTGCCGACTTTGCCACCGATTACAATTACAACGAGCAGGACACTCTGATAACCATCAATAGCAAAATCCTGAACGGAAACACAGAATACACCCTATCGTCCACAATAGCTCTGATGCAACAAATCAACGGCGAATGGCAGCCTGTGGTATACAACGGAGATGCCAAGGAGTATGTGTCAACATCATTGTTTACCACCTGCCAAGCCGCCGACACACTCCGCCCAGCCGACATTCTCTTTTCATATCCTATCGACCGCCAGTTGAACTATATGCCCAAAGAGTATCAAGAAGGCTACATAATGCTCTCGTACAAATATCCCGAACTGTTCAACGGAGCATCGGCAAATGATATGAAGGTGATAATCAAAAACATCACCGACGACACCAAAGCCGAGCAGACCACCACTTTCACCGTAAAAGAGAGCCACGAAGTGGAGGGCGAAGCAGTTGAGTTGGGCTACTCGCTCAAAGATATTATGTTCGACCCCAATCAGATTTACAGCCTTGCCTTCTATTGCGGCAACAAAAAAGTGCATCAGATATATTTTAGAACAAGTTTTTATGAAACATTGAAAAGCAAGTTGGCACATTTTGAATGGGACAATACATACTTATCTGTAACTTCTGAAGATGTTCAACGCAAAGAAATGCATCATTTGATTCCAACGTCAGAAGGATTTGATATTTTTGAGGCGCAGGTTACTAATTTAAGTTATGAGCCAGCCTATCGTATAAGATACACTGACAATGGCAATTTGGATCGTTGTCTTATTTCTATAACAGCAGACCTCGACAATTGTGCATGGTATCAAAATAGTATTTTTAAACAGTTGTACGACAATTATAGTTTAGATTATGACGATAAGGGTAGAATAGTAAAATATCCTCCGATTGATGCTTATGAGATTCACCTCTCTGATTATGATAAACGCATATTATCAGATGATGATATCAACCGCAAAAAGGTTGAACACATATCTACAGGCTGTGGAATCATTTCTTATCTTGTATTTTTTATGGACAACGATGTTAGGAAAAGAGGTGATATTTTTAGGAAGGAAAAAGAATCAACACTCTCAGCACTTGACAAGCAAATTAAAGACTATTATGAACCTCCTTACTATACCTCTGGAGAATACCCATATTTTATATCATTCCGAATTCCGGGCAAGAATATTATAACTTACTCGGAAAGACATGTGCAAAACTACATAAAATAATAAATTAGCCTAATTATCAATCACCTCCATCTCCACTTCGTGTTTGGATGTGGATTTATTGTAGTTGATACCGCAGAGAATGATGCGTTTGGAGAAGCCTTTGAGCGATGCGGGGTATTCTTTGCGGCGAATTTGGTCGATGGCAGAGTCGGCTGATTTGTCGTATTTGAGTTCTACAACAATGGCAGGTCGTGAAGAATTATGCAAAGGTATGAACACCATATCGGCGAAGCCTTTGCCTGTGGGTAGTTCGTGGAATATTTTGTAAAATGGTTTGGCGGCATAATATGCAAGGACTATGGCGCAACGCATTGAATTTTCGTCGTTAAACTCCAAAAGGGATGATGCCTCAAAATGGTAGTCGTCGAATGCACGGGCAATTCTATCTTTACGCAAGTTGATGGTGTCGTCCAAAAGGCGCAGAGAAGCACCAACAGATTTTGACAGTTCGCCCCAACCTGCCACGCTTACGGCGTTTTTAAACTCTATGGCAACTTCGGTGTTGGGTATTCTTACTCGCTGAGTTTCAGGTTCGTAAGATAGATAGCCGAGGTGCACCAATAGAGTCATCACATCGTCGCTTGTTTCGATGTTTTTCATATC
>JAFPYT010000043.1 GCA_017394445.1 Bacteroidales bacterium | reverse complement strand
GTAGCCTCGCGTTCTCCATTTTGAATTATTGCAACCACCTGTTTGTCAATATCTTTGTCAAAAGGTCCTGAAATAGCCCAATCGTGCGGAATGGTAACATCCTGCCATTTGGAATCATTGAAATCAGGTTTTTCAGCACCCGAGACATCACCCTTGGTAAATTTCCATCCGCCAAGCAGCAGATGTTCAACGCTTTGAGCCTCAGCCATCCACGCCATCGCGCACAAAGCAATAGTAAAAAATAATCTTTTCATTCTGATAATTGTTTTTGTTTAGGCAAATATACGAAATCTCGGGATATGTTTTGTGGATTTTGTAAAAAAACATTATCTTTGCAGCATACAATCCGAAAACGTCAATCGCTATGCAGTCAACGCAAAACAATAAAATCAGGATTGCCGCCAAGGATTTAAACACCAAGGCAATAGACCACAATTGGACATTGCATCCAATAATCTTGGTCTTCAAAGGCTGGAAATTGGTGGAATATGAGGTGATGGGGTAAATACTGAAATTATAATTCACACTAAAATACAACGACTATTAATCAATATCACACACACCACCATTATGAAAAATACATTCACATTTGCCGCTATGGCTGCGTTTTTGCTGGTATCGTGCGCGGGCGGCAGCAATCAAAACCAAAACAACGACGCTGATTCTTCCGTCGCTGCAACACAAGATACCACAACCGTTGTAGAACCATCTACCGAGTCTGACGTGTATGCCGACACTGTTTTTGCCGAAGATGTGGCTCTAAAAGTGTATCAACTCAAAAAACTCAAAGGCTACAACTACGAAAAAAATCGCACCCAAAACCAATACGCTACGTTGTCGGCTTGGCGCGACGGCGATGACTCCACCGTTGAAATCGAGTGTTTTAAGCGGAAAGACGGTGCTGCAAGTGTTTACGTTGCCATTTACCAAGAGGCAGAGGGCGACAGATCTTACATAGAAAACAATTGGTACTTACTCAAAGACAACCAGTTGACCAAAAATAACGAAAAATCTTCCTTTGCCGGACATAGGCTCGATTGGTTTTGCGATGAACTCGGCAAACTTGATTTCATCAACAACGAAACTTATACGGCTGGCAACCAAACAATATGGGAAGAGTTTTCTGACCAAGTAGCCAATGGAGAGTTGCAAATAAGCCGAACAGGAGCAAACACATTAGTTGTCAAGGCGTTTGACCATTGCCGTGCCATCAGTCCCGTACTGATGGATTGGAACGGCGAAGAGTTCGTAAAACGCAACCCGCAAATCAAATACTACATCCACGACGACAGTTTTGGTCCGATATACTGTGCCGACAAGTTTCCCGACCTGTCGTCGCTCCGAGAATACAAGACCACCGAAAAAGACGGCAAAATCCAACTCTTGAAAAACAACGAAATGGTTGCTGAATTCACCCTCAAAAACAACCTCGTAAAGGATTTTGAAGTTTTCTCGTCGGAATATTATTTTTGGCAGGGATGGGGACCCGGAATGTCGGCGGAAGATATTTACAAACATTTCAAAAAGATTGAAAAAGATGAAAAAGGCCACTACTATGTACCTTGGTTTGAGAGTGTTAGGTTTTATTTCAACAGCGCCGACCTCCAAAATTCCGACCTTAAAAATCCGCAATTCGTACCCGGTGCCAAAGTTACCAAAGTGCGTGTTATTGGACAAGAACCAGGAAAAGCAACATTTGCCCTGATGCCCAAGAAGATAACCATTGAAAACTACAACGACCCTGATTCGTGGGACAAGACCACCACTGTTTACACCTTACAATACGACGACAAGCACCGTCTTACCAATGTTTCAGTCAACAACGTTCCCTCTATCCAAATCAACTATTTCGACAAGAAGATTGAACTTATAAGAGTGTCAGAACAAACCGAGGGAGATGTTGATGGCGACATTTACAACATTGACGGCTCCAACATCTACATTTCTTATTACGGCGAAGACGGTCAATTACCCATCAATTTTGAAAACGGACACATAAAATCCATCACCGACGAAGTTGACGACAGGTGCAAATACACTTGGGACGGCGATTTGATAAAGTCCATCGAATACAATATGGAGAATCTCATCGTAAGTTTTGAGTACGAGCGTGGCGACAATTTGCTCGACCACCAAGTCATCGACCTTGAATACCTTATCCGCGAGGGTCGTTTGGACATAAACCAATCGACGTTTTTCACCGCAACGCCCATCCGTTGCCGCAGTGAGAAATTACCCAAGAAAATCATCTACGACGGCTCTAACGTCAAGGCAGAAATCTCCATTGGATACATCTTCGGCAGCGACAACGAAATAGAGCGTATCAATTGCAGCGATTATAAATACGGCAACCGTATGTTTAACAGGTCGATAGTGATTGAGTATTAACGGTATCTTACACCAAATACACTCCCTCATTTTTCTTGGTAGACTTGCCGCCAAAGAGAATTTTGCAAAGTTAAATCATAAATCATCTCCTTAGCCATCCACTCCTCATTGTCGATAATGCTGACGCGCGACTCAACTGTTTTAAAACCAATAGATTGGTAACAATGATAAGCCGACGGATTGTTGTCAAAAACTCCGAGAGAGATTTTTTTAGCGTCAAAATCATCTTTGGCTTTTTTTATCGCTAAATGCAACATCTGTTTACCTAAACCTTTGCCTCTCTGCGAGTTGTCTACAATTACAAAACCAAGGCGGAGGATAGTTTTTGTCGGTTCAAAGTAACGTAAAATAAAGTGTCCCACCACCTTATCGTCTTCATCAACAGCGGTGAATGGGTACACTGTTTCGTCATATTGCGCAAGCATATCCTCAGGTTTGGGTGGATAAACAGGATAACGGTCGGCGCTCCATTTTCTAAACGCGGTCTTGTCCTCTATCCACGAAAAAATGATAGGCGCATCGGTGATTTCAAATTTGCGAAGTTTCATTTTCTTAGAGGTTTTGATTCTTTAAATTTGCTAACGCATTGGCATTGTTGCTGATAACCATTGCAACTTTTTGGCATTTATCCAATTCTGCACAATCGCCGCAGGTGGAGAACCCTTTTTGCAATGCACATTGGCGGATTGGGCAAAGTTTATCGCAAAATACTGTTTTTCTGCCATTTACACGGCAACCATCGCAGTTGATATGCTCGGGAAGAATCTCAACATTGTTAAGTTTGCTCCAAAGTTTCGCAGTCTTTTCGCGAAGGGCATCGTCGTTGGTTTGGGTGGCGATATAGGCATCGCATTTGGTGCAGTCGAGACCGCAGAATGCTATCATTTTATTCATAATTGTTTGTTTGAAATTTTTGCACAAAGATAATATTTAAGTGGATTTAGACTTAAATTTGGCGGAATATTTTTAAAACTTATTAGAATATTCCCTACCTTTGCCCTATGGCAGAAAATTGGGAGATATACGCTGATTGGAATCCGTGGCACGGATGCACCAAGATAAGTTCGGGGTGCAAATATTGCTATGTGTACCGTCAGGACGAGATGTACGGCAGCGAAATATCAAGCAAAGAGTGCAGGAAGACAGGCAATTTCAACCTGCCCATCAAACGCAAACGCGACAAAAGTTGGAAAATCGAAAGCGGACGGATTGTGTTCACCTGCTTCACATCCGATTTTTTGCTCAAAGATGCCGACGAATGGCGACCCGAATGTTGGCGGATGATGAAGGAGAGAAGCGACCTTTGGTTTTATTTTTTCACCAAACGCATCGACCGTTTTATGGAATGTATTCCCGACGATTGGGGCGATGGTTACGACAATGTGCTCGTGGGCTGCACCGTGGAGAATCAAGAAATGGCGGATTACCGCCTGCCGATATTTTTGTCGTCGCCCATCAAACACAAGAGCATTATGGTGGCGCCGATGCTTACAGATGTTGACCTCACGCCGTACCTGACGCCCGAAATTGAGGAAGTGGCTGTTAGCGGCGAATCGGGCATTGAGGCTCGTCCCTGCAATTACGATTGGATTCTGCACGTGAGGGAGCAATGTGTGGCGCGGGGTGTAGCGTTCCGTTTCCATCAGACGGGGGCATATTTTATCAAAGACGGCAAGATGTACCGCATCCCCCGACGTTTTCAACTCAGCCAAGCCCACAAGGCGAATATCGACTACAAAATCGGCAAATATATGGTGCCCGAGACTGTCAAGTTTGAATGGAGCGAGGATGATTATCACGATTGAAATGTCGCAGTTTTATTGCTACAATACCATCCGCATCGTTGCCACGCCGTCTTTAAAGTCGGTTTGATTAAAGCCGATGCGTTGGTATAGGGCGTAGACAACGGGCATAACTTCGGGACGTGTTGTGAGCATAATTTGTAGAGGGTTTTACTTCAAAAGTATTCATTTTATTGTTAGTTTTTTCGTTGGTAAAGATAAAAGAATTTTTGTACCATTCCAAATTTCAGCCGCCGATATTAATCCACGTTGCCTTTCTCCAAAGTCCCTCCAAAAGTCCGCGCTGATGGTTTCTGAACCAAATGCGGCAGAAAATATATTGGCAAACCACCATAAGCAGACCAATTAGTACAGCGTAGGTGACGCCGACTTTGTTGTAAAACGAAAGTCCGTAGCCGCAGAAAATAAAACTGCCTATTATCGACTGCAACAGATAGTTAGTCAGACTCATACGCCCAAAAATGCAGAGGTGGTTCAATACCTTGCGGAAACGGTCGAAGGCGTACCAACACGACACAACACCCGAGGTTATCATCATAATTATAAACAGACAATAGACAGGTTTGAGCCATACAGCAATTGCGCCAAAATCAAAGAAACTCAGCGTGATAGACACTGCCGACGAGATGGCAAGGATGATGTGCCATATTTTTAGATTATTGCCCTCGTTGTAAAAAAGGCGTTGTCTGCCCAACTGCATTCCAAGAATAAAGAGGCAGAGAATCTGCGTAAGACGTCCGCTCCACACAAAATATTTAAGGTCGAACTCCAAACCGTAACGAAGATTAGAGATTGTATTCTCCCAAAATGTGCCGTGCTGATGAGCCTCGCCCACAACTCCGGCAAGTGCCCATAGACTATCGGTGTCGAATTCCCAACCTGAGACAAGACGGTATATTTCAATTGGTTGCACTGCCAAAACTCCTATAATGCACCACACAGCAGCCGACGGCAGGTAACTGATGGGAATCATCAGCAATCCAAACATTGCGTAAATCATAAGTATGTCGCCATCGTAAAAAGCCATATTCACCACGCCGAACAAAAATAAAAGTATCATTCGCCAAGCAAAACGCAATGAAAAACTGCGACCTTTCTGTTGTTGGTTGTCGTTCATAATGAAGAAACTAAGGCCGAAAAGCATAGCAAAAATTCCGTACATTTTGCCCGAAAGAATCCACGCCATAATATCCTCTACAAGCAAGTCGCACGATAGGGTATGAGCAATCGGTTCTTGGGTAAAAATGTTGAAATGCTCCACAGAATGGAACAGAATAATGCCCGCAACGGCTATACCACGCAGAGCGTCAGCCACATCTATACGGGCGTTGGGAAGTAATTTTGATTGGTACATTGTTTTAGTTTTTTATAGTATCGTTTGGAATTTTAAACATCACTCGTCGTTTTTGAGGGTCCTTACAGGATTTTCGCTGGCGGCACGGAAACTTGCTGCGGTTACCACTAAAAGCGTTACAACAACGGTAAGAAACACAGCCCAAACAAACACCCAAACGTTTACAGGGTAGTGGTAGGCAAATCCGCTGAAATATTTTTGTACAAAGAAATATGCTGACGGGATGGCAGCAATCGATGATATTGCGCTTATTTTCAAGAATTTGACATTAAACAGCGAAAGTATTTCCCAAATTGTAGCACCGTTTACTCTGCGAATGCCAATCTCCTTGCGGCGGCGTTCGGTTTCGAAATAAACAATTCCGAAAATACCCATCACCGAAATCAAAATTGCAATGAAAGCAAAGAGCGAAATCATCCGCGCAAGTTCTATCTCCTTGTTGTAGTTAGAATCCATCATCTCTTGTTCAAAAGTCTTTACAGGATTGTGGATAAATGGGAAATCGGGGTCAATTTTTGCGAGAGTCTCCGCAATATACCGCTTGGTTTTCGTCACATCGGCGTGCTTTTGAATACGTATGTAGAGATGAAGAAGCGCGGTATAGTCGGGAGAGAACTTTCCAGGAATATAATAGGCGAGCGGCGATATCGGGTAGTGCAACGGTTTGAATTTTATGTCGTTGCAAAATCCAACAATCTCGCTTGGCACTTCTCCGTTGATGTTGCCGATATGGTTTTGAAGAGTTACACCATACGTATCGCGTGTATATTGGTTCAATATGTACACACCATTTTCCGACTGATAGTCAGCAGTGGTAAATCCGCGACCCTCCACGATTTCTATTTCCATAAAATCAAAGAAATTGTCCGACACGAAAATCATATCGAAGGGGATTACCGTGTTTTGATCTTCTATCAAGTAGCGCATTGTGTTGTGCCTTACCTTTGCAATTATTTCGCTGTGAGTCCAAGCCACATCAATTATGTCGGGGTTTTGGAGTAGGAGAGTGCGCACCGAATCGCGGTTTTGGGATATCCGTTGGCTTGTTTCCACACCAAGAAGGTTGCGGCTGTTGAATCCGAGGTTGGTGGCTGTGATATACTCCATATTTTTATGTATAAACATCGAAGCGATTATCAGCACGGTAGATGCCAGTATCTGAACACTTATGAGGATATATCTCAGCGCAAAGTCGTGACGTTTGGTAACGCTGCCTTTGAGTGCGAGAGCGGGGTCTACCACGGTGATGTGCAACGCTGGGAAAATGCTTACGGCTATGGAGATTATTATCGGTAATAAAATACTGACAACGAGCATCTTGTAATTAGGAAACACCACAATATCCATATTTATGGCACTGCCCAACAGCGCAGGGGCAACAGTATACACCAGCACAAACGCCAACACCATCGACACTAAGGTGAATATCACCGATTCGCCCACGAGAATATTCACGAGGTTTTGACGGCTACTGCCGAATATCTTCATAGTGTTGATACTCTTAATGCGCTGTGGCACACGCGATAAGAAAAAGTTGATATAGTTGATATAGGCAATAACGATTATCACAACGGCAAGTATCAGAAGCGTGTACGTTACCTGAGGGTTGGCAGGCTCGTGAAAACCGTTGACTGCGGGGGCGAAGTGCATTTTGCTCAAAGGCATAAACTCAGGGGCTTCATTTGGCAATTGTGCTGTATCCACATACGCCTCAATAAATTCACGTGGATATATCAAGGTGTCTACTTGATTCATAATCTGTTGAAAATAAAAAGATTTGTTAAATTGCCTTAAATCATCTTCGGTTATTGCCTCGTCGATAGGATTTGACATCTTGTAATAGTATGTGGTAACGCTCCAACCATAAGAGTAGAGATATTCGTCGCCGATGCAGCGGAAACCGCCAAAAGGTTCGAGTTCAGTGTTTGGCGCAATGTCGTAAATAGCCACCACTTCAATCTCGTCCTCCTTGTTGAGGTTGTATTTGAGATGTTCGCCCACTTGAATGTCGTATCTCTCAGCATTGCGGCGGCTTATAATAACCTGATCCATATTGTTAAACTTAGAGGTGTCGCCCTCCACAATCTCAAAAGAGAACATTTTGAGCAATTCCTTGCTAATAGCGCCGGTGCGTATATCCATCTGACGGTATTTGCCATCGCGCTCGGCATACAGCGACCATTCTACCCACGGGTGCAGGCATCCGAAACTCTCCACTCCGGGCAACTGTCTGCCGAGTTGTTCTCCCATAGGACGGGTAATAATGTTGGAGCGTCCGCCGTTGTTTTCAATAGATAGGTTGTATATCTTGTCATATTCGTTGATAGAGTGGTTGAATGTTAAATCGTAACTCACCACCGACAACAGCACATAAAACGCAGCCACCGCCACGGCTATTCCTGCAATGTTGAGAAGAGCAGGCAGGGTCAACAGATGTCGAAATTTGAAAAGTTTCATTTGTAATATATTTAATTACCTTATTAATAGCATTTCTTGTGCCAATATAGTTATCTACCTAATACTAAGAACATTAACAATAATATTTCAAAGTAAAAATGTAAAAAAAATTTACAATGATGTAAAGTAATTTTACAGCACAAAAAACACCACAAGATACAAAAAATCTATCAAACAACAATGATTCGGTAAAAATAATCTTTCTTTATTTTGCAGGTTTGTGATTTTAATTGAACAAAAATAGAGAAAAGTTATGTGTTTTTTTTGGAAAAAAAATATATTTGCAGCATATTTGTAAAGTAGATTATAAATCAATTAAAACATATAAAGTATGAAGAAGATTTTTGTATTAGTTTTAGTCGTTGTAGCACCGTTCTTGGCGTGTGCGCAGACGGATTCTTAAATAGAAAATGTAATTTTATGCAAAGCGAAAATACCACATTCTACAACACCGACGACAATTCGGAGCATATTTTGATGGTGAAACGGAAAAAGTTCCCGTGGTGGGTGCTTTTGTTTTTGTTGATTCCGTTGTTTTTCGTTATCAAATACCAATGCGCTAACGAGGTGGCGGTTGT
>JAFPYT010000042.1 GCA_017394445.1 Bacteroidales bacterium | reverse complement strand
ATCGAAACCCGCGAACTCCAAGTAAGCGGCATAGACAACTTCACCCACGGCGGCACCAAAGTGGCAGGCTCGGTATGGAACGCCTCACAAAAAACAGTGCTTGAAGCCTTTGGCGAAAAATACGAAGACAACACCGCCTACTTGTTTTTCATCCCCAAAGCCGAGACGGGCGGCGTGGCGGGCTATATGCCGCGCTACTATCCCTACGGATTCATCTACCCGGGCGCGGCACCCCGCACCATAGCCCACGAGTTAGGGCACGGCATCGCCGGACTCGAACACCCCTTCCCCGAATCGCAAGTTTCGGGCAGCACCCAAAACCTTATGGACTACCGCGAAGGCACAGAACTTTGGTACTTCCAGTGGGATATGCTCCAAGACCCAAGTAGAAAAATATTCAAATGGTGGCAGAATGAACAGGATGCGGAAGAAGTGAAAGAGGATATTATATCGCCCAAATGGTTTACATTAACAGAAGATATTAGTGGACTATTTATCACACCAGCAAGGAAACCAATTTATTTATCATTAAATGCTAATGATTCTATTGCAGTTTTAAAAAAATCGGACGATGTCGGCATAATAGGAGAACTTGAAACTCGCGCGATATATGGCTTTTCTCAAAATGGTACTTTATATTATTGTGAGATGAAAGGTAACGATTTTGTTGATTATCATATAAAAGGAACCTCAGAATCATTTGTAGATGAATCCACAGATGCAATTCTCCATGATTCAAGAATACACAAAATTCATCTTTGGGATATTTCTTCAAATAAGTTAATTACTCAGAATTGGATTAATTATGATAAGAATAAAGAATATTTATTTTATGATAAGACAACTAATACCATAGTAATTGTTACAGATATTGAAGATCTCCATTGGCTAATGTTAGGAGACGAAGCAACGGATATATCCCAACTATCTAACGTAGGAATAGAAATATATTCAGAAAAAGAATTGTTAGACTCAAAATACAATATTAATAACGGCAATACACCGTTGTCGTTATCATTAGTAGATTTTCCCATTTATGAATTAATTTTTTCTTGTATTGATTGTACGTGCGATGCATTTATTTCTGCTATTTTTGTCGGAGAGACAGAAGATTGTATGAGAGTTTTTTGGAATAATAACAAGAAAGACTTTATTAATGGAATAATAAATGATAAAAAGCAATTGGCCAAAATATTAGATAATCTTACTAATATGAACGATTTGTTGAATGTATTACGTCCAAAATTTAACCAATTGTTTTCACAAGAAAATGTTAAAGATGCTATGGTAGATTGTTTATCTTCTTATGCAAAATCTTTATGTCCTATGGTTGATAGTTTTGATGAGAATGCCAAACAAAGAGCATTTTCTTCTAATTCGCGACATACTATCGGTGTATTGCTATATGAATTTGCTAATGGAGAAGGTCCTTCTACAAGATTGTTTGATTGCACAAATGGACAACAGTATCCATTTGTTGAACAGTATTTGCGTGGAAGATTGCAGGTTGAAATAAAAAATGATTTGCGGCTGTATCTTGAATCTAACGCAATATCGAGAACCGATTTTATGCAAGGTAAATATAAAATTGAACCTCTTTATTTAGAACTAACCCCAGGAGGAGATTTGTCCATTAAAGAATCCATAAAGCGACATATTACTTCCAATTTGGAACAGATATTTATTGGCGGCGCAGTTATATCTTCAATAGAGCCTTATGACCAGAAAAGCATTGTTAAAGTAACAGTCAAAAACACCACAGGAATGAACTCGCTATTCCTACATTTGACAGATGATATAGAAAGAAAAGAAGGTCAGTATCCTTACCCAAAATTGTCTAATATTAATCAAGAAATGACTTTCTTATTGGATTTAGACGATGTGTCAGATGTATTATCAGCAACATCAGACACTTTTGAAGCATTGTCCAATGCTTATTACGTTGAAGGTAATTTGCTTGTTTACGTTTGGCAACAACGGTTACAAATAAAACTCTTGATGGAAACACCATTGCGAGTTATTGTTGATATAATTAACTTATTAAAAGAACATTATGAATAATAAATTATTTTGCGTATTGATTGTTGTTGTAACACTATCCACTATTTTCGGATGTGCAGAAAGAAAAAAAGTAGAAGAATTAAGAAAAGAATTCGATGGTGTTTTTCTTCTTGATGGTAAAAGGTATGGAGAACCCAAACAATCATTGCATTATATAGTGTTTGCCCAAGATAGTACATATGTACATAAGTATATTTACAATGGAGACACTTTAAGTCATAAAGGAAAATGGCGAATAGATAGTTATGAAGGAAAAATATATTTTAGGGTAAGAGATTGGATGTCGTATGGAAATGATCCTAATAGAAGGTTACAGATAAATCCTCCTGCCATTCAGATATTAGGAGGATATAAAAATTCAGATAAAATTGCTCTGCGCTTTCACATAGATTGTGGTTATGAATTCGAAAAAATAAGTCCTAATCAAGCAAAAAAATTAGGTATTAAAGAATAATCAAGATAAGTAATCGACATTAACAGATTATTTATGGACATTATAAAATATTACCCCAAATTAGGCAATTCCGATTTCCGCTACAAAAACGTAAAATGTGGTAAAACTAAAAAAATAGAACATAATAAAACAATATAAATTACGAACTCATAACCCATAGTAACAACCCTAAATATACAATAACACCCTCTCAAACTACCTCAACACACATAACAATATAAACCAATGTTTTCAACCCTTTTATTGGATATCAATAAGACCTTGACAAACAGAATATTGTACAAAATAAAAATACCCCTTCAAAAAGCGGGTGTCCCTCGGTATTGCCTCTATATCAACCATTTCGTGCTTTTCGTAGTTAAATAAAAAATAAATTTTGGGAGTTTTAAACAAAATATTTATCTTTGCAGCAAACCTTTAAACATCAGCGCTTATGTCAAAATATCTGAATCCGAAAGTAGATTTGACCTTCAAAAAAATCTTTGGCGAGCATCCAAATCTCGTCAAGAGTCTTTTGAATGCCCTTCTGCCTTTGCCCGAAGGTATGGAAATCGTCAAGGTGGAGCATCTCAACCCCGAGAACGTTCCCGACAATCCAACAAAAAAGTATTCGATAGTAGACGTTCGTTGTACCGACAACAAAGGTCGGGGTTTTATAGTTGAAATGCAGTCGTATTGGAACAAGGAATTCTTTTTACGCACTCTTTTCAACGCTGCCTCTATGTATACCAAACAATTAGCAAAAGGCAATCCGTTTGAACGGTTGAAAGAAGTCTATGCCCTTGCCCTCGTCAACGACGAGGCGTTCAACTACGATGGCGACAGTGGATATATGCAGGAGTTCTATATCACCAACAAAAACCATCCTGAGGACATTCATCACGACCTCTCGCTCATATTCGTGGAACTTGTAAAATACCGTCCAGTCGACCGAGGCAGCCGCGCCATCAAGGATTTGTGGCTTCGTTTCCTCACCGAAATCAACGAGCAGACCGAAAAGGTTGACGACGTATTGCTCGAAAACCCAGATATCAGTCAGGCGTTGAACATTGTAGAAAGGAGTGCCTATACAGATGCCGATATATACGCTTACGAAGATTATTTGCTTGAAGTAATGACCCAGCGCAATTCCGTGACCAGTGCTATGAAAGACGGCATAGAACAAGGACGTGCGGAAGGACGTGTGGAAGGAATGGCACAAGGCAAGGCCGAAGGCGCACAATCCGAAAAATTTGAAACAGCCAAGCGTATGAAAGCAGAAGGTCTTGAACTCAATTTAATTTCTAAAATCACCCAACTTCCCCTCGACGAAATCGAAAGGTTGTAATCTTCGCTTTCATTTATTTTCGGTTTTAAAAAAAGACAAAGGTATCTCCCTCGGGATGCCTCAATAATCTACATATCTTTATGAAACACCTCTCTATTATTCTCACATCCATCATTCTTGTGGTGCAGATGTTTACCGCCTCTGCCCAGACATCATCGCGCCTTGCCGTGCTATCCAAACCCGGCAAGAGCCATATCGAACTCCGTTGGGCTCCGCTCAACTACGAACTTTGGCAGCACGGCAACGCCACCGGCTACACCATTGAGCGAGTAACCATACTCCGCAAGGGCAAACTTGTGGAGCCAGCCGAGCGCACCATAATCACCCCATTGCCCATAAAAGTGGCTCCCGAATCTGAATGGGCGCAACACGAGGACGATAAGTACGCAATGATAGCCGGCGAGTGCATCTTTGGCGAATCTGAAATAGAAGACACTGATTTTCTGCCCATCAAAGCCTACAAAAAGCGTCAGGACGAGGAGCGCAGAATAGGTTTTGCACTTTTTAGCTCCGATATGTCGATAACGGCGGCAAGGTTGTCGGGCTTGTATTACAAAGATACCAACGTTAAGCCAGACGAGAAATATCTCTACAATATCTATTTGGCTCAATACGATTCTGCGTTTACCGACACCGCCTATGTGTTTACAGGCATTGCCGAGTACCGCCCTATCACCGCACCCCCCGCACCTTATTTCTATTGCAACAAAAAAGCGATAGTGGTGTGGTGGCAACATTCGCAGGTAGAAAAATTCAACAGTTACTATGTTGAACGCTCCGACGACAACGGCAAAACATTCCACCGTATTACAGAATCGCCCATTGCCATATCTATGCAATCGCGCGGCGACAGAACTTTTTTTGCCGACACCTTGGTAGAAAACAGCGGCAACTACCAATACCGCATCATTGGTATTGATTCGTTTGGCGAGGAGAGTCCGGCTTCCCAGCCTGTAAAAACCAAAAAGGTGGTTCCTCTTGAAAAAGACCCAAGTTTCACAAGCGTGGAAACTGTCAACAACAACTCCGTGGTGCTTACTTGGACCTACGACACCGATGCCGACGTTACAGGGTATAAAATCTACCGTTCAAAAAGTTCAACAGGCAGCAAGACCCTTGTTTTTACGGGTAACGACCCAATGCAGCGCACGTTTACCGACAAGTCGCCATTGTACGACAATTACTATTTCCTGTCGGCATACAACAATACAACAGAAAGAATAAATCCGTTTCCAATGTATGCACAATTAATCGACAGCATTCCGCCCGCTCCTCCAGCACCACCGAGTGGCTATTGCGACAGCCTCGGACTTGTGCATCTTAGTTGGCATCCTCATCCCGACCCCGACGTGATAGGATATCGTCTACAAAGGTCAAACAGCCAAGACGACAACTATATTATGTATGCCCGCAATATGATAGCCGACACTTTTTATGTGGACACTATCAACCTCAACACTCTGTCGAAATATGTTTATTACAAACTTAGCGCAGTTGACGGACGCGACAATCAGTCGAAACTCTCTGCACCCGCTGCAGTGGCACGATACGACAGCATTGCGCCTGTGGCTCCCGAAATCGACAATTTACTTTATCAGAAAGGCAAAGTGGTGGTGTCTTTTATTCCCTCGCCGTCAAACGATGTGCAAAAATACCTGATTTTTAGAAAGAAACCTAATGATGCACAATTTGATACTTTGGCATCTGTGGCGGCAACGGCAGATTCATACACCGACCAGACCGCTCTCCCCGGACAAAAATATCATTATGCTATACAAGCAGTTGATAATTTTGGTCTGGCATCTGCAATGGCAAAAAAATCGTTCAGCGTGCCACAAAGCAAAGAAGAAACGGTGCAGCTTAAGAAAAAAATCGACGGTAATATGCTCACTCTCAGTTGGACAAGTTCTATCAATAAGCAACCGGGATATGTGATAGTTTACCGTAAGGTCAACGACAAGCCTTTGCAGACCTATTCGCAAATCAACGACAAAGGCACGTTTACCGACAGCGGACTTGTGCTCGGCAGCAGTTATCTCTACTGTGTAAGGCTGGTTTTTTCCGACGGCACCGAATCTCCTTTGAGCAACGAGATTAAATTTGAGATGTAAACAAAACTATCTACTACAACTAAATATGAAACGTCTATTACTTGCAACAATTTTAGCAGTATCCGTAGCGCTATGTTATGGGCAGAATTTCAAAGACCAAATGCGCGGAGTATTGTCCGACGCCAGCAAGGTATGCCTAAGTGCTGCCACTAATGAATGGTTCAACAAACTTGACCAGTCTGACAAGCGCAGGATAGAATCAGCCATCAACCTATGCAACAAGGTGGAAGAGATGGCAAACTATGCCTCAAACCTTCGCGAATTGGTTAAAAACAGCCAGATACCTCTGCCGGTGGGCATCAAAAACGACGCAGGATACAACTTGGTGGTGTCGGAAATTGTGCACGACAACGATTCGGTTGCCACCATATTAATGTCGTGCGTGATACCTTTGAAAAGTTGCATACTCGGATTCGAAGGCACTTTTACCATCACGGGCAAGGCCGGTGTCTGCTCTCCCGGTAAAATCAATATGATAGCACCAGTGTCGTTTGGCAAAAACATCAGGGTGGTGTTCGACAAAGGCACATACGCCGAGTTTGACTGCGAAGGCATCACCAAGTTTCACGCCAAGGCTGTTGTAGAAATCGATTCCACTAACCTTGTGTTTTACGACGAGCGTGATTCTATTACCAAACAAGTACCTAAGTTTTCCACCACGTTGGATTTTCAAGAGGTAAACGACTTTGCTTTTTCGTTAGACCAGAAAGTGAAATTCGGATTCAGAAACCTCAAAGACTGGATTTTTACATTGGAACGTCTCGATTTCGACAACAGCGAGATTGTCACCAGCACCAACATCAAGTTTCCCGAAGGCTATTTCCAATCCAACGAGAAAAATCTTTGGCGTGGCGTGTCGGTGGGCAAGTCGTCGCTGCAGTTTCCACGTCAGTTTAGCAAGGACTCTATTAAGCCTACCACGGTCAATTGTGATTATTTCATAATAGACGACAACGGCTTTACTCTCAGTGCCAATGTGCGTAATATGGCGTGGCAACTCGACGAAAGCAAGCCCTTTGCCATCAACGTTGACAACGCTGAGTTCCGTATGCTCAAAAACGACATCAAAAAAGTGGCGTTCGACGGAGAGTTCAACTGGAAAGCCCTCGGACGTTTTTCGCGGCATCAATACGAGGCATACTACAACGACGCATCCAACGAGTTTGACCTAAAAACCAACCTTGGCGATTCGCTCGTGCTCAATTTTATATGTGCCGAACTCGAATTAAACAAAGCCTCCAAACTCGACCTGAAAATACGCAACGGCAAATTTCTTCCATCGGTAACTGCCCACGGCAAACTCACCATCAAAGCCGGCGACAAGGTTACCTCTCTCAATCTACCACATTTAGCGTTCCAAAATCTGAGACTCAGCACCGAAAAACCACACTTTGAGCCCGGAATTTGGTCGCTGGAAAGCGACAAACCGATGAAATTTGGACAATTTGAACTACAACTCAACAAACTCGCCTTGCGCAACGATAGTCTCACCATCGATGTAGATATGGACTTCGCCGATAAAATCAAGGCAGGAGGTGCCTTTCATATTTTGGGCGATTTCCAGAATTTCAAATTCAATGCATTTCGTGTGTCGCGGTTTTCGCTCGGATACACTTCCAATACATTCAGCATCGATGGAAAGGCAGTGTTTGAAAAAAACGATCCAATGTATGGCGACTATTTTAACGCCGATGTAAAAGTAAAATTTGTGGATCTATTTGAAATCAATGCCACAGGACTATTTGGCAAAGTGGGCGGCAACAAATATTTCTTTGCCGATTTGATGATGGAAAACGGCGGCACTCTGTTTCTCATTCCGCCGGCATTCAACGTATACGGCATTGGCGGAGGTGTATACAGACATATGCAACAAACCTCCGAAATGCTGCCCGCAGGCAAAACTCCTTCAGGTATCTACTACAAACCCGATGTCAGCGTGGGATTCGGATTCACTGCAGCCCTCAAATTTGGCATCTACAACAAAAACTTCTGCGACGCCAAAACTATGCTCGACATACAGTTCAACAATAGTTGGGGACTAAATTATGTGCAGTTTAAAGGCGATGCCGTATTCCTCAACGGCAACGAAAAGTTTGGTAGCATAGTAGAAAACGCCAACAAATACATCAAAGCTATTAACAAAGCCAACCAAATGACCAGCACTGATGGTTCACAACTACCCATTCCCGAAATCAAAGGCAGTTATCCCCTTACCGCCTCCACACTTATTAAATACGACAATACCAACAAGTCGTTTTTTGCCTATCTGCGAGCATACCTCGATTTGGGCTTAATACACGGCAAAGGCGACAACAATAAACTTGTAGACGCTACAGCATATTTCGGACCCGACAAGTGGTATACCTACCTTGGTCGTCCCAACGACCGCTGCGGCATTGTGGCAGACCTCGGCAAGTTGTTTCATCTCGACCTCAATAGTTACTTTATGGCTGGCAAAATCGACGCCCGCCTGCCCGACCCCGACGCCCGCCTCAAGAGCCTGTTCTCCGATTCGCAATGGCAGTCGTTTCAGCAGCGCAAATCCTCACCATCGTTAGACAATGCCGACGGAGTGGCATTCGGAGTAGGATTCGCCACAGGTCTATCGGTAAGACCTTGGCCGTTTTTTGCCGAACTCAATGTGGCTACAGGCGGCGAGTTTCTGCTTGCCAACTACGGCAAAAATTCGCACTGCAAAGGCAGCAGCAGTCCCTTGGGCATAGGCGGATGGTATGCCAGCGCACAACTGTGGGCATACTTAGACGCAAAACTCGGCATCAAAGTTAAGTTTCTGCGCAAGGAGCGCACATTCACCATTTTCGACGCCGCCGCCGGAGCCATACTGCAAGGCGCGGGACCAAACCCGTTTTATTTCACAGGTCTTGTGGGATGCAAGTACAAGGTGCTCGGCGGACTATTCAAAGGCACTTGTTCGCTCAAGTTTGAAATCGGTGAGCCTTGTGAAATTGTCCAAGAAAAAGGTTTATTGGATCAAAGCATAATATCATCGCTCACACCCGACAATGGCAGCTCCGACGTTAATGTGTTTGTGTCGCCGCAAATGCTGCTCAACGTTGACTGCCGCAACCAGATGGCATTGGAGGTGGACGGACAAAAAAATATCTACAAAGTTTTTGTGGATTACGTAAAAGTGTATAAATTCGCCACGGGCGAAGAACTCAAAGGCTCTATCTCTATCGACGACGAAGGCCTTGTGGTGTCGTTCGACCCCGAAACAGCACTTGAAAGCGAAACCAAATACAAGATGGAGGCAAAAGTTACATTCAAGCAGTTGGTAAACGGAGTATGGCAGACCGCCAAAGACCCCGACGGCTCGGAATATGTGGAAAGTATGCAGACAGTGTTTACATCTGGTCTGCGTCCCGACCATATCGATCCCGACCACATAATCTGCTCCTATCCTGTAGACCGTATGTACAACTTCTACCCCGAGGAAACCACCACGGGATACATCTGCCTCGACGCCGTGTTCGACTATCTGTTTCTCAACGTGCCCGAGGGATACGAGCAGAAACTCCGTCTGACAACACTCAACGGACAGCAGCAGACCGCCTCGTTCTCTCACTTTGCCAGCAACGAAGTAACACTCAATTCGCGCCGCCAGCGGTACGAAATATCGTTCAGCCTTTCGGATCTCAACTTTAACCCGCAGACAATCTACACCCTCGAAATAGTCAACCTTCCCCTGCGCACCGCCCAGATTACCGACAACGTGTCCACCGGCTACACCATCACCAACGGCGACTCAATCCGCAACATCTCTGCCGACGGCGACCTTGCCCAGTTAGAAACCAAGCAGATATGCAAAGTAGATTTCAGAACAAGCAAGTATAAAAAGTTTGTAGAGAAGATTAATTCGATTGATTTGGATGGAAAAGCGTTTATCGACGGAGATGATATTTTTATGGAGCGTATGTCAAAAGGATTCGTTACCGAAGATTTCTTCGACGACTTTGAGCAGCACGGATGGAAAAAGACTAATGCGTTGGTTCATTTGGAGGCTAATCTCAACAGTACCGATTGGTATAGAAAGTCGGTCTATAAGGCAGTATACGATAATTTTACCGAGGGTGAACTTCCGCGCGACCGTCCGTTTAGTTATCCGCCGACCGACGCTATGACTATATTTAACTCATTGTCCATCAACCACGACAAACTGTCAGACAGCGAGATTCAATCCGGCATACCACAAGGTATATACGAACACGGAATGATTACCTACAATGTAATCTACCAGTGCAACGAGGATACGCGACAGGCTCAGAACGTCATTTCTCAGAAACACAAAAGAGGAGCACGCCTCTCGGCCGATGAGGTGAAAATCCTCGATTATGAACATGCCAATTCTTATACATCTGGCGACTATCCATTTATAATTTCCTACCGTCTCCCCGGTAAGGGAACGGAGACTTCAAGTATAAGCAAAACATTTAGATATTAACTATTAATTAATTAGTACAATGAAAAAGTCAGTTTTATTATTTTTCGCTGCAATGTCAGCAATCTCTGTAATTACCACATCGTGCAACAAGAATGATGATGACGATGGGAAAGAATCTGATATCATAAACGATATAGAGGGAAACAATTTGTTAAACTCTCCGGGTGCAACAAGGGCAGAATTTCCTTTGGGTAAAGCATATTGGGGATTGCAATTCGATGTGAAATGGACAAAGGCTGAATATCAGGATTATGAATTTGAGTATGAATTGTACTATTCAGAAACAGAGTACGAATCAGATAAATCTAAAATTCATTCCTTTGGACTACAAAAAGATACTATTTGTCATATCTCCTTTGATCCAAAAGATGTAGTTGCAGGTAAAACTTATTACCTCACTTTGAAAACATACGAAGTATCTACACGTCAAGAATGTGGATTTCCACAGTATAGTAAGTTCGCTATTCCTACTGATGAAGAGATTAAAAAGGGTCTTTTTGTTTTAACGGAAAATAATATATTCAAATGTGATGCAATACTTCCTCGTGATACAAAAAAACTGAATATAATGTTTTGTGATGTAGATGACAAAAAACAGGTGGTGAAGGAGTATGACAACGTTGATTTTCACATAGAAACACAGCAAGACAAAATGTCTTTATGGGCTATTATACCTGAAGGATGGACAGGTTATTATAGAATTCGATATATTGATACTGACGGTTGTATGCGTTATGAATTATACGACAAGGTGATTTTAAATAACGAATAATTATATGAAATCGGTTTTATTAATTTTATTTGGTGTTTTTTTGTCAGTACATTTATCTTTCGGACAAAAAACACCTTGTATGATTCATTTTGGTAATGTTGATATAGATGATTTTTGGTATATTAAAGTTATCATTACCCAACAAAATGATCAAGCGGTTGAAATACGATTTGGTTGGTTCGGTTATGCTAATTTATTGGATTATTATTTAGATGATTTTCCCAAAAAAATCGAATGTAGGGCATATAATGACAATGATAAGTTTAAAGGGAAATATATTCGGGAATTTATAAATAGAGAGGAACAGGGCTATGTATATACTCATACGCAGAAGGTACCCAAAAGAAAGGCATCATTGAGTTATCATATTACTCCTCTGCGTATTAATTTTTCCACTTCTCGTGACGGTCATTTATGTCCTAATGATAGAATTTCTTTTGATTGGAATTTTGGTAAAGAATATTCAATAGTCAGAAACGGGACAGTATTGAAAACTATTGATGATAATCCTATTTATCCTAATTTTTCTTGTTTGGCTTCTGATTTGATACAAACTGATTATGATTACAATAAACCATTATCTATTAGTTTGGAACATACTTTTATTAATCGTATTGGTATTTCTAAAGAAGAACAAAGTGAAGTTACGTTAAAATATTCAATCACACTTCCCACAATCTATAAAGATTATCCCATCGAAGAAGTCGACCCATTTGTGACATATGGCATATTGAATGGTTCAAATTGGAGCGAAAATGATGTGATAGCAGTGGACAGTGATTTTGAGCCGATAAAGAATAATGGCATATTGAATGGTTCAAATTGGAGCGAAAATGATGTGATAGCGGTGGACAGTGATTTTGAGCCGATAAAGAATAATAATTATTTCTATTCAGACTTAACACAGGGCGCGCGTTTGCCAGAAGGCTCTATGACCATAACCTTCAAACGAGGCACCGATTATTGTCCTGTGGAACGGTATGTGTATATTCCGAAGATAGAATATAATTATGTGGATGATCAAAAGAATCACACATTTTGGTATGAGACAGAAAGACGCGACGCATTGAACTTGGATTTTATGTTTCCTGATAACAATAAAACGGCCTCCATACCATACAATATTGGTTTTGAAAATTTTTCTGAGGCAAGCATTAATTATTCGGCTTCAATCGCACAATCTTCTAATGCTCAACTTTCTCATCCTGAAGGATACACAGAGCCAACTCTGTGTTGGTCTATAACGTATCCAATTAATACTAAGAAGGATTTAAAGCAGATTACTCTCACACCGAAAAAGAATAATTTCATTCCTGTAACGATCAATTTAGACCAAGACAAACTTAAAGCCTATCATAACATTACTGCCACTACATCAATTGCCCCTCCTAAATGCAATTACGATGACGCAGTTCTATATATTAGTGATGTACAAGGCGGCTTAGAACGTAAAGAGTATAAATATAAGATAAACGATGGGAAAGAAAATACTTTTACAATCAACAGCAACAAAGATATTGTTGAGATACCACTTAAAGATCACAACCTTAATGATTTTTCTTTGCTAATATATGATCCCGATGTGGTTGGAGATTCTGACGACGGGCGTAATTACCGCAGCATAACCAAAGAGCATTTGTCGTTTATTCGCCCTCCCGAGTTGAAAATAAATAGTTTTGAATCCCAAGACCTTCGTTGCCACAACGATTCCTCCGGCTCAATAGAGATTAAGTCGGTTCAACGCACTTATGACGATAAAGAGTTGGAATATCATTGGTTCAAATATCCATATACCGACGAACTTGCGTTTCGTGGCAACAAAGCAGACCGTCTTCCTGCAGACTCATACCGTTTGGTGATATCCAACGACGGCTGTACGGACACTTCGTATTATACCCTTAACCAGCCCGACACCTTGTTGACTTCCATCACCTCCGTCACCAACGCTATGTGCTACGGCTATAGCGATGGCGCTATTACAACGGACACATCAGGCGGCACACAGCCCTTATCTTTTTCCTGGAGCAACGGTGCCACCACCAAGGATATCGACCACCTTCCCATAGGCAGGTATTACGTTACCGTCACCGACGCGCACGGCTGCAAGGCCGATGCCAACGAAACCATCACCCAGCCCGCCGAGCTCATAAACTCACTCACCCCGGGTTACACTATTTGTAAGGGCGGCGAACTCGCCATCGACGATGGTAGGGATAATATGAAAGAGTTTGACAGTTACGAATGGCATCTGCCCGACAGCACCATCGTTCACGACCGCCCCATAGTGGTAACAACTGCGATGCCGCAGGGCAAGTACGCGCTTATGTCTAAAAAAGATGTGCCAGGAAAAAAGGGCAAGTACTGCTTCACCACCGACACCACGTTGATAACCTTCGCCGACAATAATTTGCCTATCAGGTTCTTAGTACCCACCGAATCGTTCTTCGACGACACCTTGGTGATTGCAGAAGATTCCGAAATCGACGACAACTACACTTGGCGCTACGCCTTCAACACCGAAATGTTCTCCGATATTACCGACAAAGTGGTAAATCCCAATGCCAATCTTACCTTTTTGCACATAGACCGCTCCGGCAACGACACCATCACTATGTACGCTGACAACGGATTCTGCAAGGCAAGTCTGAGCAAAGAGGTTACTGTCAGTCCCCATTTCCGTTCCGAAGACTACGACTACACCGTGGATGCCGCTGGCATATTCAGCCGTCTGCAGATAGGTCCAAACCCCAACAACGGCGAGTTTACCCTCTTTGCCAACCTCACCGAGGATTCGCCGCTCTCCATCGCCCTCTACGACGTGATGCGCAGCCGCAAAATCCCCATTGATTTCTCCAAATACAAGACTCCTGCCAGTCATTATCAGATACCATTTCAGGGGCTCGGTCTCCATTCTGGAGCCTACACCCTCCTCGTTTCCGCCAACGGCGAAACCAAGCAGATAAAGTTTGTGGTGGAATAGCAAGGAAAACGGAAGGCTTCGCTTTCATTCATTTTAATTCGCTTAAATTTTTGTTTTAAAATAAAAAAGGCGAGGATTTTATCCTCGCCTTTTTATTTATAATAAGGTGTGAATTATCTCTTAGCGCCGCCCATTTTGAAGCCTGCGCCGCCGCCCATAGCAAAGATGTTTTGGTCGAAACTGTGTTTGAGTTTCTGTTTTTCGGCGTTTTCTTTGATGGCTACGTTGATAACGTCGTCGAGAACGTCAACGAATTTTTTGCCGGTGGCTTCCCAAAGGTAGAACGAGAGCGAACCGGGGATGGCGTTGATTTCGTTTACATAAACTTCGCCGGTCTCCTTGTTGCGCATAAAGTCGATACGGATAATGCCCGATGCGTTCATCTCTTTAAAGGTTTTGATAGCAAGGGTTTGGATGTTTTTGGTAACATCTTCGGGCAAGTCGGCGGGACATTTGCGTTGGCTGTCGCTCATTGAGCCTGAGCCGCCCTTTGCGCCTGCCATTTTGCCGCCTTTTGCGCCAAATTTCATTCCGCCCTTTGCATCGACTTTGGTTGACGACGACGAACCCATATATTTGTCTTTGTAAGAGAGGATGTCGCCGCTGCGGATGGGCTCTTCTAAAACGGAAGCTTTGCAGTCGTGGTAACTGCCGTATACCGAGCAGTTTATCTCTTGAAGGTTTTGAACCATACGCTCAATAATGATTTTGTCTGTGAATTTGGCAGCGAGGTCAACAGCCGCTTCAAGTTCTTTTTCGTTGGCAGCCTTAGAGATACCAACCGACGAGCCGAGAGTGGCGGGTTTTACGATGAGGGGATAACCGATTTTTTCGGCTTTGGCCTTCATTTCGTCGTGATTTTCAAACCATTCCTTATCTGTTGTCCACATATAGTCTACGCAGGGGATACCGCACGACTGGCACATATATTTGGTGGCAATTTTGTCCATAGCGATGTTGCTTGCGCGGAGGTTTGAACCAACGTATGGAATGCCAATCATCTCGAAGAAACCTTGCAGCGAGCCATCTTCGCCGTACGAACCGTGTAGAATGGGGAACGCAACGTCGATTTTGGTAACAACCTTTGATTTAAACATATTCGATTTGTAGCGGTAAAGGTTGAAATCGCCACGGGTGGGAGTCATATAAACTTTTTCGCACCACGAGAGCAGTTTGGGAAGGTTGCGGTAGTTGGATACCACGGTGAGACCGGGACCAGTGTACCATTCGCCCTCTTTTGAAATGTAAATCGGAACAATGTTATATTTAAATTCCGGAAAAGCGTGAATGGTTTGCAACGCCGAAATCACTGAGATTTCGTGTTCTACCGACATTCCGCCAAAAAATACGCCTAATGTTATCATTTTGTTTTGTAATTATCTTATTTATATATTTTTACCCTAATAAACTTCAAAATGCTGAGTAGTGATATTGTGTTTGATAAATCTGTTTTGTTTGTCGGCAATCACGTCTAAAAGGTGACGGCCTGTCATCTTGTTGTATCCGCTGTCAACAATCATCTGAGCGTAACGTTTTGCCTCGTCGAAGTTTTCAAACACGTAGTTGAGCACGCAGAGGTTGTAGAGCATTGCGTAGCGAGCCTTGCGTTCTTTTTTGTTGGCAAACGAGTACGAGTCGGCGGCGGTTTTAAAATGCTTGATGATGTCTTCCATAGCGATTTCGGTGGTAGCCATTCCGCCGTTTTCGTTGATTTGTGCCAAATGAGCCTTGATTTTTTGCGGCAGATTGCGGTGGAGGCTGTAATAGCGGTTCTTTTTTTGGTAGAAGAAATAGAGGTCGAACGGCTCTTCTACGGGGTTGTAGATGTAGTTTTGGTTAACGAGGTCAGAAATCTCATAAATGTTTGACATCACCTCGTCGTTGATAATCTGATCGCGGAACACATCGCGGTTGTTGCGCACATAATCCATAGCGGCGCCGGGAGTGTCAAATTCGCGTTCGGGGGTAAATGCCTTTGGCGCGAACGACACATTGGGGTTTGACGAAAAATTTTCCGACGGTGTGCGCACCGTCCAAGTGGTTACCATTGTGTAGTTTATAACGCCCTGAAAAGTGTGGATTTTGATAGGATGTCCAAAACGGTCGCGAGTGTCGATGATGTTTTCCTTAACGCCGAAACCGTCGATGAGCATACTTTTGAGGTTGATATTAATCTTCATATATGCGTTGGTGGGCGAGGAGAGGCGTTTCCAGCCGGCAAAATGGAGTTCGTCGCTTATTTGGTCGAACGATACGTGATGTTGCACCTGACGGTCGGCAGCACATACGAGTGAATAGTTGCGGCTTTGAGGCTGAACATAGTATCGGGGCAGGTTGCGCACCGTTACGCCAAATTTTGAAGTGTACACACCGTTTTGCGAAAACACCATAAACGGCATAAGTGTCAGAAGTATAAGTGATACAATGTTTTTCATCGTAGTTAGTTTTTAAAAATCGTACAAAATTATATATTATCTTTGATATTGCAACAAATTGCTTAAAATTTTGATATATTTGCATTATAAACGAAAGGCTTATGAATCGTAAAATAGTACTTGGTTCGCTCTTTGGCGACGAAGGCAAAGGCGTATGTGTCAACTACCTTTGCAAGAAGGCATTAAACGAAGGATTGCGACCCTTGGTGGTGCGTTTTACCGGCGGACCTCAGGCTGCACACACTGTTGACGAGGACGGCATTAGGCACATTTTTTCGTCGTTTGGTTCGGCTACATTGCTCGGCGTGCCAACCCTCTACCGAAATACCGCGCTCATTGACCCCGTTTGCATTGTTAACGAACTCAATGTGTTGAAAAACAAAGATATAAATCCCGTTTACGATTTTTCATCGGGAATAATTATCACCCCTTACGATGTGGATTTCAACCGCAACGACAAAAAAACTCTCTCCGACGGCACTTGCGGCAAAGGAGTTTGGGCATCGTTGGTGCGTTCTCGTTCTGGTAAGTGCTTTACTCTCAGCGATAATCCCGAAACAATTCTTGCCGAATGTGCATCTTATTATGGCGTAGAGCGTTGCAAAGAGTTTGATGATATGTTTACCAAGGCGTTCAACTTTGTTAGGCAAACGCAAACCATTATCAACGAAAACGATTATGATACAATAATTTACGAAGGTACACAGGGACTTTTGCTCGATGCCGAACTTGGATTTTTGCCAAACGTAACTGCCACAAACACAGGTCTTCAATATCTCTCCGAAACCGAACTCAACGGCGCAGAAGTTTATCTTGCCACACGCACATATCTTACCCGTCATGGCAACGGCTACACTCCGCAACAGGTTGACGGATACGATCTTGCCGATAAATCAGAATCAAACGTCTACAACGGCTATCAGGGCAATTTTAAAACCGGCGTGTTTGATTTCGACCTTTTAAATGAGGCATTTAAAAGACATAGTATTTACAAGTTTTCTTCTGTAGTTTTTAAAATTTTTTTAACTCACATGGATACTGTGGAGCGTAATGGCAAGTTCGTCTATTTTGATCGAGGACAGTTGTATGAAACATCACCCGACCGAGATACCGTGGCAAAAATATATGAACAAAAAACTGGTTTTAGTGTAATAAAGTTCCCTGTTGGAGCTAATTATGTAGTAGAAAATAATTAAATCCGGAATTATTATCAAATATAGCAAATCTCCCCTCAAGCCTATATAAAATTATACTAAAAGCCAGAAGGGAGATAAATGAGGTGATAGTGATGAAGTAAGTTACGAAAGATATTTGCTCACATTATCTTCGATACGTTTGGCAATATCTTGCGATTGTTCGGCTTTTTGGAATTTTTCGCCGGTGATGTGTTCGTAGAGTTCGATGTAGCGGTCGGTGATGCCTGATACTATAGAATCGGTCATTTCGGGCACTTTCTGACCTTCTTTGCCTTGAAAACCATTTGCCATAAGCCATTCGCGTACAAACTCTTTAGAAAGCTGTTTTTGCTGTTCGCCTTTGGCAAAGCGCTCTGCATATCCATCCAAGTAGAAATAACGAGATGAATCGGGAGTGTGGATTTCGTCGATGAGGACTATTTTGTCATCTATTTTGCCAAACTCGTATTTTGTGTCAACGAGAATAAGACCGCGTTTGGCGGCAATTTCGGTGCCACGGGCAAAAAGTTTGTAGGTGATTTCCTCTATTTGAGCGTAATCTTCGGCAGAGATAAGTCCGCGTTTGATGATTTCTTCCTTAGAAATATCCTCGTCGTGACCCTCAGCTGCTTTGGTGGTGGGGGTGATGATAGGAGTGGGGAATTTTTGATGTTCTTTCATTCCTTCGGGAATCTTAACGCCGCAGATTTCTCTTGCACCAGATTTGTAAGTACGCCACGAACTACCTGTGAGGTATCCACGGATAATCATTTCTACGGGAAAAGCCTCAGCCTTGCGTCCAACGGTTACCATAGGGTCGGGAGTGGCAAGTTTCCAGTTGGGAACAATGTCGGCGGTAGCGTCTAAGAATTTTGCGGCTATTTGGTTAAGAATCTGACCTTTGAACGGAATACCTTTGGGAAGTATTACGTCGAAAGCCGAAATACGGTCGGTAGCCACCATTACAAGTTTGTCGTTGCCGATAGAGTATACATCGCGAACTTTGCCGTGATAAACATTGGTTTGACCTTTGAAGTTAAAGTCGGTTTTGATTAATGCGTTTGCCATAATATTTATGATTTATGAATTATGTTTTCCAAATTATGAATTATGAATTGGAGTTTCGTATGCTGAGATTATCTTTTTTACAAGTTTGTGACGCACCACGTCGTCGCCGCTAAACGATACAAACGAAATCTCTTTAATGCCTTTGAGAATGTGCAGCGCGTGCACAAGTCCCGAATCTGATTTGCGAGGAAGGTCTATTTGAGTTTCGTCGCCCGTTACAATAAACTTAGAGTTTTCGCCCATGCGGGTAAGAAACATTTTTAACTGAGCCACAGTTGCATTTTGTGCTTCGTCTAAGATAACGGCTGCGTCAGATAGCGTGCGACCGCGCATAAAGGCAAGAGGGGCAATCTGCACGATGCGTTCCTCTATCATATCTTCTAAACGGCGTTGAGGAATCATATCGTTGAGAGCATCGTAAAGAGCCTGCATATAAGGATCGAGCTTTTCTTTCATATCGCCGGGCAGAAAACCGATTTTTTCGCCAGCCTCTACTGCGGGGCGGCAGAGAATTATTCGGCGTACCATGCCTGTTTTTAATGCTCTTACGACAAGAGCCACAGCAAGATAAGTTTTTCCTGTTCCAGCGGGACCAGTTGCAAACAACAAATCGTGGCGTTCAAACTCTTTTACCATCTGCACTTGGTTTTGCGAGCGCGGACGAATCGGCACGCCCGTTACCGAATACACAATGGCATCTCCACCTCCGGCATATAGCGACGCTTTGTCGAGATCTTTATTTAAAATGCTTTCTAATTCGGTGTCGGATAATGAGTTGTATTTGGCAAAATGAGCCTTAATGAGTTCAATAGATTCAGAAAAACGCTTTACCTCGTCGGTTTCTCCGAGTATTTTAATTTCGTTTCCACGGGCAATGAGTTTTAATTTTGGAAAATTTTTACGTATTTTTTCCAAACGCTGCTCGTTTACACCGTAGAATACCACGGGGTCGATGTTTTCTAAATCTAATTTCTGCTCCATACCTAATTTATTATCTCGAGTTCTTTGATGATGTTTTGTGCGTTGGCAAATTTATCTATTATAAATAATACATATCTGATATCCACAGCGATAGTGCGTTGCAACTCTGGTTCAAACATTACATCGCCGCTCATAGATTCCCAATTGCCGTCGAATGCCAAACCAATTAATTCGCCATCGCCGTTGAGCACAGGACTGCCGCTGTTGCCGCCTGTTATATCATTGTCGGTAAGAAAATTAATAGGAATTGTACCGTTTTCGGCGTAAGGACCAAAGTCGCGTTTTTTGAACAATTCCTCCATTTTTTCAGGAATCATAAATTCCTTGTTGTCGTTGTTCTTTTTGGCAAGATACGATTCGTAGTTGGTTTGCCATCCCATATCTTTGCCGTTGTAGGTGTATCCGCCCACTTTGCCGTAGCTTAGACGCATAGTGCTATTGGCATCGGGACTCAAAAGCGTATCTGTGTTAATTGACTGAGCCATCTCCATCATAGCTTTGGTGTATAGGCGTTTGTGGTAATCAATTTTGGCTTGTGTATCGTCTGAAATCGAAAATTTGTCCATTATATCAATAAACTCAGATGCAAGCAAAAACAGCACATCGCTGTTGAGAGTTTCAGCTTTTGGCTTTTTGATAAATTCTTCGTAACGTGTCAGGTCGGTAAAAATCGAGTTTTGAAATGCAACCTCCAACGCAGGGAAAAAAGCGGCATCGCTGATACCTTTGGGCCAATATTTTTGGGGAACATTTTTCATATAGAGCTGCATCATCTCTTTTGTAAGAGCAAAATCCACATCCTTATTATAATCGCGGAAATGGCTTTGATATTTTTCTTTCAACTTCGCCATTTCTTCTTTTTCCATTTTGTCGAAACCGAGCGACAGGTAATAATGCAGCATGTAATGTTCGATTGCAAAATTGATACATTCGCAGCAATGATAAATAGAAGTGCTCCAATAGGTTTGATATTTATCGTTGAGGTCGGTAGCGGCAAAATCTTTTTGAAGCAACGGCAAAATCTTTTTGTATTCGGATTTTTTGTTGTTTGTAATCCATTGAGCAAGACGGCGTTCGTTTTCAATTTTGCGGTTTAATACGCCAAGATTGTCGATACCTTCGTTAATACCAAGATAACATTTGTAAGCGTTGGCATAATTGGCGTATTTGGCTGTGTATTGGATATTTATTTGCTCATCTTTTTCCATAAACTCTTTGAGTGCTTTGAGATACGCGCCAAAAACCTCAACTATGATTCCGTTTTGATTGCGTTTCATTTGGTCGATACCATACGACGAGTATTGGCGCATAGTTTCGCCGGGGTAACCTATGGTCATGGCATAATCGCCCGGTTGAATGCCTTTGAGATTGATTTTGAGATATTTTTTGGGTACAAGAGGGATGTTATTTTCGTTGTAATCGGCGGGAGAGCCGTCGGGAGCGGTGTAAACGCGGAAAATACAGAAGTCGGCTGTTTGACGAGGCCATACAAAATTATCGGTTTCGCCGCCAAATTGTCCTAATGATTCGGGCGGAGCTCCTACCAAGCGTACATCGGTGTAAGTGATGTATTTAAACATATAGTAATAGTTGCCGTCAAAAAAATTTGTTACCTCCACTTCGTATTTGCCATTTTCGGTATTTTCATCTTGCATAGTTTCAATAGCGCCTTCTATCACCGACGCTTGGGCAGTGGGCGATAAACCTAATACTTGCGGGGTAAGAATCTTGTCGGTAACATCTTCGATACTAATTAATTGTGAAACTGTTTTACCTTTAATCGGTAATTCGTCGGCAAGCGATTTTGCCCAAAAACCATCGGCAAGATAGTTGTGCAAAAGCGAGCTTTGCGATTGAATGTCGTCGTATCCGCAATGGTAATTGGTAAAGAGCAATCCCTTGTTAGAAACAAATTCGGCAGTACATTCATCGTGATTGAGCACCACAACGGCGTCTTTGAGGCATGCTTGGTTGAGACTGTAAATATCTTCGGGAGTAAGTTTAAAACCGGCGGCTTTCATTTGGTTGTAGTTTTTGCCAATTAGCGAAAGAATCCACATACCTTCGCCGGCGTATGTGCTTGATATAAGCGCGAAAATTGTTAGGGCGGTAATGATTAGTCTTTTCATATATTATTGATAGTTTTTAAAAAGGCGGATTCCCATAAAGGTAGGAAATCCGCCGTTGTTAGTTATGAGAATATTGTTGATATTACAATTTTTTGCGAACTTCTTTTTCTTCGTAAGATTCGATGATGTCGCCAACTTGTATATCGTTGAATTTGTCGATATTGAGACCGCATTCCATTCCGGTGGTAACTTCCGAAACGTCGTCTTTGAAACGTTTGAGCGAACCGAGCTCGCCTGAGTAAACCACTATACCGTCGCGGATTACGCGGCATTTGTTTTTGCGGATAATCTTTCCGTCTTGAACCATACAGCCTGCAATGTTGCCCACCTTGGAGATTTTGAAAATTTCCTTGATTTCGGCTGTACCTGTGATTTCCTCTTTGATATCGGGCGAAAGCATACCTTCGAGAGCGTCTTTAACATCGTCGATAGCATCGTAGATGATGGAGTAGAGACGGATTTCAACGTTGTCTTTTTCGGCAAGTTTCTTGGTGCCTTGTGCAGGACGTACTTGGAAACCAATGATAATTGCCTTTGAAGCTTTGGCAAGCATAACGTCGGATTCTGAAATCTGACCAACGCCTGCGTGTATAACTTTAACCTTGATGCTTTCGGTAGAGAGTTTTTCAAACGAACTTTTGAGAGCTTCGATAGAGCCTTGAACGTCGCCTTTGATAACGAGGTTGAGCACAAGCTCTTCGGTGTTGCCGGCAATAACGTCGTGGGCAAACTTGTTAAGGTCCATTACATTGATGCGGTTGGTGATTTCGCGTTCAATTTGCTGACGGCGCACTGCGCGTTCGCGAGCCGAGCGTTCGTCTTCCATTACCTCAAATTTGTCGCCGGCGTTTGGTGCTCCGTTGAGACCTAATACAGAAGCTGCTTCGGCAGGACCTGCGCTCTTGATACGTTTGTTACGTTCGTTAAACATGGCTTTGATTTTGCCCGAATAGCAACCTGCCCAAACTACGTCGCCCACTTTGAGTATTCCGTGGCTTACTACCACGTTGGTAACATAGCCCTGACCATGGTCGAGCGATGCTTCAACTACCGAACCAAATGCGGGACAAGTGTAACTTGCTTTAAGGTCGAGCATTTCGGCTTCGAGAAGAATACGGTCGAGAAGCTTGTCTACATTAGTACCTTGTTTTGCCGATATGTCTACACAGCCATAATCGCCACCCCAATCTTCGGTTAACATTCCGCGTTCCGAAAGTTCGCGACGGATTTTTTCGGGGTCGGCATTAGGACGGTCGATTTTGTTGACTGCAAATATGATAGGCACGTTGGCGGCTTTAGCGTGGCTGATAGCCTCCTCGGTTGTAGGCATTACCTGTGAATCGGCTGCAATTACAATTACCACAATGTCGGTGATTTTGGTACCGCGTGCACGCATAGCTGTAAAAGCTTCGTGTCCGGGAGTATCAAGGAATGTAATACGTTTGCCGTCGGGAAGTGTAACGTTGTAAGCACCAATGTGCTGAGTGATACCGCCTGCCTCGCCAGCAATAACGTTGGTTTTGCGAATATAGTCGAGAAGTGCGGTTTTGCCGTGGTCTACGTGTCCCATGATGGTAACAATAGGCGGACGCGGCTTCATATCGTTGGGGTCTAATTTTTTAGTAAGGTCGGTTTCGTCGCCGATGTTGAGGAATTTAACTTCAAAGCCAAATTCTTCGGCAAGGATGCTGATCATTTCGGCATCGAGGCGCGAGTTGATTGAGATAGGAGTGCCAAGGTCGAAGCAAGTTTCGATAATTTTGTTAACCGGCACATCCATAAGCGACGAAAGTTCGTTAGCCGTGATAAACTCGGTGATTTCGAGCACCTTTTTCTGGGTTTCAGCGAGTTTGTTTTCCTCGTTGATACGTTCACGGATAATAGCACGTTTGTCGTGGCTATGTTTAGAAGTCTGGCTCTTTCTACCGCTGCTTTGCTGAATAGCAAGAGTCTCCTTAATTTGTTTCTTGATATCTTCTGCGGTGATTTCTTTTTTAATCTCCTCAGGACGGCGTTTTTTGTCGCGGTTGCGGCGAGGTTCGTTGTTTTTGTTTTCGTTGCGCTCGCTTTTCTTTTCTTCTCCGCCTTTTTTGCCGTTTTTAGCCTGACGGTTTTTGTTATCGCCTTTTCCGTTTTCGCGTTGATCTTCTTTTTGCAATATATCAACGGGTTCTTTGCCAATGCGGCGGCGTTTTTTCTTGCTTTGACGACGGCTCGAATTGCTTTTTGGCTCTTCGTGGAGTTCTATTTTGCCCACGATAGTAGGACCAGTTATTTTGTGCACCTTAGGAGCAAAAATTTCGTCGTCTTTAGGCACTGCATCGTTAGAAAGACGGTCTTGAGTGCGTTTTCTCTCACGGTCTTGTTGACGGTTGTCGTCGCGACGATCGCCGTTGTTTTGATTAGCGGGACGTTGGTTGAGCGCATCCAAGTCAACTTTTCCCACAACCTTAATAGTACGTTCTTCTTTTTGGTTGGGGTTGTTTTTGTTTTTCTTTTTGTTGTGGTTGCGCTGTTGTCCGTTCTGATTGTCGGGCTTAGTGTTTTCTTGTTGCACAGGCTGTTTGGGTTTGTTGTCGTCAGCTGTTTTTTGTTGCTGTGGCTGTTGTGGATTTGTTTTAGTTTTATTGTTTTGATTCAAGTCTATTTTACCTAAAATCTTGAATTCTTGTTTTTCGTTTTTGTTGTTATTTTGATTTTTGTTTTGTTCTTTGTTTTGAACTTTGTCGGCAGTTATTGTCTCTTTTCTTTTCTTGTCGATTTCAACTTGTTTTTCCACTTGTTTTTTTGCCAACATGTCGGAGCTGAACTCTTTTACGAGCATGTCGTACTGATTGCCGTCAATCTTGGTGTTAGGGTTGGCGTCAATTTTTTGTCCTTTTTTGTGAAGAAACTCTACAATGGTGTTGATACCTACGTTTAGTTCTTTTGCTATTTTGTTAAGTCTTATGTCCTGCATTTTTAAATTTGATAATTAACTGCTGTTAAATCTAAGTTTTTTGCACATCTTTAGCGAATCCATGGCTTATTCGAATTCGGCTTTAAGAATGTTTAAAACTTCCTCAATAGTCTCTTCTTCAAGGTCGGTACGTTTTACGAGTTCGTCCTTAGAGATTTTCAGTACGTCTTTAGCTGTGTCGCATCCTATCGATTTAAGAGTATCGATAATCCACATTTCGATTTCGTCGTTAAATTCTTCGAGGTCAACATCTTCTTCACCCTCGTCGATGTCGCGGTAAACTTCGATGTCGTAGCCTGTAAGCTGTGTAGCGAGTTTGATATTAGCACCCATTTTGCCAATAGCTTTAGAAACCTCTTCGGGGTCGAGGTACACTTCGGCTTTTTTGTCGGCTTCGTTAACTTTGATGTTGTTGATTTTAGCCGGGTTGAGGGCGCGTTGAATGTACAATTGAACGTTGGCGGAGAAGTTAACAACGTCGATGTTTTCGTTACGGAGTTCGCGCACAATGCCGTGGATTCTTGATCCTTTCATACCGACGCATGCGCCTACGGGGTCGATACGGTCGTCGTAGCTTTCTACAGCTACTTTTGCACGTTCGCCCGGGATTCTTACTATTTTCTTGATTGTGATTAAACCGTCGTTGATTTCGGGCACTTCAAGTTCAAACAATCTTTCGAGGAATGCCGGATCGGTTCTTGACAGAAGGATGAAAGGCGAGCCGTTGCGCATTTCCACTTGGCTGATAACAGCACGGAGGTTGTCGCCTTTGCGGAAAAAGTCGGTGGGTATCTGTTCGGCTTTGGGCAGCATAAGTTCGTTGCCTTCGTCGTCGAGGATAAGGATTTCTTTTTTCCACACTTGGTATACTTCGCCAGCTACGATTTCACCAATTCTGTTTTTGTATTTTTCGTAGAGTTTTTCTTTTTCTAATTCTAATATTTTAGATGTGAGGTTTTGTCTGAGAGTGAGAATGTTGCGACGGCCGAAGTCGCGGAAGGGAACTTCGTCGGTAACCTCTTCGTCGATTTCGTAGTCGGAGTCGATTTTTTTGGCTTCGGAGAGCGAAATTTCGAGGTTGGGGTCTTGCAGGTCAGAGTCTTCTACCACAACGCGGTTTCTCCATATTTCAAGGTCGCCTTTGTCGATGTTGATAATTATGTCGAAGTTTTCATCGGTGCCGTACATTTTGGCAAGGATGTTTCTAAATACTTCTTCGATAACGCGCATCATTGTGGCGCGGTCTATGCTTTTCTGCTCTTTAAATTCGGCAAATGTCTCTATGAGATTGTTAATTTCCATTTTTTATCCGCCTTATATTTTATATTTTAATTTTCAATTTTGTTGTCTTGATGGCTGCAAAGTTGATTGTGTTGTCAACTTCGCTTTTTTTGCGCTTGCCGTTGATTTTTTCTACCACGGTTTGCTTAATTGTTATGCCGTCGTTGTCGGCAGAGAGTAATACTCCGTCGATTTTGTTGCCGTCGGCGAGTGTGATATCAACTGTTTTGCCGATATTTTTGGTGTACTGACGAAGCACTTTGAATGGCTCGGTAAGTCCTGGGCTTGAAACTTCGAGTTCAAAATCTTCTTGGTCGCGGTTGAGGGCTTCTTCGAGTTTTGTGCTTATTTCGCCGCACTCGTCGATGGTGATGCCTTGGTCGGTGTCGGCGGCGATGGTGATTTTGTTGTCGCCCGACACTTTTACGCTAACAAAAAAGTATTTTTCAAACTCTTTGCTTTCTAATATCGATAATATTTGTTGTTCTGATATCATTTCGTTGTTGCGAATAAAAGAGGGGACTTTGAGTCCCCTCTTCAATTAATTTTTTGCAAAATTAAGCATTTTGTTTTTATTTTACAAATAAAATATAAGTGTTTTTGATATTTTTTTTTAATAAAAATATGCTTCGATTTGTCTACTTTGTTTTAAACTACTGATTAATAGTTGCTTATTGCTAATTGTATTTTGGTTTACGAGTGGGTAGGAGGTTTGGTGCAAGTTTGTAATGAAAACATATCATTGTAACAATGTATGCATCGTTGTAACCCGAGTTGCCTCGGCGCATTTGACCAGATTTGTATGGTGATTCGGGGTCGATTAATTCTCCGTCTTTAACATCAAAGTGTCGGTCGGCAAATTTTGTTGTAAGTTCGCTGGGCGGGGTTACGCCTTCTTGTTCGTAGTTGAAATAATAGTCGGACGAAATGTCGTCGATATAGTCGGTTGTGGTGTAATGGTTTGCGATTTCGAGGCTGAGAGCCATTTTGTTATTCAATCGGTATTTTACGCCGATTCCAATAGGTACAGTTACTGCCCAAAGTTTGTATGGTTTATCCTCTGTTTTTATGTTAATATTGTTTCCATTGTCGTCAACCACTTGTAATACTACGCCTGAGCCTTGGCCTTCGGTGCAGAGCGGTTGCAGATCGTGCCACGAGCCGTCTAATTTGCCTTGAGGTTTAAAGTGCATTCCGCCTATACCTACGAAGAAATAAGCCGAAATTCTTTGTTTCCATTGCGAAACGCTTTGAAATGCTCCAAAACGCGAAATAGCTCTTTCTTTAATAAAGAAATAATCAACAGTAGCACCAAATTCAAAAAGGTTGCTACGGAAATTCAGGTTTCGAGCTTTTCGGTAAATGTTAGCAGATTCTGAGTCGTCGCCATATATGCGGCAATATGTAAACGAGCCTCTTACCGAAAGTGGTTCGAGAACGCGGTATCTATATCCAACTTGTAATGCAGGACGTGTGGAAGCGAGGTCAACGTCGCGAATGCCAAAAAAGTGAGCGGCATCTTTTTTACCTCCTCCGAGTTCGCCCATGAAGAAATTGTAGCCTACACCGCCAAACACGCTATTGCGGTCGCGTTTCCAAGCTGTGGATTGCGCAAAGGCGGCAGTTACTGCAAAGATAGATAATAGTATGATTGCTACGGCTTTTTTCATGGTTATATATATTTTTCGATATTTTAACTCTTTGTTATAACGTGTTTTTTACACTTTTTAATATATCGGGGGCAAAGTTATTAAATATTTTTTTTGTATGGTATTAATTTTTAGTTTCTTTTATCCATGCCCCAAAGCAATTTGTTGCGTAGTGTGTTGAAAAATGTGCTTTCGCTAAATTTTATCAGCTTAAGTTTTTTGTCCGACTTACGGAGAATAAGCTCTTCGTCGAACGAGAACGTGGCTTGTTTAAAGTCTAATGAGGCTAAAAAATTGCGTTCACGACCGTCGGCTTTTAGCCTTAGTACGCTATCGTCGGATATTACAATCGGACGTACAGAGAGGTTGTGCGGCGAAACGGGTGTTATTACAAAATTTCCGCTGCCGGGAGTGATAATAGGACCACCTGCGCTCAGTGAATATGCTGTGCTACCAGTAGGCGTTGCAACAATCAAGCCATCAGACCAATATGTGTTTAAAAATTCATCGTTGAGATACACGTTGATGCTTATCATCGAGCTTGAATTTACACGCATTATGGTGAGTTCGTTGAGTGCGAAATTGAGGTCGCCAAAACGGTTGTTTTCGCTATTGAGTTCTAATAATGTGCGAGATTCAATTTGATAGTTGCGTGCAAAAATATCTTCAAAAGCTTTGTCTAAAGTCTTTTTGGAAACTGTGGCAAGAAATCCGAGACGTCCGCTGTTGATGCCTAACACTGGGATGTCGGCTCCGAGTGCATATTGAACGCTTTCGAGCAGTGTGCCGTCGCCGCCAACGCTTATAAGCAAGTCGAGCCCCGCAGGCATTGTGTTGCTGCTGTTAAACGTGCCGGATATTTTAGGGAAAAAATATAAATCCTGATTGATGAATTTTAGATATTCTTCGTGAATGTAAATCTCTGCAGAGTTGCGGTTGAGAGTCTCGAATATCTTGTATATCGATTCATTAAAGTCGTCTTTAAATTCACGTCCGAATATTGCTATCTTCATTTGTCGAGGATTTATTAGATTTTAACTTAATAAAACGCAATAATTATTAGGTGTAGTATATTTAAAACCGATTTTTTAGAAAAACGATTTCATGCCAATGCCAAAGTAGTAATTGTCTTGCATATTGCGTGTGGCAAAGAGTGTGAACACTTTGTCGTAATAGGTTACGAGGTCGAGACCGATGCCAAGCGAACCAAGAAAAGTGTTGTTGTAAGGATTTTTGAGCGAATCGGTGTCGCAATGGTCTTCAACGTAAGCGCAATTTGCAAACAGGTGGAGATATGCTGCAAAATGTATCTTGTTGAATTTAGGAATATTAACACGCTTAATATGTATTATGCGTGTGGGGATAAGTTCAAATTTATAAGATGTTTTTATAAAAGAGAGTGCATCGCCGTAAATAAGGTTGTGTTCGTAACCCTCTACAATATTGGGCTTAGAGCCAAGATTGGGACGCATATAAAACGGTGTGTTGTTGGTATATGTTGCCACAAATGCCTGAGCTGCAAAATACAAGCGGTCGGCCAATTGGAAATAATGCCTAACGTCAGCTTCGGCTCCTAATACTGTGGGCGATTGCGACAAATAGCCTATGCGTTTGAATGTTATTTCGTAAAACGAACCTGTTAAAGGATAGTATGATGAGCTTCGGTTGTCGATTCTAAAACGGTACGACGTGGAAAGATTTCGTATGTGAGATTCTCCGTCGCCGAGGTAGTCGGGATTGAGCATAACAAGCGAATCGCATATCGACACATCGTCGTAAGCCACACTCAAAAAGTGCGATGTGTTGATATTTTGTCGGAATTGATATACAATTTCGGGACGGATTTCTTTAAAAGCGTTGCCGTCGAAATGTTGAAAATCACCTTCGCCATCGGTGGTGCGCACAAGCACATCTTTTTGGGTTTTGAGCGAGAGGTAGGCGGCAAACAAATGGCGGTATTTATTGTCGACAGCTATGTTTGAGTAGCCTATTTGCGAAATATTGTTGAATCCACGGCGAAAATTAAACGAAAGCACCTCGCGACGTCCTCGAAAATTGAATTTTTTTACACCAAAGCATACGTCTACTTTGTGTAAGTCGGGTTCGCGAATCCATTGATTAAGATTGCCGTTGTGTGGTGTGATGCTGAATGCGGGCCAAATGTACCAACGCTCTTCTACATTTATGGTTACGGCTGCAAAACCTGCAGCAATTTCGGTGGCGGTGATGGTAACGTAATTGAAAAGCGATGTTTTTAGCAGGTTGGTTTTGCTGCGGTCAAACTCTTGCGAAAGTGATTCTGTGGCAATTGTGTCGCCTTCGGCAAATGTGATTTCGCGGAGTATTATTATGTCTTTGGTTTTTTTGTTGCCCGTGATAGATATCGACGAAATTACAGTTTTGGGAATATAGGGTAACACATCTACACCGGGCATCATATCAGCAATGCGCATAGTATCGCTATTTTGCGCCATCACTGCAGGCGCTTTAGTCAATATTGGCAATAAAAGCAACGCTGCATACAAAATGCTACGGTATAGTTTGTTAATAGTCATTAGTTTGCTAAGTTAATCTACATTACCCTATTTTTTTTGTGTCCGTTTTAAATATACGATGAATTTTAATTCTTGTTTTGGCTAAGAGGTAATTTATTGAGGTAAAAACTACACCTAAACCATATTTAACACTTCGTTTGAAATTAATCGACGATGCCTCTTTGAAATACTTTGTGGGACAGGTGATTTCTGCAATTTCGTATCCTGCATAAAATATCTGTGCAATCATTTGATTGTCAAAAACAAAGTCGTCGCTGTCGGCTTCTAAATTTAGCTTTTCGATTACCTCGCGGGCAAATGCACGGTAGCCGGTGTGGTATTCGCTGAGTTTTTGGTTCATCAATAGGTTTTGAAAAAACGTCAAAAACCTGTTGGCTATGTATTTATAAAGCGGCATTCCACCTTTGCGAGCACCTTTGCCAAGTATGCGCGAAGCTATTACCACTGGATATACTCCGTCGGCTATGGTGTAGCACATGCTGTGGATAAGTTTTGGCGTGTATTGGTAGTCGGGATGAAGCATCACCACAATATCGCAGCCAAGTTCTAATGCTTTTTTGTAACATGTTTTTTGATTGCCGCCATATCCACGGTTTTTTTCGTGGCGTATAATATGCTTGATGCCAAGCTGTGCTGCCACCTCGGCGGTATCGTCCTGACTGCAATCGTCGGTGAGTATTACCTCATCTACAATATCGTAGGGAATTTCGTCGAGGGTTTGTTTCAAGGTTTTGGCGGCGTTGTATGCCGGAAGCACCACGCCAATTTTTTTGCCGTTGATCATAGTTGCACACCTTATTTATTATAACATACCTTTTGAACTTGGAATGGTTTGCAACGTAAAGTCGTAGCTGATAGCTTGTTTTAAGCATTTGGCAAACGCCTTGAAAATGCCTTCGAGTTTGTGGTGCTCGTTGTCGCCCTCGGCTTTGATGTTGAGGTTGCATTTGGCATTATCGCAAAACGATTTAAAAAAGTGCGTTATCATTTCGGTTGGGAAATCGCCTATTTTTTCGCGGGTGAAATCTGCCTTAAACAGCATCCACGGCCTACCTCCAAGGTCTAATGCCACTTGAGCAAGGCAATCGTCCATTGGCAATACGAACGCATATCGGTTGATAAGTTTTCGTTTCTGCCACAGCATATTAACAGCAGTTCCAAGAGCCAAAGCCACATCTTCGATGGTGTGGTGCTCGTCTACTTCGATGTCGCCATCGCAAGTGAGGTCTAAGCCAAAACATCCATGCACAGGCAATTGCGAAAGCATGTGGTCGAAGAATTTTACACCGGTGTCTACGTGCTTAATTTCGGGATTGCCCGGGTAGAGTTTTAGGCTGATTTTGGTTTCGGCAGTGTTGCGCGTTACCTCTATAATATTGTTGCTACTAATGATAAAACGCTCTGCCTCAGTCCAATTGTTAGCGTGAAGTGCGCAATAAGGTTCTAATTCTTCGGGAAGTTCTGTGCCAAAGAATACCGCTTTGCAGCCGAGATTTTTGGCAAGCATTACATCTGTAGGACGGTCGCCAAGAACAAAACTCTGCGAAAGGTCGTATTCGGGATTATCAAGATATTTTTTCATCATATCGGTTCCCGGTTTACGAGTAGGCAGGTTTTCGTGTTCAAAACTGCGGTCGATGAGAATGTCGTTAAATTCTACCCCTGCCGATTTAAGCGTGTCGAGCATAAGGTTTTGCAGTGGCCAAAAATCCTCTTCGGGAAACGACGGAGTGCCGAGTCCGTCTTGATTTGTAGCCATAACAAACTCAAAATCGGTATATTTGCGAATTTTGTTGAGCGAAATTATTGCCCCGTCAACAAATTTAAATTTTTCAAGACGGTCTACTTGATAGTCTACAGGCGGCTCTATTATTATTGTGCCGTCGCGGTCGATAAATAAAACTCTCTTATTCATTATTTTATGCGTTTTCCGTTTACAAATTTTACAATAAAGGCATCGGTAAAGCCTTTGTTTTTAACAATTTGGAGAATGTCGCGACATTCTGCTTCTGATTTTTTGCAACCTGCGGTATACTTGTATACACTGTTGTCGGTGTAATAATCCACATCGGGAATACCATCGAGCATGGGGTCGTTGTTGGGTATCATGTTCCAACTAACTTTAAATTGCACTTTAAACACAGTATCTTTGGTTACAGCTATATGGTTGTCTTTTTCGGGCTGTTGTGAATGTCCGTAGTCGTATTTTCCTTTTCGAGTGCAAGCCATCAGCACCGATTCGTTGATTTGCGATGCGTAACCTATCTTAAACGGCAACGGTTTTGAATTGCGAGCGGCAAGTGCATTTTTTAAATCTTCTTGCTTATAATACGAAAATACGTTCATCGGTCGGGTGTAAGTGCCAAAAATATTTACGTCGTAATCTTTGATAACGCGGGCGTAAGCAAGTCCCGATTCGTCTTGGAGAATACGGTCGCATTGGTCTAAGAGTATTTTGCGCATAATGGTAAACTCGTTGTTTTGTAATAGATACGACGCTGACTTTAAGTAACATATCTTTTCGGGGTAGGAGTTGATATAATATGCAAATTCAAACGTTCCCGACATGGCGGGGTCGCTTGCTTCCATACGCAGGTAGGTGATAGAGCGGGTTTTGGTGTCGCCGTCTTTGGTAAATGTGATTTTATAGCCGTAAGGATGTTTTTTGCGGTTGCCGTCGTTTTCGGTGATTTTGCCAAGGTCGTTGATATACACATCTTTATACGATGTAATAATGCAGTTTTCCATGGCGAGTGTATATAATATAAGGTGTATTGTTCCGTTGAGAGTCTGGTTTTTAAAATCGTCGTGCATGTGACTTGCCACAAAAAATCCGTATTTGTTGATGTAGCGATACGAATATAGCAGCGAATCAAGATATTCGCGGGTTTCGTTTTCGGTTAAGCGGTCGGGCATGGTTACCGAGCCGGGATTTTCGAGACCAAGTAGCACATAATCGGTTTCGTTTGGAAAAAAAGTAAAGGCAAACACCAAGTCGGGACCGCCAAATGGATAAAACAAACATGATGTATCGTTATGAAATTGAGGTATATTGGTATTACACCATTGTTTTATGGGATTAAGTGTTTTGGCAGTTAGGTCGCTCCATTGTTGCGATGCTTTTTTAGCGTAATCTTTGTAATAATCAGAACTTTGAATAGATGCAAATTGATCTACAGGTTTGCCTGCAAGAAAACGTGCAAGGTCGTTAACAGGAGGTAATTCGCTTTGATTTAAATAGATGGTGCTTTCTGTCTGAGAAATAGTGTCGGAGTTGGATGTGGCTGATTGGTTGTGATTTTTGCCGCCGCACGCACACAGCATAATAGCCGTTAACAGATAAAATATGTGAGATACTTTCATAATTATTAATTCAATACGATAGAAAACGTAAAAGTAATTATATTTGTTGTAAATCTATTAGGCACGAAATTAGAGATTTTTTTTTAATAATAGTAATTTTTACACTTAAAAATATGAAATTTGCGGCATGAAAATTTTTTCAGCCATATTAGCCTTGATAATCATTTCGCTAACTGCCACGGCACAAAACGGCGGCGAGAGTGTTTATACTTTTCTTAAATTACCTGTGAGTGGCAATTCTGCCGCTATGGGCGGGGCTGCCATTGCAAGTGGTAACCTTGGTGCCAACAATCTTTTTGCTAATGCGGCTATGATCGATTCCGCTGCAGACCGCTATGTGGCAGTAAATTATGCCGACTATATTGCCGACATCAATTTCGGCTCTGCCGCTTACACCGCCAAAATCGACAGTGTGTGGAGTGTTGCCGGCGGAGTATTGTTTATGAATTATGGCACGTTCGACTATGCCGACGAAGCAGGTGTGCTCGGTGGTACTTTCTCTGCCAAAGATTGCGCTATTTATTGCTCTGCTATCCGTAAGATTACCAAAAACTTTCGTGCAAGTGTTACCACTAAAACCATTTTTTCGCACCTTGAGCGATACCGTTCGTGGGGCATTGCATTTGATTTTGGAATGGTGTATACATTTCCGCAAGTGGGAGTTGTGGTTGCTGCCACTGCACAAAATGTTGGTTGTCAATGCACTCCTTACACAGGGTCGCAACGTGCCCCATTGCCTTTGACTATTCAGGTGGGCGCAAGCAAAATGTTGGAGAATGCTCCGCTGAGGTTTTCGGTAACGTTAACCGAATTGCAAAGCCGTTTAGACGAAGACAATGCCGCCAACCTTGCCGACCATTTTGTACTTGGGTTAGAATTGTTTCCAAAATCAACAGTATCGGCAAAAGTGGGTTTTAATACTCAACGGCACAACGATTTGCGTATGAGCAGTGCAAGCCGTGCCGCAGGGTTCTCGTTTGGTGCCGATGTTAGGCTAAAGCGATTTGCTGTGCAATATTCGCGAGCATGCTACGGCGCGGCTGCAAGTATCAATATGTTTACGCTTGAGGGTTTCCTTAGGGAATGGTAGTTTTAACGTTGGCATTCGCTTTTAATACCGAAATGCCTGTAAAACTCTTGACATTAATCAGATATGTATGCAACGGTGTGGCAGTAATTACCACCTTTTTTTGGTCGGACGAGGCGTGGATAAATTTTAGCACATTACCTTCTTTGATAGCAAATCCCACATGACCATAATCTAAACCCACAGCCGAAGTGGTTATCATAATTATATCGCCCGAATTGATGTTTTTTGCAACCGACGAAACCCGCATTTTGGGAATATAGTACATAGCCTTGCGCAGATTAATCTGTTTTTCGATGAGGCGCATAGAATCCACTGCCAGAGGGTTGTCTTTTAATTGGTTGTAATTTTGAGGGTGGGTGCTCATATAGTTGATAATGGGGCGGAAAGGTACGCCGCCAATACTTTTGGTGCGGTCGGCTACAATGCCTTTTTGCGCATTGTCGTAAATCCAATCAGATGTATAATGCAGACGCGAAGTGTATCCGTTGATAATGCCGCCACGGTAGCGGATTTTTTGCAGGGTGGAAACAAAGTTTTCGTACGAAGGATTTTCTGACATGTAGTCGATACTTAATGCAAGCACAGTTTCCACAAAGGTCATGCAGTCAAAACGGTCGAGATTTACCACAAGCTGCTCCACGCTGTTAGAATCCAAGGTATGACCCACGTATGGAGTGTTTAAAAAGTGTTTTGCAGAGGTTACTATTACATCGTTGATATTGTCTTTAAAAGTGCCAATAAGGTCGGTGCGGTAATCTTTGTAAAGCGATTCTGCATTGTTTTGAGCGTTAACGGAGGCAAAGCCTACTGTTATCAAGATTAGTGTTGAGATTAGTTTTTTCATTTTAACATTCGTTTAATTGGTGAGTTATCTGTTATGTAAGGTAGTAAGTCGGATATTTTAACCACGGCGGAATATGCTCCCGCCACGTATGAGTTTATGTCGTAAGGTTGGTAGTAGAATATAATACTTCCGTTTTGTATGCCGATGTTGTTTTCTACAAAAACATCTTCTTTGAATATACCTTCGCTTTCGTCGGAAGGTTTGTCGTCGGCATCGCCGTTTGCTATAAAGTATTTAATTATAAGTTTGATGATAGCCTCATCGGATTCGGGTTTAAAAATGTCTTTTTTGGTGAGTATCTTGTTTTGTTCAAGGTCGAAAATCACAGGGATGTTGGCATACATTCCATGCGCTCCGCCGGCATACGAGTAGCAGTGGTTGATAATGCATACAAGTCCGTTGTTGTTGTAGGTAATGTACTGAAAGTTGGATTCTTGCATAGTGAGCTCAAACGACGAAAGACGGCTTTCGTGTTGAATAACGCTGTCGGCATAGCGGCGGAAACGATTTTTTGCGGCAATCAAATCGTTTTTGAGTTTCATAGTAGGGTAGGGCTCGGGATAGAAAAAGTCGCCTTCTACGCTCTGACGTGGTGCAGCATTAAACATTTTGGCAAACAACTGTTTTACGCTGTCGGATACTGCCGCGCCTTTATATTCCGCAGGTTGCAAATATCTGTAACTAATTGAATTGCAAGCTATGGAGTTTTCTTCTTCGTTTGATACAAAGGGTATCGAGTCGTTGAGCTCGGCGTACACTTCGTTGAATTGCATACTCTGAGAGTAGTCCTCTTTTAAATGAAGCGTAGACTTGACACCTAAGCACATACACATATAATTATTGTTGGTGGTGTCGCCTGCTAAATCAAATTTGTTGCCAACGAGAAGCATTTCCCCGTTGTTAATCTGTCCATTAACAGGAATACATTCTTGTGTGCCTTTTTGATAGAACATCCCCGACACCTCTGAGCCTGCAAAATAGACATCTAAAACCACTGTTTTTTTATTCATCGAGCCTTCGTAATGCTTGTACGAGTTGCTGTAGCCGGTGGTCTGTGCTGTGGCAGTAATTGCCAAAAGTATTGTTATTATTGCTAAAAATATCTGTTTCATAGCCATTAGTTGTTTTGAGTGGCGGTGTCTGTTGGCATCGAGGCACGGTATTCTGCCACTTGTTTTAGGTAAATGCTGCCCTTGATTTCGTTGGGAAACAGGGCTGTAATAGAATCTAATTCGCTGACATTTAGCTTGTGCATCAAATCGGTGCTGAGTATGTATGCAGCCACAGGCGAATTAATGTTTTGAATAACGTATTGCCGCTGAAACTCCACTTTTTCGTGCTCCAAAACTTTGAGATTTTCGGTAAGACGTTGAAGCATAAGTGTGTCGGCGTTTTCTTCGGCGTTTTCTATCATTTTATCAATTCCCGTGCCTTTGTCGCTGTAGGCAGAATAAGATTGCAAAAAATCGCTGAACTTTTTGTGACAAACCGACCCCGTTACCACACTTCGCGACGGGCGGGCATATACATAATCAATATCAATATCAGAGTTTTCAACAAACACCGGCAAATAATCTCGAGCCCCCTCCACAAATAGATACATTAATTGCGGTTCGCTCACATTGCCATTAAAAACTGCGTGACCGTGCTCAAACACAGCTTCACTGGCATTGCAAAGCTCTTTGTCTTGATAATGCCACAGCGATACATTTGCTCCTACGCAATCGGGACAATGTATGTCGATTTCGTATTTGTTGTCGGCATTGTGGCATGCCACACAGAGCGTTGCAATGGACAGTAGCAGTTTTAGTTTCATCTTTATATTCTCACATTAATCCCCTCTTCTTTTAAATACCCTTTCAAATCGGGTATCTTTATTTTTCCAAAATGGAATATGCTGGCGGCGAGGGCGGCGTCGGCTTTGCCTTTGTTGAATACGTCGCGGAAATGCTCCATCTCGCCGGCTCCGCCCGAGGCTATTACGGGGATTGATAGCATCTCCGACATCCGGCAGAGGGCTTCGTTGGCGAATCCGGTTTGGTGTCCATCGTGATCCATCGAGGTGAAGAGTATCTCGCCCGCGCCACGGAGCTCCATCTCCTTTGCCCACGAAAAGAGCTCCAATTCGGTGGGACGTTTGCCGCCGTGGGTGTGAACTTTCCATTGGTTGCCGATGGTTTTGGCATCGATGGCAACCACCACAAACTGACTTCCGAATTTTTTTGCAAGGTCGCTGACCAACTGCGGATTGCGTACAGCCGCGCTGTTGACCGAAATCTTGTCGGCACCGTGGATCAGAAGGTTTTCGGCATCCTCTACCGAGGTGATGCCTCCGCCGATGGTGAACGGGATATTGAGGTTTTGCGCCACGCTCTCCACAAGCGAGTATATCTGTTTGCGGCCTTCGTTGGTGGCGGTGATGTCAAGGTAGACAAGTTCGTCGATACCTTGGTCGGAATATGCGCGTCCGAGCTCCACAGGGTCGCCGGCATAGCGGAGGTTTTCAAAACTTACACCCTTTACAGTCTGACCGTCTTTGACATCGAGGCAGGCTATTATTCTTTTTGCTAACATTGTTTCGAGATTTTTGCTAATTCTTCTAAAGTAACGCGTTTTTCGTAAATGGCCTTGCCCACGATAGCCGAGTCGCAGCCGGTTTCAACAAGGCGTTCAAGGTCGCTGATGCCCGACACGCCGCCGCTGGCAGTGATTTTGAGCGAGGGATATTTCTCTTTGAGGCGTTTGTAGAGCACAAGGTCGGGACCGTTGAGCATTCCGTCGCATTTGATAGCCGTAACGCACACACGCGAAAGTCCTGCTGGTAGAAATTTATCAATCAATTCGTTGATAGTGATACCGGCATCGTCTTGCCAACCGTGGATACGCACGGTGTCGCCATTGACATCGGCACTGAGTATGATTTTTTCAGGGCCGTATTTTTCGAGACACTTGGTCATAATAGCGGGATTTTTTACTGCCACGCTGCCGAGGTTAACCGCGTATGCGCCCAGCGAGAAAAGCATCTCCACATCGCCGATGGTTTTGATACCGCCGCCGCAGTCGATTTTAAGGTCGGTTTTGTTGGCAATATTGTTGAGCACGTCGGTGTTTTGCAGCGTGCCAACGCGAGCGCCGTCGAGGTCAACAAGATGGAGGTGCGTTAGTCCTGCCTCGCGGTATTGCTCAGCCACTTTTACGGGGTCGTCGTCGTATTTTTTAAGGTTGTCGAACACGCCTTGCTGAAGTCTTACGCAGTGTCCGCCAATAATGTCGATTGCTGGTATTATAATCATAGCTTAATAAAGTTTTCAAGAATTTGTAATCCGATATTTCCGCTTTTTTCGGGGTGAAACTGGCAGCCGTAAAAATTGTCGTGGGCAATGGCAGCCGAAAAATCCTGCGCATAACCACATTTGGCTGCGGTATGCTCAAACACCGGCACCATATAGCTGTGCACAAAATACATAAAGCTGCCTTCGGGTATTCCTTTAAACAGCGGAGATTTTAATGCTGTAATCTGGTTCCAACCCATGTGGGGTATCTTTTCGCCATTGTCGGGGCGGAATTTTACCACTTCGGCGTCAAAAATACCAAGGCAGGGAGTGTCGCCCTCTTCGCTGTGCCGGCACATCATCTGCATACCGAGGCAGATACCGAGCACGGGCTGTTTCAATGCTGGAATTAGGGTGTCTAAACCGGCTGCGCGGAGAGCTTCGAGAGCAGCACCTGCGTGTCCCACTCCTGGGAAAACCACCTTGTCGGCGGAGGTAATAATCTGCGGGTCTTTGGTGAGGGAGGTGTCGCAGCCAAAACGCTTTAGAGCCGCCTCCACCGATTTGATATTACCCGCTTTGTAATCAATAATTGCTATCTTCATCTGAATTTCGCTTTTTTTGCGGCGTAAAGATAGATATTGTAATTCAGAAAAGCAATACGTGTGGAGACGAAAAGTTAGAGCGTTCGGTAATAGCGGTTAGAGGGATTGGATTTGGGTGAGTGGTAATCCTGTGAGTTCGGCGATTTCGTCAAGAGAATAACCCTTGGATTTCATTTTGCGGGCGGTTGCAATGGCGTTGGATTGTGCACCCTCAGCACGACCTTTGGCTTCGCCAATTCTAATTCCCTCGTTCATTTTGTACTCCTGTGCGCCCATATAGGCAAGGTAGTTATTGTAACTATCATCGTACTGCATCTGCTGTTTGGCAGACATATTAGAATATTCTGCTATTTTTTCAAGCCGCATAAATAGCGGCAATTCGTTGGTAAATGGTAATGCTGTTTCCATAGTGTCCATATTTGATAGGTTATATATCCATTTGTCGATGTCGTCCTTGCAGTCTGATTCTGTTATTTCGCGGTAGAGCGGCATCTGTATCTTCCAATATTGAAATACGTCTGTATCCTGATAATGTTTCTCGGTTTCTAACAATGCAAAGTGCGACAGTGGCTGTGGGTGGTTCAAGTCTTTGAAATTCATAAAGAACACGCCGTAAATCCTTTTGAGGTTGTAGTTCCATTTAGTCTCTTTTGGCTTGCCATTCTCGTCGATGTGCTTGATAACGCCTTTGTTTTGCTGACGCGATGCCGAGCGTGCAAGGTAGTATACTATCCTCTCTTGAAAAAACTCCTGAGCCTCGTTCTGCATCTCTATCACAAACTCCTCGCCGGTGTCGGTGGTGCAATGTACATCGTAAACCACGCGGCGTATTGCCTTGCTCGCCTCATCGAGCTCGCCATCTGTGATAGTTACGCTCTTGATATGTGTGGCGGGGTCGTACTTTTGCAGCAGGGCATTGAGAAACCCGCGCGTTATCTCTTCGTCTTTGAAAATTCGTTTGAATCCGAAGTCGGTAACAGGATTGATGTATTTGGGCATAGTTACAACTGTTTTGTTTGTTTCAATGCATATTTAAGATTTTGATACGCAAAGATAAAAAAGGTTTTTCAAATGTACAAAAAATATATCATTTAGTTTTTAAATTATTTAATTATTTTATGTTTATATTATCCTTATATCTGTATATATCTATTTATATAAATATAACCTCATCTAAAATCAAATCATCTATCAAATTAAAATTAAAGCACTTGAATTATAATTAATTATTATATATATAATAATATTTAATTACACTAAAGTTCGCAACACCTATCTTGCAAGAAAGAAGGGTTGAGTTGAAAAAAATTTTTGCTATCTATTTGTGTAGAAAGGGGTAGTTTAAATTTTTAATTGGCTGTTATTTGTGTAGAAAGGGGTAGAAAAAAAATTGAAGTGCCATTTTTTTATAAAGAAAATGCGAATTGAATATTTTGTAGTATCATTTTTTTTAGAATAAAGGGCTACTTTTTGTTGTCAAGTGCTTTCTTTTTAAACCGAAAACCACTTTTAATTTAAAACTACACCGATTTTGTTTGTTAGATTGGTGTTGAGGATTTAAAACTACACCGATTTTGCTGGTTAGATAGGTGTTGGGGTTTTTATCTCCGCCTTTCGGTAAAAAAATATTGGTGTTTTCAACGCTCAACTCGGGTTTTCTTAACAGATTGAAGGCTGTTTTTAAAAAAAATTATTATTTTATTAAAAAAATTACATTAAAATTTGCATATTAATAAAATATACCTTACATTTGGCAACGAAAAACACACAATTAAACTTAAACTATAAAACAGTATGGCAAAAATTCTTACCGGACCTGCGTTTAACTACGTAAGAAAAGTTGAGCTTCTCAACTTTGTAGGCAGTATAGTAGCATTAGAAAGCGATATTGATACCGAAGATTCCGCTTTTCTGAAACGTTTTAGCAAAATCAAAGTTAGTTTTGAGAAATTGAAGATTGGAGCAAACTATTCTCCTGCTTTCTTAAACGATGTGGTGGCTGCTGCCGACACTTTGAATATGAACCTCTACGATGTGGTATGCTTTAAAATCAAGGCGGGATTGAAACGCACCAACAAGCCCGAAATTGTGGCTGTGGCTGAGCGTGCCGACAATATGCTTACCGACAAGAAACGCAAGAGCGACTGCACCAACCAAAAGGCTCGCCAGGGTCTTACACAAGTCCTTGTCAACGACCTCAACCAATTTACAAAGACCGACCTCAAACTGCTCGATCTTACCGACGTGTTGGAAGAGCTCGATGCGGCTCAGGCCACCCTGCTCAACGCCCTCACCGAGCGTGCCGAATACAAGGCGGGCAAAGAACGCCAGGTGTTCCAGCAGGCTTGCAACGAGTTTGTGACTGCATATTCAAGTTTTAAAAACTACATCAACGACGAGGTTGCCACCCAAAACAATCTTGCCATCTTTGGCAAAATGTTCGTTAGAAAGTTGGCGATTATTGTCAACGAGATGAACCGTCTCTCTGTTGCCCGCAAAAACAACGAGCCTATGCCTAATTCTACACCATCAGCTTAATAAATGTTCCCCATATAACAGTGAAGTTTTATAATAAGGTGGCGGCAATCAATGTCGCCATTTTTTTTCCCCACATTATCCCCACGGCACTTTTATTTAACACCGAATTTAACAAATGAAACAAATATTCAATCACTACTAATAAATTAAAATTCAACAAGTTGAATTCTAATTTTACGAATTAAACGAATTTGTGCGTATTTGGTATATTCGCCACCGCTTGCGGTATTTGTTAATGTAATTTATTGTAAAACAGTTTGTTTAATTTGTTTTATTCGGTGATATTTTTTTTAAATGAAAGTGCCGTGCATTAATCCCAGTTTTTTTTCTCTTCTGTTATTACATATTTACAATTATTCCTTATATTTGAATCGTGAAAAACTTATTTACCTCGATTACTAATTTTATAACTTATTATGGCTTCATTAAAAGAAAAAATAGGATATGCGCTCGGCGATGCTGCCGCAGGCGGCGTATCGTGGAAAATTATGTCGATAGCGTTCCCGCTGTTCTTTACTAACATTTTCGGACTTTCGTTTGCCGATGCCGGCGCCCTTATGCTGTTGGCAAGGCTCTTCGACGTGTTTACCGACCCGATTATGGGCAGTCTTGCCGACAGGACGCAGTCGCGCTGGGGCACTTACCGTCCGTGGCTTATTATCGGCGCTATTCCTTTCGGACTGATTTTCGCGCTCCTGCTCTACACTCCCGACTTTGGCGAGGCTGGCAAACGCGTTTACGCTTACACTTTATATTTATTAATGATGGCGGTTTACACTGCCGTTAACGTTCCTTACGGTTCGCTCCTCGGCGTTATGACAAGCGACGACAATGAGAAAAACCAGTTTTCATCGTTCCGTATGGTGGGTGCCTACGCTATGGGATTTGTCACCCTGCTTTCGTTCCCCTATATTCAAAAGGCCATTGGCGGTACTGAGCAGCACCAGTACGCTGTAATCGGAGCTGTGTTTGGAGGTATTGCAGCTTTGATGACTCTTGCCTGCGGACTTATGACCAAAGAACGCCTCAAACCCGTCCGCGCCGAAAAATTCTCGTTTAAGCAGTTTGCCGACCTCGTGAAAAACAAACCGTGGATCTACCTTACTTCTATTGGTATCTGCACCAACTTTTTCAACGGATTCCGTTACGCTGTGGCAGGCTATATGCTCACCTACTGCCTCGACGGACAGAATCAGGGCGACATCAACCTTTGGGGATTAATCATCAACTACACCGTGTTTATGGCTATCGGCGAGGTAACATGTATGATTTTCGGCGGCGTTTCGCCCAAGTTTACCCAAAAAGTGGGCTCCAAGCGTATGGCGTTTGTATATGCATCGTTGATTTGCCTGGTTTGCTCGGTGATTTTCTTCTTTATACCTATGGACCGCAGCTATATGTGGCTGATGGTGGTGGTGGTGATACTTACATCTGTTGGCGTGGGACTTTATTCGCCGCTTCTTTGGTCGATGTATGCCGACGTTGCCGATTACGCCACCGAAAAAAACGGAACATCGTCTACCGGCTTGATTTTCTCGTCGGGCACAATGGCTCAGAAATTTGGCGGCGCAATATCGGGTTCGCTCATTGCATTGCTCTTGGGTGCTGCCGGATTGGTTTCCAACACAGTGGTAGAGGTTGACCCCGCCACCGGAAAAGAGATTGCCAAAACCGTGGTAACTATCACCAATGCCGAATCGGTTAACACTATGATTTGGTGCTTATTCTCGCTGTTCCCGGCTGCTATTGCGGCTATTATGGGTTTCTTGGCTTATAAGTTCCCGATTAAGAAATAACAATTAATACTTGATAAGATGAAAAAACTATTAGCACTAACATTCGCAATTGCTCTTGCCTTAGGAGCTTACGCACAAGACGATGACGACGAATTTGAATTTGCCACAGAGCCGGTGATTTCGTTTAATGGCGGCACCGACATTGCCAGCGGTTATGTTTGGCGCGGGTTAACCATTGCCGAAGGAGCTACTTTTCAGCCCTATTTCGACTTCAACGCAGGTCCTTTTTCGCTCGGTTTTTGGAACTGCACATCGTTTGACGGAGAGTACAAAGAGTTGGATATGTACACATCGGTAACAGCCGGACAGGTAACATTTACCGTAACAGATTATTATACGATATCTGACTACGGCGTGCCATCGTCGATGATGCCAAAATTCAGCGAGTATCACGCCCACGAAACGGGACACACTCTCGAATTTTCTACCGACTGGGAAAGCGAGTTTGGGTTAGACGCTTCGTTTAACATCCTCTTTTACGGTGCCGACAAGCGCGACTGGGAAGAAGACCCCGACGACGCTATGAAAAACGCCTATTCCACTTACTTTGAGGTGGGATACACCGCCACGGTAAAAGAAATCGACTTTCGTCCGTTTGTGGGAGCCACATTCAGCAAAACCACTTGGTATGGCGATTGCTCTGGCGAACACGGTGCTAATGTGGTTAACGTTGGTGTAAAAGCATCGCACGACATCAAAATCACCGAACATTTTTCGCTGCCGGTGTATGCCGTGTTTGGATATAATCCGCAGAGCGACGATGTGGCTGCTTTTGCAGGGTTTCAAATAGGTTTCTAAACTAAAAATTATAATTCAATTTTTCCCATCTTGGGCATTAGCGACAGGATTTTAGCCTGTCGCTTTTGTATATATTTAGATGGTTGCCCCACTTTGTAAATCAGCGGATTGGGCAAGCAGGCGGCTATAAGGGCGCACTGCTGGTCGTTGAGCTGCTTTGCCCTACGGTTAAAAAACTTTTTGGCAGCAGCCTCCGCGCCATAAATTCCGTCGCCCATCTCTATTACGTTGAGGTAGACCTCCATAATGCGGCGTTTGCCCCAAATCCATTCTATCAACACTGTGAGGTAAGCCTCGTATGCTTTTCTTACATACGATTTTACAGGAAAAAGAAAAACATTCTTGGCAGTCTGCTGACTGATGGTGCTTCCGCCACGGAAACGCTTGCCGCTTTGAATATCGTCCCAGGCTTTTTGAATATTGTCGAAACTAAATCCGTTGTGCTTTTGAAAAAGGTTGTCTTCCGACGAAATCACCGCCCTTGTTAATGCCGGCGAAATATCTTTGTAAGATATCCACTCTTTTTGCACCGATGGCTTATTATCCATACCAATGCTTTCGATTTGGCGTTGAAGCATCAGCGGTGTGTAATAAACCGGCACAAACTTGTAGAGCACCACAAAATAAATAGGCCACACAAGTAACGCAACTGATATACATAACATTATGCGTATCAGGTAAAAGAAGAATCCGCGATTACGACGGGTTTTATTTCTTTTTTTCTTTGCGTGCGCCATCCGCCAACACCTTTATATAATATGTCTTTTGATCTTTGTTGGTAAGTTTTGTGTCTCTGAGCCAGGGGTTCAATAGCTTAAAAATCTTATAATTGACGGTGTAATTTTTGGCAAAAGTGTACATATCGGTAATTGCGCTGTCCACAGCCACAGTGTTGGTTTCGATAGGTTTGTAAAGGTCTTTTTGACGATAGCAGAAACCAAAATCGGCAGGACGCGACAGCAACATTTTGTATGCAAGAATGCGGTAGACATAACGTCCTGTTTCGCTATTGTGCTTGAGGTTGTAATAATTGTTTTCGCCCTGACGGTTAACTAACCTCTGAAGTCCGTATTGTCCGCAGTTGTACGAAGCCGCAGCCATTGTCCACGAACCAAATTTAGCGTAAGCCTGTTTTAAGAAGTAGCAAGCGGCGTAGGTAGATTTTTCAAAATCGTAACGCTCGTCCACCTCTTCGTTGATTTCCAATCCGCACTCCTTGCCGGTGGATTCAAGAATCTGCCAAAAACCCACAGCCTTCATCGGCGACACCACATTGTCCATACCGCTCTCCACCACGCAGAGATAGAGAAAATCTTCGGGAACGCCCTGCTCTTTGAGTATCTTGCGCATTGCGGGGAAATAGCGGTTGGCACGTTTAAGGTATAGGAATGTCTCAGAATGCCAGTACATTGTTTTCAGAATCTCCTTTTCGAGCGATTCGCGCACGTCGAAATTTTCCATAGGCACATTTTCGCCGCAGAAATCAAGCGTGTCGGGCAAAATAGGGCAATAGACATTATATTTGGTAGCCATCTCGTTTCGGTAAAGTCCGTCGCCATCGTCATCTACCGAGCAGACAAACATTTTGAAAGCCAAAATACTGATAACGAATATAGTTACAATATATAATCCAGATAGAATATATTTAGGAGTAGCAGAATTACTCATTGTTTTTCCGATTAAATTTGTTACAAAAAATAACGTTTGCTTTGCTAATGTAGTTTTGTTTGCAAAAATAATATAAATATACATAACATACACTTTTTTTGTTAATTTTTTTAACCGTATTCAATATGATTTTTTGATAAAAACGTAATTTCCCGCAAACTTTTTTGGTGCTTTTTTTGTATAAGTGCAATAGAATAACTAAGTGACTATTTATGAGTTTCATCAAGAATCTTTCTGTTAAGCAAAAACTTGTGTTGGGTTACACAAGTGTGATACTGCCTTTTGTAATAGTGTCGGCAATATTGTTTATACGAATAGCCAATATCTATCAAGAGTCGGAGCGTTTGAGCAGCGAATATCTTGCTATGCTCGACCACGCCGACCATATCGAAACCGATTTGAACGTTGCCACTAATTCGCTTCAAGTGTTTGTGCAAACCAACAACGAACAGCGAAAGTTTGAGGGAATGAGGTTTATGTCGGAGGCTCAGCAGAGTCTCGACACTCTTGGTGTCCTTTTTGCTAAAACGGGTATGCGCGATGATATCTATGATTCTTACACTAAGACAGTTTCGCTTTTCGACCGCTGCTACGAACTCTCTAAGTCTATTTGGGATACTCGCGACCGTCGCGAAAATACTTTTCAAGAAATGTATGGTTTTAGAGACCAACTTATGAACCAACTCATTGCATTGCGCGATATTCAAGACAATAATGTTAAAAAATTTGTTAGCTCAAACAACAAGCTGGCTGCCATTGCTGCTCACGATTGGACATTGAAACTCGACGTATTTATCAACACAATACGTTCGTCGGTATCTGCCAACGCACTCAAAACCGAGGAGGGAAGATCGCGAATCACCACCAACATCGAAAACGCCATCAAAGAGGTTACCAATGGAATTACCGATGCAGAAAGCCGTCAGATTATCAGAAAGTTAGGTACTATCCGCAATGAGTATATGAAACTTGCCAACAACTTTGTGGGTTTTTACCAACAAATGGGCGATTCTTTTACCGAAAGCGAAAAAATTAGCGCCGAATTGCAACAAGAGAGCGCACTGCTCAAACAAAAACTTGCTACAAAAGTGTCGTCGGTGTCGAACGATATCAACGGAGCACTTAATTCTACACGTATTCAACTGATTTTGGCGTTGTTTGCTGTGGCTCTGATAATTATCTATATCGCATATAAGACCCGCAAGCATATGACCCATCCCCTCAACCGCAGCCTTATGCGGGCCGTGCGTCTCTCGGATGGCGACCTTACCGTTGAGTTTAAACGCGACCAAAGTACAGATGAAATCGGACAACTGCAAAACGCTATGGGCAGGCTTGCCGATAACCTCCGCAACATTGTGGACAACATTACCGAGGAGGCGCGGAATATTACCAATGCAAGCCACGAGATGAACAACACCAGCAACACAATGAACGAAAACGCCAACGACCAGGCTGCGAGTGCCGAGGAGGTGTCGTCGTCGATTCAGGAGATGGCTTCGTCGATTCAGCGCAACAGCGACAACGCCCGCGAAACCGAAAAGATTGCAATGAGCAACAGCACAGCCATTCAGAGTTGCAGCAAGGCAGCCACAAAAACTGTTGAGGCAATGAATGATATTGCTGCCAAAATTTCGGTTGTAGACGAGATTGCTTTTCAAACCAACATTCTTGCTCTCAATGCCGCAGTGGAGGCAGCCCGCGCTGGCGAACACGGAAAAGGTTTTGCCGTGGTGGCTGCCGAGGTGCGCAAACTTGCCGAAAAATGCGCCATTGCCGCCAAGGAGATTGATTCTGTGAGCAAAAACGGCGTGAATATGGCTTCTGAAACGGGTAAAGTGTTTGCCACGGTGCTTCCCGAAATAGAGCGCACATCGTCGCTTGTGCAAGAGATAGCCGCGCAATGTAGCGAGCAGGCTCAGAGCAGCGTACAAATCAACTCAGCCGTACAGCGATTCAACACATCCACACAGCAGTTTGCCTCACTCAGCGAAGAAATCTCCGCCAACAGCCACAACCTCTCTGTTCAAGCTGAAAAACTATTAGGATTGTTGGAGTATTTTAAGGTGAAGGAGTAGGGATTATTTCCCCTTCCTCTCAATATCTTGCAAATGCTCCATTTTCTTGGTTTCGAGGAACTCGTTGATGCCGCAGAGGTGCTCTTTTACCTTTTGATGTCCAAATTCATACACCTTGGTTACAAGTCCGTCTAAGAAATCGCGGTCGTGGCTAACAACTATGAGCGTGCCGTCGAATGCAAGCAGAGCCTGTTTGAGCACGTCCTTTGTGT
>JAFPYT010000041.1 GCA_017394445.1 Bacteroidales bacterium | reverse complement strand
TTAATCTTTCTTCTCAGTTTAGCCGTTATCAGATAAGTGACAAATTTACAGAAAGTTATGCTGATTTGGGGAATGGTAGTTTTAATGTGTTTTATGTTGGGCTAAGTTACTCGTTATCTCGCGCAAAGGCTTATAGGGATTATCGCTCACCATTGGCATTCTCGTTTAAAGCAGGTGCTTCTAAAACTTATAATTATCATCGTAAAGCTCAGAAATTAAATGTTTTGGCAAGTGTAACAATACCGGGATTGTTTAGGCAAAATTCTCTGTCTATAGATGCCGGGTATATGCGTCAGGTTAAGGATTATGACCCCAACCACATTTATTTATTTGCCGACCCCGATTTTGATGTTCGAGGTTATTCTTCTGTGCGTTTTCACGAATGTGCCAAAGTATCAGGCGAATACTCTTTTCCATTGGGTTATCCTGATTTCGGAATCCCTGCGATTGTTTGGTGCAAACGTGTTCGAGGGTCTATCATAGCCGACGCAGCTGCTCCTTTGATATTTGGTTATCGCTACAATTTTGCGTCAGCTGGCTTTAAATTGTTGTTTGATGTTAATTTCATCCGATTGTCTAACAATGTTTCGATAGGTTGTATGTATGCCAAGCCGTTGATTAACAATGTGTATTCAAAAACACAATTTGGTCTTCTGCTCTCTTATCAGATGTAGTTTGATTTTTTTTCATTTCGGCAAATTTTTTTTACAAAATTGTTACCGCTGTTTCAAAAAATATTGTTAATTTTACATTTGACTTAGTTAAATCGTCTTGGATAATGCGTTTGCTAAGTTGTTTTTACATAATGTATTGGTAAAATATAAAAAGGACATTATAACACGATGAAAAAAAATATAATCATTTCAGCACTTATGCTGATGACGGCGGGAGTTCAGGCGCAGAGTTACGATATTACAGCAAAACTCGACGTGGATGCCAAGGTGATTACTGCCACCGAAACCCTCGTTTGGCGAAACAATACCAACGACACCGTCAACGAACTTATGTTCCACACATATCTTAATGCGTTTAAAAATTCGCAATCTACCTATTTCGTCGAGCGTAATATCCCTTTTACCGATACCGTTCCGAGTAGCGATTGGGGCTATATCGACATTCAGCGTATGGTAACATCCGACGGCGAACCTCTTTTGCAAGATTTGCATTATGTACAGCCCGACGACCGCAACTCCGCCGACCAAACCGTTATGATGGTGAAACTTTCCGAACCAATCCTTCCCGGTAAGGAGATAACTCTCAATATCACTTTCCTCTCTAAACTTCCTCGTATTGTGGCACGTACGGGCTATGAGCGTGGCGATTTTTATATGGTGGGTCAGTGGTTTCCAAAAATCGGAGTTTACGAGCCTGCCGGTATGCGCGGACGTAAGACCAGTGGTTGGAACTGTCATCAATATCATTATAACTCAGAATTTTACGCCGATTTTGGTACTTACGACGTTAGCATAACAGTTCCTGAAAAATACCGTGTAGGCGCAACGGGAATTCTTCTCAAAGAGTCTACCGATGTGGATGGCAACCGCACTTATGTGTTTCATGCCGATAGTGTTATAGATTTTGCGTGGGCTGCTTCGCCTCGCTTTATGATAATGAACGACACTTGGAAAGGCAAGGGCATACGCCTTTTATATATGCCAGAGCATGGTGGAGAGGCCGAGCGTTATATTGCGGCTCTCAAAAACGCTATGGAATTTATGGAGGAGAAGGTTGGCGAATATGCTTATCCGTCTATCACTGTGGTTGATATGCCTTTTTATGCTGCCGAACGTGCCGGAGCAATGGAATATCCGATGTTTTTTACCACAGCAACGGTTCGTCATCTGCCGTCGAATATCAGAATTTCAGAACAAGCTGTAGTTCACGAGTTTGCGCACAATTATTTTCAATCGGTTGTTGCCACCAACGAATTTGAAGAGGCTTGGTTAGACGAAGGAATGGCAGCGTTTTTCGAGTCGGAAATTATGGACAAATATTATGGCGATGGTTCGATGGTAAACGCATTTGGACTACCTGTGGGCGTATCAGAATATTACCGCAGCAACTATACTCAGTGGCCCAACCCCGCAATTGCCACTATCGACAACTATTCGTGGAAATATCCCACTCACACCTATTCGCTTATGGCATATTCCAAACCTATGGTAATGCTAAAATCTGTAAAAGGAATGATGGGCGAAGACCTTTATTACCAGGCAATAAGAGATTATTATAGTCGTTGGAAATTTAAACATCCCTGCACTGGAGATTTTGTAAATTGTATCAACAAGGCGGCAGCTACAAGCGCCGATCCTGACGTGCAAAAAGGTTATACATGGTTTTTCAATTCGATGCTCACCACCGACGAGGTGTGCGATTATAAGGTAACTTCTATCAAAAACGAATCGCTGCTTTCGGGCATCAAGGGATTTTTCGACGATGGTTTTGGCAAGATTTTCAAAAACGATTCCGAAGAAACCCGCCAATATCGCTCATCTGTATTTGTGCAGCGTATGGGCACAATGGTAATGCCTGTTGAGGTGTTGGTAACATTCGAAAATGGTGATACTCAAACCTTTAAATGGGATGGTCGCGGACGTTGCAAGGAATTTGCCATCGCTTCGTCGCAAAAAGTGGTTTCGGCGCAGATCGACCCTGAAAACAAGAACTACTGCGACATCAATTTTGTAAATAATTCATATTCAATCGAAAGTGTCTCTTCTCCGGCTTGGAAATATACTGTAAAATTCCTGTTTTGGTTAGAGAACCTCTTTCAATCAATCGCATTTTTTGCTTAGTAAAACCTTAATTATCAATCTATAATGAATATTTTAAAAGCATATACACGAGGTTTTAAGACATCGCTTCGCAACCCCAAGGTAATATTTTTGATTTACGCTGTAACACTTTTGCTCGCGCTTTCGTGTGCTGTGCCGTTTTTGTTTTCGTTAAAATCGGCATTATCGGGCAATATGTCGGGCGAAACGCTTACTAAGGCGTTGAACTACACCACAATAACAGAGTTGATTAATTTCAACTATTGGGATATTTCGCCAATGCTTTACCAACTTTTGTGGATAACTCTGATTTTTTGGGGTGTAAAGGTGTTTTTAACAGGCGGAATTATACGCACTTACAATATCGAGGACTTTAAAGTGTCCACATTTTTTGCTGGTGCTGGTGTCAACTTTTTCCGTTTCTTGCTTTGCGATGTTATTATGATTGCATTGCAGTTGGTTGCGTTTGTGCTTTTATTTGGTCTTGCTTATCTGATTTTCAGTAATATAGAGGTTATTTCAGAAACTCGCTTGTTTTGGGCTTACGGAATCACAGCCTTTATATTTTTCTGTGTGGCAGTGCTGTTGATGATGATTTCCGACTATGCCAAATTCTATATGGAGATGGTTCGCTCGTTCCGTGTAATTAAGGCCATTTGGAAGGCTACTTGCTTTGTTTTCAACCACTTTGTTCGCACTTATTTTCTATATTTCTTGCTGTTGGTAGTGCCGATTCTCACACTTATATTATATAAGCTCACTTTCGACAAGATTGGCATGGCCACTACATTTGGCATTATAGCAATGTTTTTTATTCAACAACTCTTTATCATTCTGCGTATATGGTTCAGAATGTGGTGTTTAGCATCTGAGTTTGAGATGTTTGCCGATGATTTTGTGCAAGAAAAGATTATCGAAATTGATATTCCTGATCAGAAGTTAGCAACCGCTGATATTGAACAGGTAAAAGTTGAAGTTTCGCCCTACGACAATGTTGACCAAGTAACTGTTTTGGTTGACGATAAGGATAAAGATATTGTTGTGGAAGGTCCTACCGATGATGAGATTATTGCTCGCGATGTGGAAGAAAACTCTAATTCTCATTTAGAGAAAAAGTTGGTGGTTAACACCACTGAGTCGTCTTCTGAAGCTAATGATGATTCTGTTACTGTGGTTTCTTCTGATACAGAATCCACCTCTCAGATAGTTTACGAAAACGGCGATACCTTTACTCTTAAAACTACCGAACCCGCTGAGGAGGAAAAGAAAGAAGATGACCGCGAACAGGTTGAATTAAAGGTGGTTATCCCAGCAGAAGAAATTACAGCTGACACTGATAACGAGCCCGATCCTACACTTGCCGACGGTCCTGGTAGCGATGTTTCGCCTGATGACGCTAGCGATCCAGAAAATCAAATTGAGGAAGAACCTGAGCCTCCTGTTGTTATTGATATCAACGACCCTGAGGTAGTTATTGACGATGCCCCTGAGGATGAAATAGATGAATCTGATTCTGAGGATACTACTCCTGTTGAGCCAGAATCTGATGTTGACGAGGAAATTCTTGCTCGTTTCTACGATGATGAAAGTGCCGACAATGCCGCTTCCGAAGATTCTACGGTTCACCCCGATGATGTGGAACTCGCCGAAGAGGACACTGCAATTGGTGCTGCCGTGCCGCTTGATTTTGAGGATGAAGAAGAAGATTCTGAACCTCAAACCGTTACTATTACCACTACAACTACCACAACCACTACTACCACCACTACAACCACCGAATCTACCGATGCTATTGATGGTGACGGCAATCCGTTGAATCCGCAGCCAAAACAAGAGCCGCAAGTGGTGAAACTCAATGTTGAGCCCGATCCTGCGCTTACCGAGGTAGTTTCAGAAGATACCGAAGAGGGAATATACACTGGCGAACAGCACGCCGAAGATGCCTTTGCGGTAAACGATGGTGAAGATTTCGACGAATTTTACGACGAAAATTCCGACGAACCCGCAATGGGATAGGAATGTGAAAATTAATTTTCGCGCCGAAAAAAATATTAGTTATAATTCAGTAATTTCATTGGTCTTGTCGTTGTAGGCAAGACCATGATTTTTTAGGGTATCTGCAAATGATTCAGGATTGATTTTGCCTGTTCGCCAAAGGTAAAGTTCGCTTTTGAGGTCGGCAATTTTCGATTTAAGATATTCAATCTCCTTAGTATCAACAACAACTGTGGCTTCGCCCGACTCTGTAGACGCTTTAGCCTCTTCTTTTTCCATACGGCTGCGCTCCACATCCTCTTTGGTGATGCCGAGCGATGATTCTATAAGGCTGTCTAATCCGCCTTTAAAATTTTTCTTTAATTTGGCCATATCGTTTAGTTGTTATTGTTGAGAGTGACGGTTTATAATCTCTTGACACAGTGAGCGATAGTCTTCTGCGCCTTTACATTCGGGGTCGTAACGGAAAATATCAAGACCTTGGCTCGGAGCTTCGGCGAGTGCGATATTGTCGCGTATGCGTGTGTCGAAAAGTTTTTCTTGAAAATATGTGTAGATGGTTTCCACAACGTCGCGGTGAAGCACTTTGCGTTTGTCGAACTGAGTAACAAACACACCGGTAATCTGCACGTTTTTGTTGAGCCGTTTTTGAACTTTGCCTATCACCTCTACAATTTTGGTTAAACCCTTGATGGCAAGGTAATGCGCCTGCAATGGAATATAAACTTCGTCGGCAGCGGTTAAGGCGTTGATTGTCAATAATCCCAACGACGGCGGACAGTCAATTAACACATAGTCGTATTTTGAGGAAATCGACGCGATAGCTTCGCGGAGTATATATTCGCGACCTGCTTCGTTGCTCAGCTCCATCTCTGCTCCCGAAAGGTCGAGCGTGGATGGCAGCACGTCCAAATTTTCAAAAACAGTAACGGGAATAGGCTCGGCTTCTCCAGTAAGTACTTCGTAGATAGATACTTCTGATTTGGTTATGCCGTAACTTTGCGTAAGGTTTGCCTGAGGGTCCATGTCTATTAGCAGCACTTTTTTGCCTGCCATAGCGAGTCCCGCTCCTATATTTACTGTGGAGGTGGTCTTGCCTACGCCTCCCTTGTGGTTGCTTATTGCTATTGTAATACTCATATCTGCAATTTAAAATGTAAGCCAAAGTTACTAATATTATTTGTTTTCTGCAAAAAATCGCCCAAAATATTTGCTTTTAGCAAAAAATTTTTGTAATTTGCGTTACAAATAATTATAAAAATGGCTTACGAAATAGAACGCAAATACATTGTAAACGGCGAATACAAGCATCTCGCCACCAGCAGCACCTACATTGTGCAGGGCTATATTTTTTCTAATCCCGAAAAATCTGTTCGCGTCCGTCTTAAAGGCGACCGTGGATTTATTACTGTAAAAAGCACTATATCAGATACTTCGGTAACGCGCAACGAGTGGGAATATCCTATTCCCGCAAGTGAGGTAAACGAACTGCTCCGCATTTGCGAACCCACGCTTATCGAAAAAACACGTTACATTGTATACTACAAGAATCAAACAATAGAAATCGACGAGTTTTACGGTCAAAACGAAGGGTTGCAACTTGCCGAAGTGGAACTTTCGTTTGAGAACCAACAATTCGACAAGCCGCCGTTTCTTGGTCGCGAGGTAACGGGCGACAGCAAATATATCAATGCAAGCCTCTCAAAGCACCCGTATAGCGAGTGGACCGACGAAGAAAAAAACGCCGATTAATCATCGGCGTTGCCCGATATTATATTATAAAGGTGTTGCTTGGCGGCATCGTATATGCCTTGAAACTCACTCTTGGCGGTTTTGCTCTGCTCCGAAATGGTTGAAAGCAGGTTTTCGGCTGTATCCTTGTTGATATTGCAGGCGTTGTTTTCTAATAGGGTGAGTATCTCAAAGGCAGTTTCAAAATCGTCTGATTGGGTAAAAATCCGTGTAATTTCGTCTGCCTTGTGCGAAAAATCAGCTTCCGATTGCCACAATGCTGTAATCATCTGTTTTTGAGCCGTGCGATTGTTAGTTTGGCTCATATAGTCGAATGCAATGTCGGATGCTGTTTGGTTTTTGAGGTCGCCTACGAGACTTAGTACGCAGTCGGTAATAATCTGCGAACGTTCTGATTCTAAAAGTCTTAGTACGTCGGGCAATACTTCGGTGTCGCCGTTGTTCCTAAAAAAGTCGAGAGTCTTTAAAAGTTGCTCATCAGTTTCGGTTTTAAGTTTCGATAGAAACAGTTTTTTTTCTGCGTTGTTCATCGTAGGTTTTTTTATAATTACTTATAACAGTGCAAAGCTACATAATTTCTCGAAAAAAACACTCATAAAATAATTATAATCTTGCTTTTTTTCTAAAAAAGCGTTATTTTTGTTTTTGGATATCGACGAAAAATCCACACAAAATTAATGTTAAAACCGTCGGTTTCTGAAACGTTTTTGTGTAGAATGCGTTTTTGTGAAGAAAACAATATACATTTCGGTGTATTTGTGAAATAGATAATGAATAGATTAGTTGAATTAGTATAAAGTAATAACATACTTAAAATGAAGAGATTAGCGATATTGATAATGACTTTCTTGCTGTGGTGTGCCAATGTATCGGCGCAATGTGGCGAGTATATCGAGTCGATTTCGGAGAGCGAACTCGAACCTTATATCCTTGACGGAAATATTCAATCGTATATTGTTAGCGAAGGCGAGGTGGTTACTGCCAATTTTGCTTTTGTTGCGGGCAAGAGTTACAAACTTGACGTATGCGGTATGGATATGTTTTTCAAGGAGATAACCGTTACTGAGGGCAAGACTGAACTCTTTAAAAATTTTGGTAAAGGCACCGACGACAAGTTTGTTACCCTTGACGATGGTACTATGCTGCCACTCAATGGTTTAAACTTTTATGAGTTTAAGCCCGACCACAATATGAACCTCAAAGTTAAGATCAAGATTGTGCCTTTTGACGCTGGTTCTTCGTTTAAACTCGAAGGTTGCCTTGGCGTGCTTGTGGGCGTGAAAAAATAGTCTATTGACTTTACTTCCTATGTAACCAATTGAACAAATATATTTTAAAGCCAATAAAATTATGCTTAACAATTATTTCTACGCCGACTGTGGTGTGTCTAATAACCCGGTAGCGTTTGGCGAACCTTGCGGCCAGCCTGCATATTCTTGCAAAAAGAAATCGTACGACGATGATGACGATGATGAGTATGCCAACGATTACGACGACGACTACACCAACGACAAATACGACGACGATTTTGACAAAGATTTCGACGACGATGACCTTGATATCGACATCGATAAGTTTGTAGGCGACCTTGATGGTATGCTCGATGAGGATGGCAACTTTATCGACGACGAGGACGAGGATGCTCCCAAAAAGTCAAAAAAATCTGCCGGAAAGCGTGGTCGTAAGTCGCGTGCTGCTGTAGACGAGGATGAAGACGAGCAAGAGGACGAGGATGACGATTTCTACGACGACGATTTTGCCGATTTCCAAGATAATTTCCTCCCCAACGAATACGACGACGACATCAGCCTCGATAAATATCTCGACGAAGAGAACTATGGAGGCGGCAACGGCGGCGGATATTACGACGACCAATATTAAAAATTCTTCATTATCGCGGTCATAGCCTCGCCCGCCTTCATTGGCAGATAAATATCTGTGATTGAGTTAGTAAAGGTAGACGGGTGGGGATTTATCTCTATGATTTTTGCCCCGTTGCGGTGCGCGGTATGAGGCAGATAGGCTGCGGGCATTACCTCTCCGGTAGTGCCTATTATTATTATTAGGTCGGTTTTCTGCATCATTTTTTGCGATTCGTTCATCGCATCTTCGGGTATACCTTCTTCAAAAAACACAAAATCTGGTTTGAGCACTCCACCACAGTTGCAAGTGGGAGGGAGGCTATTGAGGTCAACATCTTTGCTTCGGTATTTTTTGCCACATTTGATACACACCATATTGCTACAAGTGCCATGAAACTCAATTACATTGGTGCTTCCTGCCTCTTGGTGCAGATTGTCGATATTTTGGGTGATTACACCTTTTATTATTCCTTTTTGTTCAAGTTGTGCCAATGCTTTATGTGCGGCGTTTGGTTTTGCTTGACCAAAAAAATCGTAGAAAATCTTTTTAATATCTTTCCATGCCTTGGCGGGGTCGCGGTAAAAGCGGCTCAGCGACAAAAGCGAGGGGTCGGTGGTGTTCCATAGTCCGTTTTCGCCTCGGAATGGTGGTATTCCGCTCTCAACAGACACGCCTGCTCCGGTAAATCCAATGGCGTATTTTGAGCTTTTTATTAGTTCTGCTGCTTTTTCAATGAGTTCTGCATTGTGTTCCATATTGTTGATTATAATTTAGTTACATAAGTTTTTCGATAGCCACAAAGAGTTTTGTTTTAGAGAATGGCTTGGTGATAAAATCGTTACATCCTGCGGCTATTGCTTTTTGCTTGTCGCTGTCGTAGGCGTATGCCGAAAGTGCGATAATTGGTGTTGCCTTGTCGAACTGACGTATGGCTGCAGCAGCTTCAAGACCGTCCATCTCTGGCATTTTGATATCCATCAGCACAAGGTCGAACCAATCGTTGCGCATAGCTTCCACTGCTTTTTTGCCGTTTTCAACGTGTACAATCTGATAATCGCTAAGTATGTGCTTAACAAGCATTGAGTTGCTTTCATTGTCTTCGGCGTAAAGTATTTTTAGTGTAACGCTCAGATTGCCCATGGTTTCGGGAATCTGTTCGGGAATCTCCTCCACGGTTTTGTCTTTTGAGAATGTTACTTCGCAGGGAATATGCACGTTGAACATTGTGCCGCTACCGAGTTCAGACTGTACTTCTATGCTTCCGTTAGATTTTTCGGCTATTGCCTTGCACACAGCCAATCCCAATCCTGCTCCCTGCACAAAGGGGTCAACTTTTTCAAATCGTTGAAATATACGCTGTTGGTTTTCGCGGGCTATGCCTATGCCAGTATCAGAAACGTAAAGCACGATGCCTTTTTTCTCAACTTTGAAACCCATTACCACGCGACCCTTTGGCGTAAATTTAAATGCATTGTTAACCAAATTGGTAACCATTTGCGAAAGTCGTTCTTTGTCGTATACAATTTCGCAGTTGTAGTAAGGAATTTCGCAGATAAGATCCACATTATCAGGCTTATTGATACTTAGCGATTGTTTCATTTCGCGAAAATACTCCGAAATATTAAACTTGGA
>JAFPYT010000040.1 GCA_017394445.1 Bacteroidales bacterium | reverse complement strand
GCCTGTGCAAAAAGGTCTCTTACTCGTGATGCTCCCACGCCCACAAACATCTCTACAAAGTCGCTACCCGACATTGAGAAGAATGGAACGTCGGCTTCGCCTGCTACGGCTTTGGCTAATAATGTTTTGCCAGTACCGGGAGGGCCTACGAGCAATGCACCCTTGGGAATTTTTCCGCCTAAGCGTGTATATTTTTGAGGATTTTTCAAAAAGTCTACAATCTCAGTTACTTCGGTTTTGGCTTCTTTTAGTCCGGCTACGTCGGCAAATGTTATTTTCGACATTGTTTCGCCTTTGTCGAACATTTTTGCGCGGCTCTTGCCCATGCTGAAAATGCCTCCTCCTGCGCCTCCGCCTATTTTGCGGAACATGAATATCCAAATGCCCACAATTATCAAAAGCGGTAATACCCAACCAATTATGTCGCCAATATAGTCGGGACGGCTTTCGCTTTCAAATAATATGCGCTCATCTTCGGGAAGGTCTTTTTGAGCTTTTTCTAATCGGCTCATAAACTCTTCGGGCGAAGATATTTGATAATAGAAGTGCGGACCGTTGAGGGGTATCTTTTTTTCGCGTAAATATTTGTATTTGTCGGTATTGTAGCGGTCTTCTTTTAATATAAGGTGTGCTTTTTCTTTGTTGACTACCACAATACGCTTGATATCCTGATTCTTAAGCATAGTTTCCACATCTTCCCAATAAATATTCTGCGGCGAACCTGCAGGATTATAAAATTGGAACATTATTATACATAATGTGGCTATGGCAAATATCCAAAATATTGTATTGTTCTTTCCGTTGAAATTGTTTTTGTTGTTCGGCTTAAACGGCGGCGGAACTGGTGTCTTTTTTTCGTCCATTAATGTATTTATGAATTATGAATTACGTTTTAATTATGCATTATGAATTATGAACTATGCATTGTGAATTGAATTATGCATTGTCATAATCAGTTCTCGGACAATCTGCCCACAAACTTTCGAGACGGTAAAAATCGCGTGCCTCGCTCAAAAATACGTGTACTACCACGTTTATATAGTCGATGAGAATCCATTGTGCATTTTCGCGACCTTGTATGTGCACAGGTTTTTCGCCGGCATTTTCGCGAACGTAATCGTCCACTTCGTCGGCTATGGCAAGCACCTGACGTGGGTTATCTGCCTCGCATACAATAAAGTAGTCGCAGATACTACCAGCGGTGTTTCGCATATCTAATTTTACAATTTTTTCTCCTTTCTTCTCCTTGATGGCAGCAACTGCTATTTCGGCGAGTACGCTGCTTGTTATCTCTGTATTCTTTTTTGCCATTTTGTAATTATAAATTTGTGGGCTGCGTTAGTGCCTATATTTTCAATCTGCAAATATACGTTTATTAATTAAATAATAAAAGCAAAGATTGAAAATATTTACGATATTGAGTTTGTCAATTCTACAAAATCGTCTACCGATAGTTGTTCGGGACGCAGGGTAAGAAAACGCTCTTGTGCGGCACTGCCGTTGAGATGTTGCGATAATGAGTTGCGTATCATTTTGCGGCGCATGCCAAACGATTCTTTTACTATGCGGCGGAATAGGGCTTCGTTGCAGGGTAAACTTTGGCGACCGTTGCGTTTAAGGCGTATTACCGCGCTCTGTACCTTGGGCGGAGGATTGAATTTGCTTCGGTCTACTCCAAATAGGTATTCTATGTCGTAATATGCTTGTAGAAACACGCTCAAAATGCCGTATTCCTTAGTGCCGGGTTCGTTGGCTATACGCTCGGCTACTTCGCGCTGAAGCATGCATACCACTTGCCTTACTTCGTCTTTGTGGTCGAGTATCTTAAAGAAGATTTGGCTCGATATGTTGTAAGGAAAGTTACCGCAGATTATTGGAAAACCTTTGGGTAATAATTCATTAAGATTGGCTTTGAGAAAATCGCCGCCTATAATTTTTTCTTGCTGATATAGTTGAGGAAAATGTGTAACAAGATATTCCACACTTTCGCGGTCTATCTCTATTACACTCAGGTCGATATCATTGCGGTTTGACAAAAATTGTGTCAGCACGCCCATGCCAGGACCTATCTCTAAGCATACCGGCTTCGATTCTTCTTGGTGTGTGTAGTCGATGCTGTCGGCAATGCGTTTGGCTATATTCAAATCGGTCAAAAAATGCTGACCGAGGTTTTTCTTGGGTTTTACGTCCATATATAATCTTTTATTGATTGCAAAATTACTAATATTATAACTATATCCAAACTTTTTTACTATCCTCCCCCCGTCTGGAAGACGGCATTTCTATAACCCCGTACACGTATGTGTGCGAGGCTGATGGGGCTGGCACCATCAGAACGGATAACCGATACCGAGACAGAATGCCCAGTTGCGTTTGCGAAACATAAAGCTGCGGTCGTCTTTCATTATCCATCGGCAGCCTTCGGGTAGGGCAGGGTCGTGGAGCTTGAGTCCAAAGTCGGTGCGGAAGATGAAGAAATCAAAATCAAGTCGAATGCCAAGTCCCGTGCCCACGGCTATCTCTTTGTAAAAACGTTTGAAATCAAAGTCGCCTCCTGTACGGTGGTCGTCGGCATTGATGCTCCAGATGTTGCCTGCGTCTACAAACCATGCGCCTTCTATCACCCAGAACATTTTAAACCGGTATTCTAAATTGCCTTCAAGTTTCATGTCGGAGGTCATATTCGGAAACTGTTTTTGCATTTCGGTTTCGGCATCTTGCTTTACCGCGTAACTGCCTGGTCCTACGCTTCGTATCTGCCACGCTCTTATACTGTTGGCTCCGCCCGAAAAATATTGTTCGGTAAATGGCATCGAATTGCTGTTGCCGTAGGGGAGACCTATGCCGAGAAATCCTCGCAACGCCATTGTGGTGGTTTCCGAGGTTTTTATAAAGTGGCGGAAATCAAGGTCGGTTTTTATAAATTGTGCATACATGGTGTTGAATACCGGCACAGTGTAAGCCCCAAGGTCGTTTTTGGTGCTGTGGCGGCTGTTATTGATAAGTTGCAGAATGTTGCCCGCCCACGATATGTTGAGTTTTATGTAGTTGTAGTTTCTTTTACCGCTCGGCTGATTGTTGAATGTGATGCTGTAGGTGCTGCCAAGGATAAAGTGGTCTTGATAAGAGTCTTTGATGTAAAGCTTTTCGAGCCAACGCATAAATGTGCTGTCGGTTTTAGAAATGTGTATCGAACTCAATCGCAATGGCGTAAACGTGTGCGAATAGTATTTACCCACTTGCCATTGATAATAGAGGTTGGCGGTAATCATTGAGCGGGTATAGTCGGGACGCGAACGGTAATTTAATCCTACCGAAAAATATGTGCGCGGGGTGTTGTCGCGAAAAAAGTCGCGCAAGAATCCAAAATACAGCAGACGTGGAAAGTATAGCCTTGCTTCTAATCCGTATTCTTGTGTATTGAGGTGGAGTTTAAGCTGTTCGGCTCCAAGGTTGTTTTGACTTTCGAGTGCTACCGAAAGTTTCATATCAAATGTTTCTGCGCCGTGAAAAATGTTTTTGTGCTGATATGTAAGGCTCGATGCCGCACCTATGTTTCCCGACGAGTTGGTGCCGCCTATCTCAAAAATGTAGGCTTGCAGCATATTGTGCGTTAGATAGATGTTGCAGTTGATAGAATCGCGGCTGGAGGCGGGAGTAAACTCTATGTTTACAAGCTTGTACATATTGAATGCCGAAAGGTGGCGGTATGTGTTGGTAACGTCGTTTTGCCTAAAAAGGCTTGTAGGACGCACAAACACTTCGTTTGCCACCACGTCGGGACGCACATCTTTGCCGCCATGACTTACAAATAATATTGGGTTGCCATCAAAATTGTATACTGTGGTGTCGGTATCGTTGTAATAATCATCGCCTTCGGTGAGGGCTTGTTTGCCGTTGTGGTTTGGAAACACTGCCACTTGCGATATGTATTGGCGACGATGGTCGATGGTGAGTCCGTTGTCGAGTATTATGGGGTCGATACTGATGATGAGGTCGGCTTGATGACCACGGCCTATAGTGTCGATCTGGTATGATATGTAGTTTTTGGCAAACTGATAGTAGCCATTGTTTTTGAGGTGGGCGGTAATGCGCTCTTGTTCGCTGCGTAGCACGTCGGCATCAAGGTTGTCGCCTATTGTAAACTTTCGGTTTAATGTGTCGGAGAGTACATAATAGCGAAGTGTGTCTTCGTTGATGTTGTAAGTTATGTTGCTGATGGTGATGGGTGTGCCGGCGTTTATTTTATACACCACGCTGGTGTTGCGCCGCTTGGTGGTTTCGCTGAATGTTACTTTGGCATCGTAATAGCCCTTGTTGCACATATACAGCCGTATCTGTTCTGCCGATTTCTGTGTAAGCAGCTGATTGTATTTTACGGGTTCTTCGCCAATGTTTTGTATAAATATTGGCAGGTTGAATTTCTTGGTTTTTTCCGAAAAGCCTTTGTTGCGCAGCTCTTTTGATTTGTCGAGATACTTAGTGCTTTTTTCTTCGTACTTGAGGGCCTTAGACGAATCGCCTTCGCGGTAATATCTTGCAGCCTTGATACTGCATCCGCGTGCACGTGTTTTTAGTGCAGAAATTTTATCTTCGTGTTTAATTCTTCGATTATTATTTGTTTCATCGAGTTCTTTTTGTATCTTTGCCTTGCGGATTTCGTTTTTTTGCGGGTCCACAAGGTTGTAAATGCGCGAATAGATGGCAAATCCAAGCAAACTGCGTACAGGTTTTTGACGGATGTATTCTTCGGTTTCGTCCACATCTATTTGTTTGGCGTCACATTCTACAGTTGTTTGCACCAGAAGGGTTTCGTCTTCGGTAAAATACTTCTTGGGGCTGCATCCAACCATAGTTAGCGCGGCTACAATTGATATGTTGGCAATATATTTGATAGTATTCATTTAGGCAATTTAATGCTTGTTAAACGACAGTGCAAATTTATTAAATATGCTAAGTAAAAATAGAATAAAGCAGATTAATTCTCTGCAAATAAAAAAATACCGTCAAGAGAGCGGCACTTTTGTGGCAGAAGGCACCAAGGTGGTACTCGAACTCTTGCGCTCAGATATGCGCATCAAGGAGATTTTCGCTGTGCCAGAGTGGATTTTATCTAATGCCGAAAAATTTAGCAATACTATTATTACGGCTGTCAACGCTGTAGAAATCCGTAAGCTATCTGCCATGACTACTGCCTGCAGCGTGGTGGCTGAGGTTTATATGCCCAAACATCCCAACAAGCCCGACTTGAAAAAAGGTGTTACATATCTTGCTTTAGACGGTGTGCGCGACCCTGGCAACCTCGGCACTATTCTCCGTATTGCCAACTGGTATGGTATCAACACCGTGCTGGCTTCGAGCGACTCTGCCGATATGTTTAACCCTAAGGTGATTCAGGCTGCTATGGGTTCGGCTTTTAGAATCCGTGTTGACTATTGCAACTTGCCCGAAACTCTTTTAGAGGCTCGCAACAATGGTATCGACGTGTTTGGCACTTTTATGGATGGCGAAAATATTTACAATGCCGATATATCTCACGGAGGCATTATTGTAATGGGCAACGAGGGTCACGGTATTTCCGACGAGGTTTCGGCTACTATTTCCCGACGGATTGCTATACCTTGCGGCTGCGATTCTGCCACTGCTCCCGAAAGTCTTAACGTTTCATCGGCTACAGCCATCGTTTGCAACGAATTTTACCGCGCAAAAAAGTAATTTTTTTGCCTTTGTAACGTGTTGCTTATCAATCAAAAGTAATTTTTTTTGAAAAAACTTTCAAAAAAATTGCAACATATTCAAAAATACACCGTACATTTGCACAGAGATTGTTTAGAGGTAGTAGATTAGTTAATAGTTAGTTTTTTTTGAAGCGGGACATTAGTTCCCGCTTTTTTTGTCTATGGACATCGGGATGTCCATAGTTACAGAAATACCGTCTTACAGACGGTGGGGGGAATGGGGGAAAGTAGGATAATTAGAATAATTAGAATAACG
>JAFPYT010000039.1 GCA_017394445.1 Bacteroidales bacterium | reverse complement strand
TTTTTCGCGCTGCAAAGTTAGGCAGGTTTCTCTTTTCCTCCAAACTTTTTATGTTTAGTTTTTGTTAAGGTTTCAAGTTTTTTTTTCACTTTCTAACCTTTGTTTCAACGTGCGTCGTTCTTTGTTTTTGCGGGTGCAAAGGTAAGACGTTTTTTAACTCCCTCCAAATTTTTTAGCAACTTTTTTGCTGTTTTTTTACGTGTTTTACGCACTTTTTTTTGATAAACTGTAAGTGAGAATGTTACGGAAATAAAAAATCAACAGAAATTGTGCACAAATAAAATACACGTGTCAAAAAAAGTCGTATCTTTGGAGAAAAAATACAAAATGACGAAGAAACTAATATATTTATTATGGATTTTGTTGGCTGTTGTAGTGGTTTCGTGTGGTGACAAAACCAATTCTTCTACCAACACAAAGGCAGTTGAAACAATTACGCAATCAATTAACGCTGATGGTTGTTATACCGACAAGGACAATGTGGCTCTATATATCCACACCTACAGCCATCTGCCCAAAAACTATATCACCAAAAAGGAGGCGCAAAGCCTTGGATGGGTTAGTCAAAAGGGCAATCTGCACAAGGTGGCTCCTGGAAAAAGCATCGGAGGCGATAAATTTGGCAATTTTGAGGGTCTGCTGCCCAAACAGAAGGGACGACAATATTATGAGTGCGACATCGACTACGGTGGCGGCAGGCGCAATGCCAAACGGATTGTATTTAGCAACGACGGCCTTATATATTACACCAACGACCATTACAACTCTTTTGAAAAACTATACTGACATGAAAAAAATTACTCTCGATTTTGAAAACATCTCTAATAAAGAGGAGATGCACAAGTATTTGGCAGAGAAATTTGAATTTCCCGACTATTATGGGAAAAATCTTGACGCTCTGTTTGAATGTCTTACTGATATTGCCGAACCTACAGCGGTAAACATTATAAACGCTATCAACGATTACGATGAGCAAATCATTAATGTAATTACCTCTGCCGAGGAAGAAAACGACAATCTTGCAGTTTTCGTGAATTAACCCAATGCATCACCTTATATAAAAAAACAAGCCGCAATGCAAAAAGCACTGCGGCTGTGTTATAAAATAGTTGTTTTACAAAACTATGCGTACATTGCTACGATAGCTTCGTAAAGTTCTTGTTTGCCCGAAGTTTGTTTGGGTTCGCCATTCTTCTTGCCGTACTCGTAAACCTGCTCGAGGGTGAGTTTGCCGTCTTCGAAGTCTTTGCCCATACCTTTGTCGAACGAAGCGTAACGTTCTGCTTTCATCTTCTTGTAAGGAGATTCTTCGAGAAGTTTTGCAGCGTTTTCGAGAGCACGAGCCATAGCGTCCATACCTGCGATGTGAGCGATGAAGATGTCTTCGAGGTCGGTAGAGTTACGACGAGTTTTAGCGTCGAAGTTTGTACCGCCGTTGCCGAGACCGCCGCCACGGATGATTTCCATCCAAGCCTGAACGAGTTCGTACTGGTCGATGGGGAATTGGTCGGTATCCCAACCGTTTTGATAGTCACCACGGTTAGCGTCGATAGAGCCGAGCATGCCGTTGTCAACTGCAACTGCGAGTTCGTGTTCGAATGTGTGACCAGCGAGAGTAGCGTGGTTAACCTCGATGTTTACTTTGAAGTCTTTGTCGAGACCGTGAGCTTTGAGGAATCCGATAACTGTTTCGGTATCAACATCGTATTGATGTTTAGAAGGCTCCATGGGTTTGGGTTCGATAAGGAATGTGCCTTTGAAACCTTTAGAACGAGCGTAGTCGCGAGCCATAGTAAGCATACGAGCCATGTGCTCTTTTTCACGTTTCTGATCGGTGTTGAGAAGGCTCATGTAACCTTCGCGACCGCCCCAGAATACGTAGTTAGAAGCGCCAAGTTCGATACCAGCATCGATAGCGTTCTTGATTTGAACGATAGCGCGTGCTACAACGTCGAAGTCGGGGTTTGTAGAAGCACCGTTCATATAACGAGCGTTGCCGAAAACGTTAGCAGTGCTCCAAAGGAGTTTTATGCCAGTTTCTTTCTGTTTTTCTTTGAGGTAAGCAACAATTGCTTTGAGATTCGATTCGTACTCTTCGATAGAAGCGCCTTCAGAAACGAGGTCAACATCGTGGAAGCAGTAGAAAGGAATACCGAGTTTGGTCATGATTTCGAAACCAGCGTCGGCTTTCTGTTTAGCAATTTCAACGGCGTTTTTGCCCTCGTTCCAAGGGAATTTTTTTGTGCCGCCACCAAACTGATCAGCGCCTTCAGCACAGAGAGTGTGCCACCATGCCATTGCAAAACGCAACCAGTCTTTCATTTTTTTGCCCATTATTACTTTTTCAGGATCGTAATAGTGGAAAGCCATAGGATTTTTCGAGTCTTTGCCTTCGAATTTGATTTTGCCGATTCCAGCGAAATATTCTTTTGCCATTTTGTTGAATATTAATAGTGTTAATAAAATATTGAATTTTCGATTTAAAGAATTTTGGTAAGTTTTTCTTTCCAAGCCTGATAAGCATCGTCGTAAGCGGCTTGGTTTTTAACATCAGGTTCGGTAACTTCTACCTTCTTGAGGTTGCTGAAAGCCTCTTCGGGCGAAGCGTAAAGACCTGCGCCAATACCTGCGCCACGTGCTGCGCCTATTGAACCGTCGGTGTTGAAAAGTTCGATTGCTGCACCTGTGGTGGTTGCCAAAGTGTTGCGGAATACAGGAGAGTAGAACATATTGGCCTTGCCTGCACGAATCACCTTGGTGTCGATGCCGATGGTTTTCATAATGTCCATTCCGTATTTAAACGAGAATGCGATACCTTCCTGACCAGCGCGGTAGAGGTGTGCTGCTTTGTGAATGTTGAAATTGAGGTTCATTACAGCGGCACCCGGATTCTGATTTTCGAGCACGCGCTCAGCACCGTTGCCAAAAGGCATAATGCTAAGACCCTCGCTACCAATAGGAATTCCAGCTGCGATAGTGTCCATTGCAGAGTAACTTGTCATACCAGCTCCAACCTGCTTGTTGAGCCAAGAGTTGAGAATACCTGTACCATTGATGCAGAGGAGAATACCGAGACGGTTCTTTTCGGCAGTATGGTTAACGTGTGCAAAAGTGTTGACACGCGACTGAGGATCGTATTTAACCTGCTCGCTAACACCGTAAACTACGCCCGAAGTACCACCTGTTGCAGCAATTTCGCCGGGGTTGAGCACGTTGAGCGATAGAGCGTTGTTGGGTTGGTCGCCACCACGGTAAGCCACTTTGATGCCTTTAACCAAGCCAAGTTCTTTGGCAGCCTTTTCGGTAAGTTCGCCCTGAACCGAGAATGTGGGCACAATCTCAGGGATAAGGTCTTTTGAAAAGCCGTAATAATCGAGCAAGAACTGTGCTACGCAATTGTTTTTAAAGTCCCAAAACATACCTTCAGACAAACCTCCAACAGTGGTTTGAATTTTACCGGTTAGTTTCATAGCGATATAGTCGCCAGGGAGCATTATTTTGTAAATTTTGCTGTAAAGTTCAGGTTCATTGTCTTTTACCCATTTGAGTTTCGACGCGGTGAAGTTGCCCGGAGAGTTGAGAAGGCTACCAAGGCACTTGTCTTTACCAATTTCGTTGAGTGCGGTGGCACCGATACCAGCGGCACGGCTGTCGCACCAAATGATAGCAGGACGGAGAGGATTCTGATCTTTATCCACAGCCACCAATCCGTGCATTTGATAAGAAATACCGATAGCGTCAATTTCCGAAGGATTAACGCACGACATACGCATCACCTCAGCAAGCGCGAGTTTAAGATTTTCCCACCAAAGAGTAGGTTCTTGCTCTGCCCAACCTGCTTTTATAGCGGTGATTTTCATTTCTTGTTTTGGGTGGAATGCCGATCCTTCGCACTTTCCGCTGTTGGCCTCTATCAGCGATACTTTTACTGACGAACTGCCTATGTCAAAACCTAATAGATACATACTTAAAATGTTTTATTTTGTTTAAAAAATACAATTCTGTTATATACCGCAAATGTAAGAACGTTTTTTTAAATTACGGATAAGTTTTAAGCAAAATTTTTAAAGTAAATTGTTATAAATTGTTAATCCACTGAATACTAATCAATTACAAAGTCAAATATAATAACACGCACATAAAAAAACGGAGTGGTGACATCGCGTCGGCACTCCATTTTTGTGAACTGTATTATTAAACTGTCATTATATAATAAAAGGTGTCATTATCGTCTCAATTCTCTTAAAACTATAAACTATCTGTTGTTTTTTTAATGACGATGCAAAGATACATCGTGTTTTTCAATTATCCAAATTTTTTAGCAAATATTTTCAAAAAAAATGATAAATTTTTTACAAATCGTAGAATATATAAAAATTGATAATAGATTAGCTTATAATTAATAATATTTAATTACTTATTTTATTACTAAAATAAAAAGAATTGTGAATTAGAGTTCTAATAATAAAAAAATTATGTATTATAAGAAAATATGATATGATTTTAAAAAAATTAAAAAGAAAAAAATTTGGAAATAGATTATAAATGGCTTATATTTGTAGACTATTTTTTAAGAACCAAAAATTATAATAAAATGAAAATCAAAACTTTAATGGCGGCTATTGCTGCCTCGCTGCTTATTTTCTCTTCGTGCAACAAGAATGAAGAAGATGATGATCTTATCGTGGATTGGAATCCTATTGAACTAAAGTTTTTTGTGGTTGAATACGGATTAAAAACTAATTATGTGGCAGATAATTACAACGATATTATACACACAACTACACTAACCTACCAAGGCAAAACTTACAAGGTGGAACGGTCGCTTTCAAAAGACTATATGCCACACTTTAAAGGATTGTACGTAGATAGTTCGGCTATTGATAAGCCATACTTTTGTTTTGGAGAGTTGGATGGTGCTGATAACTACGACGATGATTTTATAATCAACTTTGCAGATGGAAGTGCTGATACAGTGCATTTTAAGCGAGTACACAAGGGTGTGTTAGATGTTAAGGATACGTGGATACTTAACGGTAACGAGCAAACAAACTGTGAATTTATTTTGCGCCGAGAATGTCAAGATGGTAAGTTAGTAAAATTATACTGGTAAAATTCATTTATTTTGCCTTTGTTTTTTTCGCAAATTATCCTTAACTTGCCAAAGATATTAAACAAAAACACTATGCAAGGCAAAAAAATAGAAAGTCTTGAAGCATTTTTGCAAGAGATTACAACCGTTTCGGAGGCACTAAAAGGCGTATCAGACGATAATATAAAGGTTTGGACCGAGGGTAAGAAACAGATAGAAAGGGCTGTTAACCAATTTTATGGCGAAAAACATTTTATAATAGTTACAGGAATGTTGAAGGCCGGCAAATCAACCCTCATCGACCTTCTTGCCCGTACCCGAAAGGCAAGTCTTGTGGGTTTTGGTGTGGATACTACGTTGCGACCTGCCGTTATCAAAATGTCGGAAACCGAACCAGAGGGATGTATCAAGGTATACTACAAGCCCGACGGTATGGACGAAAAAACTGCTATGCAGCAACTTACCGATAGTTTGCGCGGGTTGAAAGAGTTTTCAAAAATTCCTATCAAATACGAACTCAACGATAACTATCTGCGCAAAATACTGTGCAGCAAGGTAGAAGAATCTGACAACTGCCTCAATGCCGAGCCGCTTTTGGTGATTGTTGAGGTTCCACAAAACAACGAAAGCCGTTTCTTTGCCAACGATTGCATATTGTTGGATATGCCAGGATTGGATTCTACCAACAGCGTTCAGAGCCGCGACAACGAAAAGTACAAAGCGTTTTTCGACGAGTGCGACCTCTTGCTTTTTGTGCAGAGTAGCGTTGCGCCTATCAACAAAGAAGCAGGCAAGTACTTAAAATACATTGGGTTAACCCGCGACGAAAGTACTTACAGCCTTGTGCAAAATGTGATGAACGTAAAATATTGGCAGCACGAATCAGTTACCGACAAGGAACAGCAAAACCAAACTCGCGATGGTATTAAGGCTTTTAAACAATGTCTCGACAAGGATAACGCCGAAATTAAGCCCTATCGCGTAAACCTTGGAATGGCTTACGATGCAATTCTCGGTAGCGACGACGACCTAAAAACCAATAAATCAGAGTTGTTGAAAGATTCGCACTTCACCGAAATGGAAGACAATCTGATTACCGACATTGCCAACAATGGCGGTTACAGACACTTAGCCCATTGCGCCGACGTGTTGCGAAACACTCTATCTAACACCATCACCGACACCGAAAAACAAATTGGGGAGATAAAATCAAGATTATCAGAACTTTCGGATGATGAAAAATCGTTGAAGCGCAAGATATCCAAGATTAAACGTGCATACGAGAATTATCAATTCCGCCCTATGCAATTTGCTGTAAGCGAGAATCTTATCAAAGAGATTAAAGAAAACCTCTTTAAAGAATTTGACTATATAAAATCGTCGGAAAAATACAGCGGCAAAATCACTATCCAACCCGAAGACGACAACACAAAGATTAAAGCCAAGGCAACATATCTCACCGAATTTATGAACGAATGTGGCGTGTTTGCAAAAAGATACATAAGAGATTCATTCAAAGAGGCTTACTTAGATAATCTTGTTAACAAAAACGATGTTAGCAAAAACGCTATCCAACTTGCCCAAGAGGAATTGAAGGTGGTATCAGAGGGGTTGAAAGATGATGACATAACGCTCAATACCGATATGATTTCTGCCAACGCCAACAAGATAGGCGAGTTAGACAGCACTTTTGCATTTGCCGACTTTGACGGCGGAAGGTTTGAACCTCAGCGCCCGTGGTATCTGTTCGGATTTCAAAAAAGGATTGAATACAATCTCAACAGAATTTACGACAAGATTTTTCAACATTACACCGCCGAACTGTCAAAACTTATTGGCAACAACAACGTTACAAAAATAATAACCACGCTTTTGAAATCCGTTATCCAAGACGACCTGCAACCGCAACTTGTGGAGTGTGAAAAATCTCTTTCGCAAATGCAAGGGGTTATCGAAACGCTCTGCCGCGACGAATCGCTGCTTAAAGATGCCGTGGTAACGCTGAAATCAATGAAGTCGCCCGATGCGGAGAGCATAAAAACAATCAATAACTGAAACTATGAAACCGATTTTTAAACACCTTATATTATTATTGATTTTGGCGGGAGTATACTTTGCCGCCGATTTTTTAGAGAAGGGCATAATACTCAACGACATAACCCCCTACCCTGTTTTGGGTATTGTGTTTTGGGTGCTGCTGCTGTACATTGTGTTTGTGGTTGTAATTCAACCTATTATACAGTTTCGCAGATTAAAAAACATCAAATCGGTGGACGTTGACAAGGCGGCAAAAAAAATCCACAAACAACTTGAAAATCACAAATTTGAAGACAAGGACAAGGAGGAGCATTGGCAGTCGCGAATATGGCACAGCATCAACGACGAACTTGTAACCAAGCGCGACAACGACCCAGAACGCAAGCAACGCCTCACCGCCCTCATCGAAGAATACATCAAAACCGACAACCAACACAACGGCAAGGCGCAGAAAGCCAAAAAAATCATCAACAAATATAGTTGGAGCGCGGCGTTGTGCGTGGTGTTCAGCCGAAACAGTTTTTTAGACGGGCTTCTGATACTGTTTGCGCAACTGAATATGACTGTGGAGATTGCAAAACTCTATGGATATAAGCCATCGCCTATGTTTAATGCGCTGTGTTTCGGATGGATAGCCACAAATTCGATTATCACGGGACTATTTTCGCAGGCGGGAGCAGAGGCTGTGGGCGACGTGTTTGCCGATTCGCTCACCAACGGCGACATCATCGAGGGCGGACTCACAAGCACCATACTCTCCAAAACAAGCGGAATGGTGGTAGAGGGTCTTGCCGCCGCCACAACTGTTTATGTTACAGGCAATATCGTGCTACTGCATCTGCAAGGCATCCCGGAAATAAAGTTAGAAACCCTATTCAGACTGCGCCGCCGCGGACGTTTGGAACTTATCACAGAGATTCCCGCCAATGTGGCAGAAAAAATCAAGGGCGTGATGCCGTCGTGGTTTGCAAAGGTTCCTGCCTAACCCTACCACCTATACCCTACCCCCACGCATCCACCCATAGCCATCGGGTGGGTTTTGCCAGAGATCGACGAGTTGAAAACGCCGTTGTATTTGGTGGATTCGTAGGCGGTGGAAGCCATACAGTCGGGATTGTAGAGCGGGTCTTTGGTGGATTTGTTTTGCTGGGTAAACGAATAGAGAACATACAACCCACAGCGCAAATCAACATTGGGAGCAAGACGGATAATCAGATTAGGCTCAAAAATACCGCCCACAACGGCTTTTGAAGATGATTTTCCGCTAAAACCGCTTTCGGTATACAAATGGTGCTGAGGATAGTCGCCATACACTTCGAGATTCTGTTCTATGTAGTAGCGGCGTGTTTCAAGGTTGCCATCGTCGGTACTGAATTTATTTTTGACGGCAAAACCGCCAAATAACCCCACCCCAAGCCACAACTCTGTTCGCCTATTGAACGCCTGACGGTATACGAACTCTACGGGAACAACCAATAGGTTTTGTTTCTGACATTCACCAAGTGAATGGAAATATGTGCGGTGTGTGTAGAGGTTGTTGTCCTCATCAACCGCCTTGTCGATGGTTTGCATATAGTTGAGCGTGGCTGTTGATTTGAAATTTACCAACATCAAACCCGTGGAAACGCCTACTTTCGGATTAAAAAAGTGCGAATAGCCGAGTTTTACCTGAAACCCGAAACCGTCTTTCTTGTTGCCATAATCACCTAATTTATAGGCTAATGTGTGATATCCGCCGCCAAAAACAAGCGACAACGAATTGATGGACTTGCTGGGAACTTGCGCCCACACGCCGCCACATATCATTAACAAACAGAATGTTATAATAATCTTTCTCATAGCGTTATTCATTTACAATGATTTTAAAAGTCAACTTGGTGCTACCGCAAATTACCACACCGTGGTAAAAACCTTTTTTGAGCGAGAGAGTGTTATGCGGACTCAGATTGGTAATTTTGTCGATTTGCACACCCAACTGATTATATATCAATATATAGGCATCGGTCAAATCGTCCATTTCCGAAAGTTCTACAACAACAGGCGCGGAAGATTTGGCAGGATTTGGATATACATTCACAGATGGTTTCAAACTCTTTTTGAGTGTGGGATTGCTAACAACGTAGTTGCAGGTGCGGATTTTTTCACCGTTTTTGAGTATCAACGCCACGCTGTAACTGCCATTAAGCATAGGTGCGTCAATGTAAAACTGTTTGTCAGCCCCTTTGATTTCCTTATTATCCTTAAACCACTGATAGCCAATATATTCGTTTTTAGAATTATTAACACAGATAAGGTCGGAGTATTTGGTTTCGATAATGTCGGTGGGGTAAAGCACCTCAAAATCAAACGCATATTGTTTGCTGTGGCTATCCTTGGAATCCTTTACACGGATAAAAGCGTGGTATTTGCCCGGCTTTGCCGATTGAGGAATCTTGAATGAGGCAGGCTGTTTTTCGTACGATGCAACAGGATGAAAATCAATATTTTCAAAACCCTCTTTTTGAGCCTCGTTCGAGAATGTGAGTTCGTACTCCACAGCGTATGGATTGGTGGCAAACGTCAGATTAATCTCATCGCCAGCGCAATAGGATTCTGTTTCGGCAGATATGTTACTTACAGTCAACTCTTTGTAATCTACTTTGATTTCCACCTTGCCTGTAAACACAAACTTGTATTCGTTTGTTAATACGCCATTTACGTAAACGAACGCAGTGAAACCCGGCTTTTGTTGCACGGTAAATGTAACCTCGGTGTTTTCTGTGAGATTTTCGGGGAGAGTGATTTCCACATTGTTGTCGGTGATAATTTCGGGCTTGGTAATTTGCTGTTGTTCAACAGTATAAACTGTTTTTATCTCAACATCTTCGTCAGGCATAGTAAACTGCGATTTGTAATCCACAATTGTTAGTGCTGTGCCGTTATAGGTTGCGGAGGTTAGATTACAACCATCTCTTTTTGAAAAAGTTACAGTTATTTCATCACCCACATTTGCTTTTGTTTTGCTTGGCGTAGAATAAACATCGGAGGTAATTGTATAACCGATTTTAGAATAAACCGCCGTAATAGTTACATCCGTCAAATAATCAGCCATATTAAACGATGTCCCTGAAATTTCAGTGTTATTTATTAACACCTTATCTAATTGGTAGCCATCAGCCGTGCGGTCTGCAACGGTAAACGACACTTGGTCGTTGATAGTGGCTTTGGCTTTATTGGCGGTAACATACTCTCCGGCAGTAATATTGTATTCAATAGGAGTGTAAGTGGTTGTTATTATTACATTTGCCGCAGGCATTGTAAAGGATGCCGTGTTGTTTGTGATGGTTAACGCCGTGCCGTTGTAAGTGGCAGATGTTAGGTTATAACCATCTCTATTTGCAAAAGTTACTGTAATTTCATCACCAACATTTGCTGTGGTTTTGTTTGGTGTGGAATATTGGTCAGCGGTGATGGTGTAATCAATTTTAGTGTATGTAGTGGCAATGGTAACATTTGCCGCAGGCATTGTAAATATTGCCGTGTTGTTGGTAACAGTCAAAGCCGTGCCATTGTAAGTGACTGATGCTAGGGTGTAACCATCTCTATTTGCAAAAGTTACTGTAATTTCATCACCAACATTTGCTGTGGTTTTGTTTGGTGTGGAATATTGGTCAGCGGTGATGGTATAATCAACTTTTGTGTAAGTGGTGGCAATGGTGACATTTGCCGCAGGCATTGTAAATGAGGCTGTGTTGTTGCTGATATTCAATGCCGTTCCGTTGTATGTTGCAGAGGTAAGATTATAACCTTCTATATTTGCAAATGTTACTGTTATCTCATCACCAAAATTTGCTGTGGTTTTGTTTGGTGTAGAATATTGGTCGGCAGTGATGGTGTAATCAATTTTGGTGTAGGTAGTGGCAATTGTTACATTTTCGGCAGGCATTGTAAAGGATGCATTGTTGTTGGTGATAGTCAAAGGATTGCCATTATAAGTAGCAGAGGTAAGATTATAACCATCTCTATTTGTAAAAGTTACATCAACCGTTTCACCTTCGCTTGCTTCTTCAACTGCCGAAGAATACTCATCAGTAGTGATAGAATATTTATTAGTTATATACGATACGCTAATTGTAACATCTTCCGCTGGCATCGTAAAAGTGTAATCATTACCTGATTGGGTTGTTTCAATTGGATTTGTACCTTGCACGGTAACAATAGGAATCAAACCTTCTGATGAACGGTCAAGAACAGAAAAAGACACTTCATCTTCTTCATCAAGCCCAATAGTTTGTATGATTGTTATATATGGTTTTGATGATTCAGGGATGGTAATATTGAATAAGTCTTCAAGATATTTCACAGTCCATCCTTCTGGAATATATGAAGTACCATTAATCGCTAACAAATCCTTAGGGCAGATAAAAGTTCCACTTAAAGCAACATCTTTGAGCCAATTGGTTGTTGTAGCCCCCCATTGACCACGAGACCATTCTGTAAATGTTACTATTAGATTGTCTAATATACGGCATCCCGAAAACATATCCTCATACGGGTATTCATATTTGGCATTTGTTATAATTACCGGGGCTCTTTTCAAACTGGTACATCCATAAAACATACTACGATAACAATTGGAAGACAAATTAGTTGCTGGCAATTCTGGTGCATAGGTTAAACTTACACAGTTTTTAAACATCTCAAAATACGAAGAATATTCTACTGACAACGCTGGTAATTCTGGTGGTTCTTTTAATAAAGCACAATTTTCAAACATTCCTTTATAACAGGAACGCGTCAAAGTTGTCGCTGGTAATTTCGGTGCAGTAGTAATTTGACAATTATAAAATAATCTATGAAAACAATAATCATTCGGTATAACCGTCGTTTCTCCTGTTTTATCAATAATGGTCATTATATTCCCCAGACACTTACCAGGTTTTGATAGAGAAAAACAAGTATAAGAAGTTGAATAAGAAGTTGAACTTGTATTAAACCCATAAGGATTATTACCACGAAAATACACATTGCAATTATTAGTAACAGTAACTCCCGATTCAGATAGGGAGTGCCAAGTATTTTTATCAAACGAATACTCCAATTTAGTATATGAAGAAAAAGTAATTGTAGTTCCTGCCTTAACTTCAAAACACAGATAGTCAGGCTCGGAATCTTGGGCAAATACTATCTTTACAAAAGTCAATAACGTAAATAATATAAGGACAAGTTGTTTCATAGCGTTAGTATTAAAGTAATAGGACATTATTTTATTTAATAAATTTTGCTAAATGAGAAAGGATGCAACGAGCAACTTTTGTATCTGTTGGGATTTTGACGGTATCCCAATCATCCAGTCGATCGTTTTTTCGCTTTGTTAACACATAAGAATAATCAGCATTTTGATTTTGGATGAACTGATTTACACAATCAAGAGGTTTAGGTGCAAGAGCATCTTTTAATATTGAGCAAGCACATATAATAACATCACAAAAAGCCAATTCAACAAGATGAGAATACAAGTCTCGATTCTTTTTATCAGAAGGGATACCATAATCCCCTTCTAACACTATTCCAACTCTTATTAAATCATTCGGCTGCAATATTTTTGGTTGATTAAAAAAAGCATCGGGAAATGTATCATAATCTTTTTGAGTACCATTAAATATAATATCATCAGGTGCATAGGTAGGTATTGTTTGTTTCGCCGTTTTACAATTAACCCATTGATCATAACTGACTTCAATATCTTTGGTGTTAAGATAATTATCTTTATCAATAACAAGAACATCGCGAAAATCAGTATGTTCTCTATCCCTGTTGTAATACTTAAAAAAATGTGAGTCAAATAAATTGAATTGTTTCAACACTTCATACACCATCTTCAATGTTGTGGTTTTTCCCGAATTCTCCGGGCCATACAATACTATCAGTTTCATAGTTGCTCAGTTAAAAATTTAACAATAGTTTAATTTTACAAACCGCACTTTCAAAAAATTGTGGAAGGAAACGCCGTACCGTATGGCAATAAAAAAAGGTGTGCATCTAACTATTCGTACTCACGGAAGCCTGGAAGAAACCGCGCTCTCTCAATAGTCAGATAGACACACCAAGGTGGTCTAAAATGAGAGAGCACGGAAACCCATTCGGGCATTCCGCGAATACATTAACCTTTTTCTTACTACGAGAAAAGAGTTTCCAGGCTTTTTTCTGAGTACGATTAAAGTTGTATGTTAATAATTAATTATTTCTGTTTCGTGAAAAAAATTTTATGTTAGTACTGATTGTTTATACTGAAAGTGTGGGGAATATGTTTCAACAAAATCACAGCGAATTGACTAATAAAGTGCAGGTGTTTTAAAAAAGATTGATTATATTTTCGGAGAGAAAACAAACAACAACAGCATTTTGACAGCAGCATTAAGAACAAAACTTGACAACACTCCTATGGCTCCATACCTAAAACTTATGCGAAATATGAATCGCGAGCAGAAGTTCGCAGTATTGGCATACATAGTAGATACCTTGCAGAATGATGAAAACGAAGATAAAAACGAATATTCAGAGATAATAAAAATTGCTTTCCGCAGAAAGCAATTTTTATTCAAAAATGCTTTTTGCAGAAAGCAAATTATTATTAATTTTGCTTTTTGTAAAAAGCATAAATTTTAGAAGGTATGGACGTATTATTTGACAGACAGGATATTATGCTAAGAACAACGTCGATGGATATTGTGCGTACGTTTACCAATAGCATAAATTGGTCGGCTCAGATGCTATGCATCAGAGGTGCAAGAGGTGTTGGAAAATCTACACTATTGAGACAGTATATAAAGCAAAACTTTGAAAATAAAAGTGATAAGGCATTATACTGTTCGTTAGATTGGGGATATTTTAGTCAGCACTCTATTTTGGAAGTGGCTGATAAGTTTTACAAAACTGGCGGAGAGTTGTTAGTGTTAGACGAGGTACACAAATATGACAATTGGAGCCGCGAGATAAAAGAAATCTCCGAAACATATCCCACTTTAAAAGTGGTTATGAGTGGTTCGTCGCTATTGAAACTCCTTGCAGGAGATGCAGATTTATCGCGTCGATGCCGCAATTACAATATGCCAGGACTGTCGTTTCGTGAATATCTGCAATTTTACAAGGGGATAACGCTAAGGTGGTACACATTGGAAGAAATTTTAACCAACTCTACGACAATAGCAAGAGAGATAAACTCACAATGCCGTCCGTTGGAACATTTTCACAACTACCTTCAATACGGATATTACCCGTTTTATTTATCAAATCCTATTGATTATTACCCACTTATAGAGCAAACCAAAAATTATGTAATTGATGTGGAACTACCGCAACAACGAAACGTAAATCCATCTAATTGCCGCAAAATCAAAGCATTAATTAACGTTTTGGCTCAAAATGTTCCTTTTGATGTGGATATTTCAAAACTTGCCCAATCAACATCGCTGCAACGCAACACGGTGCTCGAATATCTCAACTATCTCAACGACGCAAAACTTATAAATCTGTTGTTTAGCGACTTGGTTTCGGTAAAAAAAATGCAGAAGCCAGATAAAATTTTGCTCGAAAATCCAAATCTTCTCTATGCGCTCGCCACATCTCCTGTAAAAATAGGCACAGCACGCGAATGTTTTGCAGTTAACCAACTAAGTGTCAATCACACCGTTGAATACGGCAAACAAGAAGGTGATTTGAAAGTTGACGGCAAATACACTTTTGAGATTGGTGGAAATGGAAAGACATTCAAACAAATAGCAGGAATATCTGATTCTTACATTCTTGCCGATGATATTGAAAATCCACGCGGTAACAAAATTCCACTGTGGATGGTGGGATTTTTATACTAACAAAAATCCTCCCCTACTTCACCGCCTTATAAAACCCCGCAGGAACTGGTACTTCAAACTTCATAATCTTGCCTGTGGCAGGGTGACGGAATGCGAGGGTGGCAGCGTGGAGGCAGACGCGATGGATGGGGTCGGTTTTGGCTCCATACTTAGCATCGCCAGCAACTGGACAGCCTATCTCGCTCATTTGCACGCGGATTTGGTTTTTGCGACCGGTGTCGAGGTTGAGTTTTACAAGCGAAAACTGGTCGTTGGAATTTAGCACTTCGTAGTTGGTAACGGCAAAGTCGCCACCATTGTTAATCCACGAAGAGTGTATTTTAAGCATTTTATCCTCAGTAAGATACGATTTTATAGTGTCACGTTTCTTTGGCGGAATGCCTTCTACCACAGCAAAATAACTGCGCTCTACCACCATATTGTTCCAATCGTTGCGGAGCATATCGCGGGCACGGAGACTTTTGGCAAACATCATTACGCCAGAGGTTTTGCGGTCTAAGCGGTGGACAACAAAAATATGAAGTCCCCTACCCTGCCGCCTTACGTGCTGATTTATAAAGTGATAGGCTGTATTTTCCTTATCCTTGTCGGTGCCCACAGATAGCAGACCTTCGCGCTTGTTTACCACAATAACATCGTTGTCTTCGTAGAGGATATTAAGGTATTTGTTTGAAAAACTACCCTTGGGGAGTTTCTGTTTAGGAAGAATACGCACCTCGTCGCCGGGTTTTAGAGCATAGTCAAAAGCCGTTGTACCAATGCCCGAAACCACAACACGACCCGATTTGAGCATTTCGCGCACGTCGGTACGGCTGCGGTCGGCAAGTTTTTCAAACATAAATTCAAGCAATTTACCCTCTTTGTCGGATTTAAATACGATGTCTGCCATAATTATTTAGTTTACTTTGAAACTTTCGAGATAATTTTGTATAGCCTTGCGGTCGAGTTTGCGACCAATAAATACAAGTTTTGTAAAACGTTGCTCGCCGGGTTGCCAATCTTCGCCGTCTTCCACAAGGAAAAAGTTGCGCACGCTTTGGAAAATCAACCGTTTGGGTTTGCCAGCAATGCTTAGTATTCCCTTGATACGGAACACGTTAGACGCATTATATTGCAAAACGCCTTGAATCCAATAAACAAATTTTTGTTCGTCGAGACTGCCTTCTATTGTAAATCCCTCGCTTACAATGCTGTGGCGGAATGCCTTTGCCTTGGCGGGGTTTTGAGCAAACGAACCAAAATCGGCGTCCATTGCCTCAAATTTTAAAGGTGTGGCGTTGCGAAAATCTACCACAAGTTTTTCAACATTGGCAGCGGAATATGCAAAAGTGTTGATAATGTCCACGTTAGATATGTCGGCGTGCGATACACAATAGAGTTTCGCAGTGGGATTAACCGTGCGGATAAGGTTCTTAACACGCTCGCCCTGTTCGGGAGTTACGTCTTCAATTTTGTTCAAAAGAATAATGTCGGCAACGGCAAGTTGACGGTGCACCTCTGGTTGTTCGGCGGCGCTGTCTTCGTAGGTCATAGCATCGGCAAGGCATATTACGCTGTCGATTACAAACTTACGCTGCATTTCTTCGTAACCCACAAAATTGTCGATAACGCCTGCGGGGTCGGCAATGCCGGTGGTTTCGATCAAAAGGTTTGAAAACGTGTATTTAGAAGTAAGCAAGTTGTTGAGCGTTTGAGCAAGGCCTTCGCTGAGGTTGCAGCAGATACAGCCGTTAGAGAGTTCAATCATATTGTCGATATTGCCAACGATAAGTCCGCCGTCGATACCCACCTCGCCAAACTCGTTTTCAATTACCGCAAAACGCTTATCGCTATATTTGCGCACTATATTATTAAGGAGCGTGGTTTTGCCTGCGCCCAAAAAACCTGTAAGAATTGTTACTGGAATTTTACTTGAAGTATTGTCCATTGTATTAAAAATTAATTGCCGGAAACATCCCGGAAAAATCAGCGCAAAGATACAAAATGTTTTTGGGAATATTGAAAAAATGAGTATATTTGACAAAAATTTGAACGTGATGAAAGAGACGAATTTAACAATCAACAGCATTATAATGATGCTGAGCGTTTTGAGCAACGAGGACAAAATCTGCGTAGCCGAGCAACTATTGCAACAGGCCAAGTCCAAAAAGCCCAAACATTCAGCCGATTACTATGCCGGGATGTGGAGCGATGAAAATTTTCCACCCATTGATGAAATGTTGGATGATTTAAAAAAGTCAAGACGTTTTAAACAAAAAGAATGGGAGCTATGAGTAAATATCTTTTAGATACTAATGTCTGTGTTTGCTTTTTGAGAAATAAATTTAAAGTTGACCAAAAAGTTAAAGCAATTGGTTTAGAAAACTGCGCCATAAGTGAAATAACTGTTGCAGAACTAAAATATGGCGAGGAATACGCTAAATTGAAAGATGGTGCAAAATTTAAAGACCAAAAATTAGATGAATTATTTGAGGATATAACTATATATCCCATAAAGGATGCCTTAGATTTATACGCAAAAGAAAAAGCCAGACTAAGAATAAACGGAACTCCACAAGAAGATGATTTTGATTTACTTATAGGCTGTACCGCCGTGGTTAACCAATTAGTAATGGTAACAGAAAATTACAAAGACTTCAAAAATATCCAAGGCATAGATATTGAAAATTGGATAGTTAGGGAATAAGGTCTATTCCCCATCTGGATTATTCCCTCTACTACCAAATCTATTTCTAATAGTGTAAAAGAGGAGCGAGAGCGAGAGTATCAGCGCTACGGCATATCCTACAAGGGCGGCTATCGGGAATCCAAACAGCGAATATGTGGTTTCCTGACCCATTACGGCAATGATTGACGAGCCTACTATCAATGCGGCTATCATTACGGCGTAAACCAACTTGTTGGCAGCGGTGTCGAACTTTTTGATTAAGAATCCGAGCCCTGTAATGCGGTGATTGGCAGTAAATTCGCCCCGGCGGAGTTTTTTGAGAATGAGCGAAAGTTCCAACGGCGATGTTTCCAACAAATCAGATGCCTGCGAAAGGTTTTGATTGAGCCGCGATTTGAGACGGTCGGGCGAAAGACGTTCCAAAAAGAGTTTTTTGCTAAAAGGTTTGAGATATCCTGCAATGTTGAAACCGCTGTAAATCGACACGGCAACCCTTTCGGCGGCGGCAAGCGAGGTAAACGAAGCCACCACTTCGCGCGGAAGCATCAGTTTGTGACGGTAGGCTATGCGCATTATGCCAAGCGAAAACTCCTGCATATAGGTGGAGGTTTCTTCCATATAATAAAGGTTGTCGGCAAGATACTGAATTTCGGTTCTAAAAGATTGATAATCATCAATTTCACCGCCAACTGATAGTTTGCGCAGACTTTCGGACAAAATACGCGAATTGCGAGCCACAAGAGCGGCGGCGGCATCGCACACAAGCATCCTTTGATCGGATGTGAGCATACCTGTGGAGGCATAGTCGGCAAACGAAACCTTGCCGTCGGGAAGTACTGAAACCACAGTAGAGCGCGGCGAGGTGTGGAAAACTCCCGTTTCTAAAAGTCCCGACACGAAGGTTTTCATAAACTTGTCGGCAGTATCGCGCGGCGACACTCCCCACGATGCAAACTCGGCAGAATTATTTACATTGATAGAGTTGTAATAATCTGTTACCAAGGTAGATACAGTAGTGTAAAGGCTATATACCTTTGGCACAACAAACGGCCCCGCGCCGCTATACGCCTTGCGAAAACGTCCTATCATATTAGCCTCGTTGCGAAGGTCGAGTTCGGGGATAATTGTCTCCTCAAAAAGGTCTACCAACTGCTTAGGATTTGGTATTCCGTGGTTTACAAGAAAGTTTTCGATAAGCGAAACAATGTCGCGGATAAGAGTGATGTCGGTTTGCACCGAAGCCACAGCCTCAGGCACAAGTATCTTAACAGCAACATCTTCGCCCGAAATCAGTTTTGCGCGGAAAGTGCGACCAAAGCCCTCGGCAAACGACGGTGCGCTGTCGAAATATGTGAAAATGTTTTTGGTCTTCATTCCCGTAGCCTGTTCAAACTGGGCAATAGCCTGCGCCTTGCCAAACGGCTCGGTAGACGACGAAATTTTGGCCAACTCGGTGATGAGCGGCTCGGGCAGAATATCAGGTCGGCAGGCGAGATAGTCGGCAAACGCCACCATTGTGGGTCCCAATTCTTCCACCACTCTGCGAATGCGCTGCCAACGGTTGAGCGACGATGAATCTTTGTCGCTTACACGGTGGTCTTTGGGCAAAAAACGTCGGAGCCCTGTTGTTTCAACAACGCCCTCAAAACCGTTTTGCAACAATATGTTCACAACCTTGCCAATGCGACCGAGGTTGCGCACCCGCCAAGCCCTAATTGCCATATTTAAAGACCTTTACGTTCTTCTTGCTTCATTTTGTAAAGTTTTTCGAGAATAGAAATTCTGCGGCGGAGTTTTTCAACCTCGTCGGCGTGTTCGTAACCCATTTTCTCGATAATGCGGTTAACAATTTGCTCGATAAGTTTTTCGGCATCCTTAGCCTTGTCGGATGTAAAACGCTTAAAATCATCGAATATGGAGTTTCCCTCCTCGCGCGAGATACGGCGTTTTTCTACAAGGTCGTCTACCGATTTCTTCACTTTGTCGCCCGCTTCGTTGAGCATTTTCATTCCGAGCGACGCAAGTTTATCTATCATAATAAGTTAGTCTAACGATGCAACAAGTTTTTCGAGAGTTTCGATACGTTTTTTGAGTTCCTCCACCTCGCTTTTGGTGGCGGGACGGAATTTGGCGATAGTTTCGCTCACCACGTCGCGGATTTTCTTTTCGGTTTCTTTTGCCTTGGAATCCACGTTGGTTGAAAAATCGTCAACAATTTTTTTGCCCTCGTCGGCAGATATTTTGTTGCTGCTGATGAGTTCCGAAACTGCCTTTTCGAGTTTCTCCTTGGTCATTGCGGCGAAGCCTATGCCTTGGTAAATCAGTTTTTTAATCAAACCGTCTACGCTCTCCTTGTCTTTTTCTTCTTCTTCCATTTTATTAATATTTATAAGGTTAAAAATCGATTTATTGTAAAGCCAAAGATAAGGATATTTTTTGAATAATGATAAAATTTTGAGAAGAAAATTCGCCGCAGCCAAGTTTATCCTCTATTCGGGTTTTGCCCAAAATGCTTCGTCATCGTGAGTTACAACATCGTTTTTGCCAATATCATAACAATCAAATTCATTGGGTATCAGCAATATGTAACGGTCGCCACTACTTACCGAGGCAGGCTCTACGCTAAAACCGTGTTTCTCGTGCGAACAAAACCAATAAAGATTTTTTGCCCAATATGCCTTGTAATAATCTGCCGAAAACCAAACACTTTTAATAAAATGTATATCAAACTTGGTTCCGTGAGCCAAAGCCGAGCGCATTTCTTGAAGCGAAAGTGGAGTGTCGCCCTCGCCGGTAATGTAGGCGCATAGGTCAGAATCGAGCATCACCCATTTGTTCATTTCGGGAATCCAAACAATGTTTACCACGTGGCAATCGTTGTCGGTGGAACTTTCGGGTCGGCATGTGATAAACCTATTGGTAATGCCGGCGGCAAAGAGCAATTCAGAATTAACAATCGAGTGCAGACGACAATTAATGCCGGGTTCCACGTTTTTAACAAACTCCCAAAGCGAAATGGCATCGCGCTTTTCGGGCTGTTGTTGTTGATTGCGGTGAGGAATATTGTTGGCAACAAACTGGGAAATTTTCAATGCCTTTTCCCAAGTAGAGAGATTATCGTTGATAATGGTGTCGATGCGAAAATAGTTGTAAATTTCCTTAGCGCGGTCGGCGTCGGGGGTGTAGGTAAAATGGAGCGAATTGTCCGACCCTGTGGCATAAGTACTGTTTTTCAATAAATTAGCATTTCGTGATTCATTTTTGGTAATGTACTCATCATCGTCCTTGCACGAAACAATGCATAATGCAGTAATAGTCAGTAATATAAGTTTTCTTGTGTTCATAATAAATGATTTTGTTGTTTGTGGGCGCAAAGGTAGGGAGAAATTTTTGGGAGAAAAAAGATTTGTGAAAATTTGCGATGCAGACCCTTATTTCCTCCTCAGCGACTCCACCTTCGACTTCAACGCACGGAATGTAACGTCTTCTTGTATTGCCATGATTTTCATAATCGAGGGTTTGTCGTATTCTTTTGACACAAGAAGTTTGTAAAAGGTTTGACGGGGGTTGATGCCGGGGTATTCGTCTTCGATTTGGGCAAGAAGACTGAGGTCGATTGTCTTGTAATATTCGAGAAACCTTTCGTAATCCTTTTTGTTCCATTGTCCTGAATTGCCATTATGGACAAAAATACTGTCGTAGAGGATTTTGCCGTCGTGGTAAATCTCGGCGTAACGGGTTTCAATTTCGGTGATTTTGCGCTGCAAACGTTGGATTTCCTTGTCGTTTTCATCAGATTTTTCAAGAGTGTTGAGTTCGTCGATACGGTCTCGCGACTCTTTGAGTATCTGACGGTTAATAGATAATTCGCGCTCATAACGGCGTTTCTGAATCACCACCAAAAACACCATCGCCGCCACCAATATCACAAACGCGAGTATCCAACGCTGAAAACGGTTCTGATTTTCAAGTTGTTGCAAATCAAAATCAAATTTTTGGCTGTTTTGCGACACTTTGTAGTCGTTGACCCAATTAATAAGAATGTTTTTGATTGAGATGACCACATCAGCCATTTTCGCAGCCTTCTGATAGTCGCCGATGAGTTTGTAATGATTGTAAAACTCCTCGTATGCAATCAATTGCGGATACGAAACCAAAATCGGATTGTTTTGGAAAAAATCCTCCGCCTCGGCTGTCTGTCCACGAGAGAAAAATAACTTCAACATGGCGATTTTGGCATAATCGGCGGCAAAAGATTGAGGCCTGTCGCTGAGCACTTTACGGGCATAACGCT
>JAFPYT010000007.1 GCA_017394445.1 Bacteroidales bacterium | reverse complement strand
TTTGTAAGGATTAGTTTTGATGCCGTCACCAAAATCGCAACGCACCCACTTTTCAAATTTTACGGCATTAATGGGATATTCGCGTTTTAAGCCTAAATTTTTATCATATTTTCTCCATTTGTCGAGGTCTTCAATCGAAAGTGGACAATACTTATTATTAATAAGGAGTTCCAACGTAGCCCAAAGTCTATATTTACGTGCTTGATACATTCTGCGCACGGTTCTCTTTTTGGTTCGCTCGGTTGCAAACGAAAATTCTCCCGATTTGCCCTTACCAACGCCACAAGGAAAGATGTTTGTGCCTACCAATTGAATCTGTTCCGTTAAAGGAATAGAATTATCGAAATCTCTGACAGCCAAGCCAATAGAATTTGTACCTAAATCAAGACCTAAAATTTTCTCCATTTTATTTTGCCAAATTAAAAATTAGTAATATATTTGCAATTGAAAGACAATTCACAATAAGGCTATAAGCCGAAGAATTTTCTCAGCCTCGCGTATTCGTGGGGCTTATTTTTTATCTTTCAATGCAAATATAAGAAAAATAGATTTATCAATCATTATTTATCTTATTCATTTTTCATCCCCCCCACAAAAAAAATAGCGGCAACCCATCAAAGAGTTGCCGCCATTTTATTCAATATAGTTTTCTAATTACTTATCCAAGGGGAAGCCTGCCATAAGTTCGTTTACTTGGGCTTTTACTTTGGCGATAACGTCGTCGTTGGTGATGTTTTTGATAACGGTGTCGATAAAGTCTACAACTTGCAGAATTTCAGCCTCTTTGAGTCCACGTGTGGTGATGGCTGCTGTACCAAGACGTACACCCGATGTTTGGAATGCCGAACGTGTATCCCACGGAACCATATTCTTGTTGGCTGTGATGTCGGCTTTTTCGAGCGCGAGCTGAACTTCCTTACCAGTGATGTCGGGGAAGTTTTTGCGGAGGTCAACAAGCATAGAGTGGTTGTCGGTACCGTCGGAGAGAATCTTGTAGCCGCGGTTCATAAGTTCGTTTGCCATTACGCGAGCGTTGGTTTGAACCTGTTTAGCGTACTCTTTGAATTCGGGTGTGAGAGCCTCACCGAATGCAACAGCCTTGGCAGCGATAACGTGCTCCAAAGGTCCGCCCTGAACGCCGGGGAACACTGCTGAATCCAACAGCGACGACATTTTGCGGATAACGCCTTTGGTAGTGGTTTTGCCCCACGGGTTGTCGAAATCTTTTCCAAGAAGGATGATACCACCACGAGGTCCACGAAGTGTTTTGTGTGTGGTAGATGTTACAATGTATGCGTATTTCAACGGGTTTTTGAGGATACCGGCTGCGATAAGACCTGCAGGGTGAGCCATGTCGATCATCATGAGTGCGCCAACTTTGTCGGCGATAGCACGCATACGTTCGTAGTCCCAATCGCGAGAGTAAGCCGAAGCTCCACCGATGATAAGTTTCGGTTTGGTTTCGAGGGCTACTTTCTCCATTTGGTCGTAGTCGATAAGACCGGTTTCTTTGTTGATATTGTACGAAACGTGGTTGTAGAGCAATCCCGAAGAGTTAACGGGCGAACCGTGGCTGAGGTGACCGCCGTGATCGAGGTCTAAGCCCATAAAAGTGTCGCCGGGTTTCAAAACGGTCAAGAGCACAGCCATATTAGCCTGTGCGCCTGAGTGGGGTTGAACGTTTACCCATTCGGCGTCGTAAAGTTTTTTAAGACGTTCGATAGCGAGAGTCTCCATTTCGTCAACGAAGTGGCAGCCGCCGTAATAGCGGTGTCCGGGATAACCCTCGGCGTATTTGTTGGTAAGAACCGAACCCATTGCACGCATTACGTTGGCGCTTACAAAGTTTTCGGAAGCAATAAGCTCGATGCCGTTTTTCTGACGGCCGTATTCTTTTTCGATAATGTCGAATACTGCGTTGTCTTGTGCCATAATATTGATATGAATGTTTTAAACAATGCGGCAAATTTAAACAATTAGGTTTGTATAATCAATTTTTGTAAAAATAATTTTTTGTTAATATAATGTTGGCGCAATAAGTTTTAATTTGCGGACGGTAAAAGTTATATTAATGAGTATCGACAAAAGCACAAAACGGCGGTGGAGAATGCGCCGCGCCTTCGGACGTTTTTACGAATGGCGTATCAGGCACATAGGCACTACTCAGTATCTTACAATGCTGAGCATAGTGGTGGGCGCTATTGCTGGCGTTACTGCGGCGGTGCTCAAAACTTTGACCCACATTATCAGCGGTTTTTTGTCAAACACCATCAGCCCCGCCCTCGGATTCGACGGCTATGTGTTATATCCTTTTATAGGAATCTCAATCACGGTGGTGTTTATTAAGTTAATATTAAGACAAAACATCAGCGGCGGAATTCCCCGTGTGCTCTACTCCATTTCAAAAGAAGAGGCGGTAATAAAGCCACACAATATGTATTCGTCGGTGATAACATCCGCAATAACAGTGGGTTTCGGTGGTAGCGCTGGATTGGAGGGACCTACCGTAGTAACAGGCGCGGCAATAGGCTCAAACATCGGTAAGTTTCTGCACCTCAATTTCAAACAGCGACTTTTGATGCTTGGATGCGCCACAGCAGCCGCACTCGCAGCCATATTCAAAGCCCCGATTACGGGAGTGGTTTTTGTGATGGAAGTTTTTATGCTCGACCTTACTATGAGTTCGCTTGTGCCTTTGCTAATATCTTCTGTAACAGGCGTTTTGATTTCGTATATGCTATCGGGCAGCAGTCCCGTGTATTTTTTCCGTATGACCGACGCCTTTACAAGCAACGACGTACCTTACTTTATACTTCTTGGTTTGGTTTGTGCCTTTACATCTATTTATTTTACAAGAAGTTACATCTGGCTTTCGCAGCAATTTCGCAAAATTAACTCCACAGTTTGGAAACTTGTTTGGGGCGCGCTTTTGCTCACTGGAATGATTTATCTGTTTCCGTCGCTCTTTGGCGAAGGTTACGACATAATCTCCAATAGTCTCAACGGCGACATCAAACCCATCTACCGCAACAGCATTTTTTCGTCGTGACACAGCGGATGGGGAACAGTTCTCTTGCTCACCGCCCTCACGCTTGCCAAACCCATTGCCACATCAGCCACTTTTGCCGCAGGAGGCGTGGGAGGCATATTTGCACCTTCACTCTTTGTGGGCGCAACCACGGGACTGCTGCTCTCTACCGTGCTCACACGTCTTGGATTTCAAGATATTCACGCAGCCAATTTTGCACTTGTGGGTATGGCAGGAACAATTGCCGGAGTGCTGCACGCACCACTTACAGCGGTTTTCCTAATTGCCGAACTCACAGGTGGTTACAAACTTTTTGTGCCGCTGATGATGGTGAGCGTGCTGTCGTATATTTTTACTAAGAAATTCATTACCAATTCGATATATACCTATCAACTTGCCCGCCGCAACGAACTCCTCACCCACCACACCGACAAGAATGTGCTCAACCTTATGAAGTTAGAGAAACTTATTGAGACCAATTTTGCCGTGGTTTTTCCCGAAGACACTTTGCGCGTACTTGTGAAAGCGGTAGAAGACACCACGCGAAACATTTTTGCCGTTGTTAGCCGCACCGACAACACCTTTATAGGCATTATCAAAATGGACGACATCCGCAAACTGATGTTTCACCCCGAAAACTACGACAAGATATTTGTAAAAGACCTCTGCTTCCGTCCCGAATACACAGTGCGCATCGACGAGAGTATGGATTCTGTCGCCACAAAATTTTCCACTTCCGATAAATTCAACATTGCCGTTCTCGACGAAAACAACAAGTACATCGGCTTTGTATCTCGCGCCAAAGTATTTTCAACATACAGGCGAATGAGCAAACAATTGTCGGAGGATTAAAAAATTTTCTCAAAAAAAATTTGCATATTTCAAAATGTTTATATATATTTAGCACTTGGAAAATTGACCCTTTGTGCGCATATCAGTACAAGGGATAGAAGAGTTTTTAACAGTACCTAAGTGATGAAAAAACAAAGCGTTATAATACTTACTACCGCTATTATGCTGCTTATGGTGGCATTTACAGCGGTGATGTGCAATTCGGGTAACGACGAGAAAGTGTACCGTATTGGACTATCTCAATGCGCCGATGATACCCAATGGCGCAAACAGATGACTCGCCGACTAAGAGCCAACGCCGTGCAAGAAGGCAATATCGAACTAATTGTTACCAACGCCGAAAACAGTAGCGCAAAACAGGTGAGAGATATTGATTCGCTTTCGTCTATTGGCATCGACCTCCTGCTTGTATCGCCAAACGATGTAGACTCCATCACCGACGCTATCCGCAGACTTCACAATAAGGGCATTCCCGTAATCGAAATCGACCGTCAAACTTCCGACTCAGCTTCTTTTTCGTGCTTTATTGGTGCCAACAACTTTCACATTGGTATCGAGGCTGCCAAATTAGCCGACAATATGTGTCCCAAAGTAGTTGATTTTGTAGAACTTTACGGAACAAAAACCGCATCTGCCACCATAGAACGCAGTCGCGGATTCAACGATGCAATACAGCGCAAAGGCTTTATCAACAAAAAATTCAACAAGGTGCACGAACTATACTGCAATTTTAGCGCAAAAGAAGGCTACGAAAAAATGCAGAAACTCTTGGAAACCGACACCAATTTCAATCTTGTATACTCTCACAACGATGATATGGCTATCGGTGCAAGCCGTGCCATCCGCGAAAAAGGCATTAAACACAAGATTTTTATAATTGGTATCGACGCCGTACCGTCAGAAGAAGGCGGAATTCTTGCCGTATACAACCGCGAAATGGACGCCACTATCCTCTACCCCAACGGCAGCGACGAGGCAATCGAAACCGCAATGAAAATTTTGCACGGTCAGCCTTACGACCGCAATATCCAACTTGCCACCCTGCCTATCGACACCATTAATGCTTTCGGACTTTACAAGCAACTCAATAGTTCAAAAGAACTCGACGAAAAACTCTTAAAACAAGATGCCAACGTTAAAAGTATGGTATCGCGAATTTCTACGCAGCACAATATCATACTCCTCATTATTATAATGCTTGTCGGTGCATTTATCTTGATTTCGGTAATATTCAGACTATACGCCAACAACAAAAAGCAGAACACAATACTCTGCGAACAAACCGCCGAAATTCTGGCACAAAAAGAGGAACTTGAAAGTCAATCGGTTTACCTCAGCCAAATCAACGAGGCATTGCGCCGCAGCAAAGAGAACACTCTCGGCAGTATCCGCTACGCACAAACTATACAAACGGCAATGCTGCCCACCACATCCGATTTAGACAAGGCGTTTAAATCGTTTGTAATATATCTACCCAAAGATATCGTAAGTGGCGACTTCTACTATTTCCATTATATCAAATACGATGAGCGTGAGGTAGATTTTGTAAGCGTAATCGACTGTACAGGTCACGGCGTGCCGGGCGCGTTTATGAGCCTCATAGGTATCAACCTTTTAGACCAGATTATCAAACAGCAGTTTATCCACTCTCCTGCCGAAATTCTCGACGAACTCAACCGCAATGTGCGCAAGATGCTCCGTCAAGAAGAAACCGACAACGACGACGGTATGGAAGCAATATTCTGCAAAGTAGAAAAATGGTCGGACAGACGTCGCCGCCTTACTTACGAGGGAGCCAAATTCCCTGTTCACCGCTACAACTCGCAATCTGGCGAAATAGAAACCTACAAAACATCGCGCAAGGGCATCGGTGGCAAATTCCGCAATAGAGAATCGGCTGTAACTTTCACCGACAAAACCATCGACCTCAACATCGGCGACCGTCTTTATATGTCGTCCGACGGTATTGGCGACCAAAACAACTACGAGCGCAAACGCTACACTATCAAACGCTTGCTCGATGCCATCAAGGATTCTGTAAAAATGGACATTGACCAACAGAAAAATCACATACTCAACGACCTCAACAATTTTAAAGGCGACTGCGACCAGCGCGACGACATCACCGTTTTAGGCGTTGAGATTGTTTAGATGTTTGTCATTAACCATCGTACTCCTCGTCTTGAGTAATTGAGAATAGCACCCACGAGAAATTACCGTCGGTAATCTTAGAGCCGCAGTAACCACACACACCAGCCTGCCCCATATTGTCGGCAGGTGCTCCGCAGTTGGGGCAACGTGATGTCGACTTGTGTTCGAGGCTTACTCCCTTGCGGCTAACAAATGTCCAATATTCGCTAAACACACGTTCGCGGTGATTGTTGCCAGCTATTACATTACCGTTGTTGTCTACATAATAATCGTAGCAATATGCAAAAATTCTCACCGTAACAGAATCGTAGTATTTGTCGGTTTCGTATTTTACAGTGTTAACCTTTTGAATAGTAACATTATCGAGAGCATTACGGCAACCATATTCTTTGCAGAAAGTTATCCAATAGTTCATACTTTGCCACAGACGGTCGCTGAGCAAGTGACGAGCCTGATCCCACTGCAGCGATGAATACAGTTTGTAAATATCAAGAAAATAAGGAATTGCAATATTCTGTTCAAATTCTCTGTAACCCATATTGTTGTGCGTGGCGGCAAATTCGGCAGCACGCTCTTGCAAATGGCTATCGTAGATGGTGGCATTGCAAGTTCCCACCTCGGCAGCGTAAGTAATTACATCAGAAGTTTTTACCCTTTCGGTAGACACCACCGTAACAGCATTAACAATCCATGCATTGTCGGTTTGCGAAATCATATTGCCACAGTGAGCGCACGTACCTGCATCGGTAAACTCGGCAGAAGCACCACAGCATGGACATTTAAGCACGCCCATACCGTCTGGCACAGGCGACACAACACCTGCATTGCGCACAAACTGCCAATTTTCTACAGTAAAGCAGCGGAAAATTGCGCCATTGGACTTAGCCTTGGCAGTATAGTTGGCATTAAACTCAACAGTTATCTTGATGATTTTCTGATGAGTTTCGTGATGAACATCGTTTGAAATCGACACAATAGCAGCCTTGCCAATCACAACTTCTGAAATATCATAGTTGCTCCATTTTTCGAGATTAGTGCTAAAAAACGGCTGAATCTCCTTAAGCCTGTCGCCACTAATATAAAGGTGCATCTTGGTAAACAGCAACGAAGCGTAATCTAAAAACACAGGAGTAGAAAAATTTGGGTCGGAACTTTTTAACCGAGCCAGCATATTGTCGCGTTGCTTTGTGCTACTCATGATATTACGCTGCGTTGGTGCCGAAGATATAGTTGAATTTTTAGAACTCTTTTCGGCAATCTTGTAAATAATAAACAGAATAGCCAGCACTATGAGCGTAGGTATAGGATAATTAAACAAGCAGTAAACAATCAAACTTGCAAGACCGTCGCCGCCACTACCGCTACCGCCACCGCCGCCGTGATGATAACCGCCACCACCACCGCCTCCGCCGTGATAGCCATGTCCGCCACCGGGTCGAGCTTCGGCAATTTCGGGTAAAAAGATTACAAAGAAGGCTATAATTACTAAAGATACAAGTATCAGCCAATTATATCGATTGTTCAAAAATTTTTTCATCATTGCAATAGTTTATCATTACACCTTATATTATAGTAACTACAAATCCACGTCAAGGTCGTCGGGAAGTTCGTTGATGTCGTCCTCGCGATGAGGCAAGTATTTTGCAAAAATAGGAACCGATTCGTGCATCACCCTTAGAATTTCGGCGGGAACATCATTAGCAGCAAAAATATTATTGACCATTGAGTTGAGTTTCTGCATATCCATATCATCAAAGAGGAGAGTGATACCGTGGTCGGGCATAAAGATAGCCTCTTGTTCGGTAACAGAGCAGTAAATAAGGAAACCTGTGTGCTCCATAGTGTTGTAAATCATACCCTTTTGAAAAATAGCGCGGGCATAGATTTCGGCATTTTTGCGACGTACTTTTTTTGGCACAATCAACCGCTGAAGCGTAGGCACAAATGTAAACAACGCCAAAGCAGCTCCAAACACTATCACCGAAATACCGTACATAAAGTAGACATCAAAATCTATCGGAGCAAACATAAAAAAAGTAAACACCACAAAGCACAATATTGCAGCGGCGGCAAAAGAATATGGAGTATACCGTCCAGACGACTTTTTAATTATTACCACAGCCTCAGCTTGCGAGTTGTTTTCAATCTCTGCCACACCATCGTAAAGTTTAGTGCGGAAATTGTCATCGAATCTTTTCATATTTTTATATCCTATTCAACTATTAAGTACAAAATCACTCTGTTAAAATTTTTTATAAATATACGGATATTTTTTAAAATATCACCGTTTGGCAAAAATATTTTTTTAATTTTGTAAACTGAAATTTATTCACAACTAAAAATGAGCAACGAAGTAAAACAATACAAACCCAAATCGTTTTGGAGCCGTCCCGAAGGCAAACTTGGTGCAGCTGTGCTTATTACAGGTTCAGCAGCATTAGGCATATTCTACAATCCCGCATTAGATTTGTTGCGCTCAATGTTTGAAACACCATTCAGCACTATGGGATTGTTTGCCATATTGGGCACTGTGGCTCTGATATTTACCGATTCGCGTGCAAGAAAACTTGTAAGCTTTGCATTTAAAGGAATAATGCGCAAAATAACAGGATGGTTTGTACAGTTAGACCCCATCAAAATATTGGAATCGCACATCGAATACCTCAAAAAAAACCGCGAAGAGATGAACTCCAATATCACCAAACTGCGCGGACAACTTTCCAAACTTCGCAGCATTGTTACTCAAAACAACAACGAAATGGATCAGAAAATACGCATAGCAAGGCAAGCCAAGTTGCAAAACCGCAGCGAACTCGTGGCTATCAACACCCGTCAATACGGTCGTTTAAAAGAACTCAACACAAGGTACGAAACTATGATCAACAAGATGAACGTACTTTACAATGTGTTGACCAAAATCTACAACAGCACCGCTTACCTTATTCAAGATACCGAAAACGAAGTTAGGCTCAGAAAACAAGAGGCAACTGCCATTATGACAGGATATTCCGCTATGAAACACGCTATGAACATTATCAACGGCGACCCCGACCGCAAGATGATGTTTGATATGGCAAACGAAGCACTTGCTGACGACATTTATGCTAAAATCGGCGAAATGGATACATTTATTGAACTTTCGGGCGACTTTATCGACAATGTTAATCTTCAAAATGCCGCATTTGAACAGCAAGGCAACGACCTTATTGCCAAACTCGAAAAAATGGAGAAAGAAGGCTTATCTTACTTAGAATCAGCCGACAAAGGACTACCACAAGGCGATGTAACCCACATGACCGCCGCAGAAATCGACGCCGCTATCAGAAACCAAGGCGAAAAAATCCCTGCCGGTGCTCCGCGCGACTTCACAAATATTTATAACCACTAAAACCTTTTAGCCATGAAACAGAAAAGAATGAAACTCATCACCAAATTACTTATATATATATTGGTGTTTGCAATTGGCGGATATTTTTTCTATAAGTATATGCCTCAAGGGTTTAAAGAATTGGTAACGCCTTCTACTACTGCGCCTGCCACTACTTCACCCGCATCTCCAGAAGTTTCTCCTGCCCAATAAAAGCCTCGCAAAAGTCGCCTATTTTGAGCGGTCCAACGCCTGCTGGTGTACCTGTATATATCAAATCGCCTGTTTTGAACATCACAAACTGCGAAATATACGACACAATTTCATCAAACGAGAAAATCATATCGGCGGTGTTGCCCTGCTGAACAGTTTTATCATTAATTTTGAGCGAAAAATCTATATTGCGCAGATCTGCAAACTGAGTTTTGGGCAAAAACACTGGCGAAATTGGCGCAGCTCCATCAAAACCCTTGCTCAAAAACCACGGCAAACCCTTTTTACGGCACTCGTTTTGAATATCACGAGCGGTAATATCGAGTCCGATGCCAATTTCGTCGTAATATCTGTGAGCAAATTTAGGACTTACACACTTGCCCATCTTACAAATTTTTAGCACAATCTCGGTTTCGTACTCTATCTGAGAAGAAAAATCGGGATAATAAAAATCAGAATTGTTGCGCAGCAATGCAGTTTCGGGTTTAATAAAGAAAACCGGCTTTTCGGGTGTCTCCATCGCGATTTCGGCATTGTGCTTACGGTAATTGGCGGCAATACAAAATATTTTCATAATTACAAATCTTACAAAACGTGGCAAAATTATAAAAAATAGAAAAAAAAAACAGAAATTTAACAATAGTTAAAGTACCAAATTGCCAAAATAATTTGTAATTTTGAAACGCAAACTATACAAGCAGTGTTCGCACTGCCTGATATGCTCAAAAAATCGGTATACATATTGCATTTTGATACAAAGAAAACAAAAACAGCACGCTAATTAAATGAAGAAACTTAGCCACTTTTTAATAAAGAATTTCGAGTTGAAACCTCAAGAAATCAATATTTTCTTGATGTTGTTTCTCCATTCGTTTTTTCTCGGACTTGCGGGTGCGTTCTATTTTACACCTGCCAACTCGGAGTTTATCAAGTTCTTCGGCAGCGAGCAATTACCATTCGCATACATAGCGGCAGGCATTGGCGGATACATTTTTACTTCAATATATTCGTGGTTTCAAAAACGCATCGGCAGCCGCTCACTATTTATGGGCACGCTGCTAACAATGACCATATTAACACTTTGCTGCCGTATATTCTTGCACACCATACCCGACAAATGGCTTAGCGTATTTGTGTTTATTTGGGCATGGCCGTTTTTGTCGATGATAGGCATCGAGTGCGGTGCTTTGTCGCTCAAATTCCTCAACTTAGTGCAAGTTAAGCGTATTTTTGCACTGTTTAGTATGGGCGGAGTGTTGGCGGCGATTATTGGTTATTTGGCAATCCCGCTGTTAAACAAAGTTATCTCTCACCCCTACGACTTGCTGTATATCAGTACATTAGGCTTTATCCTTGGTATTGTGTTCCTGATAATGCTTTACAACAAGTATCCCGAAAAACTCGCCGACGAAAAGGGTAAAAAATTTCAACTTATCAAAAAAGAGACAAACGACGGTACGGGATTTCTCCAACTTATTAAAAAAGACTACTTTAAATACATATTTATATGTGCCACCCTATCGATGACCATTATATATGTAACCGACTTCTCGTTTCTATCAACGGTAAAAATACATATCGCACCCGAAAACATTTCGCAATATTTAGCACTTGTATATGCGGGATTAAAAATTGGCGAATTTGTAATATCCTATTTTTCAAGTCGTTTGCTTAGCCGTTATGGAGTAAAATTAGGATTAATGATATTGCCAATAGCCATGGTGGTGGTGGTAACACTTGCCGCCATAATTGGTATAGCCCCGGGTGTGGAATGTCTTTTGTTTTTGATACTTATCACTATAAATAAATCGCAAGAAAGAATTTTGCGCCGAGGCCTCGACGACCCAGCTTTCAACATTCTCTACCAGCCCCTTCCCGACAACGAAAAATTTGCCGTTCAAACCAAAGTAGGTGTGGTTCAGCAATTTAGCACAGCCATTGCGGGATTATTTATACTGGGTGTCAACAAGATTATAACCATCGGTGGCGAATACGATTTCAAATGGTTTATGTGGTTCTTTGTGCCGGTTTTGGTGGCTTGGGTAATATCTTCGCGAAACCTTTACCTAAGTTACAAAGATAATATCCGTCAGATACTTGCCGACATCAGCAAAGAAAAACGCCGCGACACATCAAAATACCAGTACGGTGCAGAGGTGCTCAGAAAATATATCAAAAAATCGAGCCAAAAATTCACCAACCTTGCCGTAACAATTCTATCCGAAACCAATCCTCGTTCGCTCGAGGCATACGCAGGAACACTTTTGGAAAGCGACGACGAAGTGGTAAATAAGGCAGTGCTCCGCAATATCGACCCCACTTGGCGACGCCGTATTGCTTCACCGTGCCAAAAAATTTACGAAACATCCAACAGTCCCGAAATACGACTGCTTGCCGAACGTGCAAAAAACTATCTTGATTTTTCGGAAATTAAAACACCCCAGCCCGACGAACTTAATGCTCTCGCTGCTTCGGAATACGTGTCGGACAAAATCAAGTTGGTGAAATATATGTTTCAAGACGACAACTTGTTAAACGAAGATATTATTCTCGGACTTTTGGACAGCACCGACAAAAACGTTAAATCAGCTGCCATAACACTCGCAGGCAAGCTCCGCACACAAAAGATGATTGCCAAACTGATTTCGCTGCTCGAATCGGTAGAATATTACAACACAGCCGGCGCAGTGCTCTTAGACATTGGCGACAAGGTGTTGCCCGCGCTCAACGAATACTTTGAAAAAAGTGTTCAACCCGTTATCCTTCTGCGCATTATCGAGTTGTACGGAAAATTTGGATCTGCACCCGCCCGTGCCTACCTTGTGCATAATATCAATTATCCAAACCGCGAGGTGCAGCAGGCAATTATCTATGCAATGTATTTTTGTAAGTATCAGGCTGAGCCAGAGGATGTTGACACTATTAAACAAAAAATAAGCGAAACGGTTGAAAACATTGTTTGGATAATGTCGGCTCTCGAAGATATTGAAGACGAGAAAAACACACTCAAACTATTTCAAGCCCTTGATATTGAGAAACAAAACAACCTTGAGCAAGTGTTCCTATTGCTCAGTTTTATCTACGAGCCGCGTATTATATCATTGATACAAAAGAATATCATTGGCAAAAACACAATATTTGCATTAGAAATTATCGACAACTTCTTTTCGCAAGATGTTAAACAGATAGTTTCACCATTGTTCGACGATATGTCGGCTGTGCAGAAAATCAAGAAGTTAAGCCATTTCTTCCCGCAAAACAAATACTCGTTTAGCGACCGTTTGAAAGAAATAATCAAGCGCGACTTCAACAAAATAGACAATTGGACAGTAAGCAAGGCGGTTGAATTGCTTGGACGTTTGCACAAATCAAAATCTACAGCAAGTTCAAACTCAGGCGTAATGGATTATAAAGACCTCAGCCTTTGGGTACGGTCTAACTTAGACGAACTGCTCACCAAGATACGCAAGAGCGAAATGCCTGATGAGATTTTCCTCTGCCTCTACCACACCGACGAAATGGTATACTCTTCGGCAGCAAAAATTATCTACGAAGAAAACCCGATAAAATGCTCCGACTATCTCACCAATATGTCGCCCAAAAAACAGCAGTTGCTTTCTGACCTTTCAAACAACCAGCCCATCTTGTTAGACAAGGTTAAAATGCTCAAAAAGCATCCAATGTACTTCAATGTACCTGAAAACCTGCTTGTTAAGATGGCAGAGCATATCCGCATCAAGCAGTTGCAAAAAGGCGATGAAATAATGCCGACAGTTCCCGGAGCAGCCGAAGATATTGTGATTGTGCTAAAAGGAACTCTGTGTGTAAACGAAACCTTTGGCGACGACACTTATTTCTTTAAAAACGATATCATTATCAAAGGTCTCAACCTCGACCAAGGAGCCAATGTACTCACAGCCAAAAAAGACAGCACAGTGCTGTTAATCAGCCGATTTGAGTATTTCAACATCCTCATCAACGAAACCGACATCATCCGCTACGTATTCAACGAAAATACACAAGGCAGATTAGCCGACAAAGCTGAGGAAGAATAAGATACTATCTACTCAACATACTGATTATTCATTATTTATACTTTTCAAAACCCTCATCAAGTTGAGAGTTTTCGTCTTCGAGTTTTATGACAAAACCAGGATTATGATTTTGATTTTCGCCAGCTGTTTCGGATTTATTATCTGCGGCTGTTTTATTATCTGCCTTTGATTCAAACTCTTTGAATGTAGAAATGGCGGTCTTGAAACTTAGATTTTCGCGTTCGAGTTCGGCATTGAGTTGAGTTTTAAGGCGGAGAATCTCGGTAGAATGTTCTTCGATAAGTTTCTGCAATTGTTGTTTTGAGGCAAGATCTTCGCGGGTAAGTTTAAAGAAATCAACCGATTCGTTGAGATTATGCCAAAGCGAAATCATAGATTCCGACGAACGGAGCATCGATTCCGACGAACGAGTATTAGATTGTGTAATATCCACAAGTTGCTGAATAGCGTGATTAATCGAAACCGTTCGGTCTAACTGTTCGTTGCACGAGTTGGCAATATCCGATACCATAGCGGCATTTTTTCGGATTCGCGGAGTAATTTTGTCAATAAGATCCGACGAACGCTCAGTAATTTTAAGGCTTCGCGCACTTGATTCGTTGATTTGAATAGAAGCCTCTTGACAATGCTCGGCAAGTTTTCGGATTTCGGCAGCCACCACAGCAAAACCTTTACCATGTTCGCCAGCGCGGGCAGCTTCTACTGCGGCATTGATAGCAAGGAGGTCGGTACGCGAAGTAATCTCGTTGATAATCTGAGCCTTAGTAATAACGCTTTGAATACAAGCAAGAGTACTTGCCGACGATTTGGTAATAGTTAGCACATCTTCGGCAATGCTTTCAGAAGTTTCGCAAGCGGTTTGAGCTTTGGCGGTGTTTTGTTCAATCGACATTGCCATATTCTCTAATGCTGCCGACATCTCTTCTACAGCGGCAGCCTGTTTTTGAGTATCGTCAGAAAGCTTTGTTACCACATCGGCAAGCATTTTACCACTATGAGCAGTATCTAAAGAGTATTTGCGAATAGATTCAATAGCAGAGCAAAGGCGTTCTTTCATGTTTTTAACATTGCGGACAAGTTCACCAATTTCGTCATCGCTCTTAATATGGTCGGCAGCGGTAGAATAAAAACGTCCTTGCGCAAAATCTTGCGTCAGATTGTTAACAGCCTTGATGGGAATAACCACACTAAATCTGATTACCAACCACAACAGCAACGACAGTAGCAAAATAGTAACCACAGCTATGCCAATAAACACAAGAAACATCTCCTTGTCGCCCTTGTAAAGCAGCTCAGATTCAACAATAATACCGAGTGTCCAAGGGGTTTTGTCTACATGATGATAAAAAATTTCAACATCTTGATTGTGATTGTTGACACAATGCTCGATACCCGAAACACTCTTATTTTTAGTAAGTTGAGTAAAAAAATCATCGAGACCCTTAAAGTCCATCGATTTTGCAGTATTTAAACTTAAGGTGTTGATATATTGCTGTTTTGGATAGGCAATAAGAGTGGTATTTTCGTCTACCATGGCACCCATTCCGTGTTTAGAAATCTCCATATCAGCAACATACGAATTTATACGGTCGTTGTCGATAACAGCGGTTAATACACCAACACACTTATTGTTGCGATCGCGAATAGCCACCGACACGTTAAATACAGCACTATCACCAACATACTGTTTGGGCATGTTTAGCATAACATTCAGGTTTGGATCGTTTCTCATCTTTGAAAGATAGTATGTGCAATCGGGGTCGGGAACAGAATCGAGGCCATAATCGGTTAAATATTGCCGCCCATCGGGCAAAGATAGCCTTATAGAACGATATTTTTCATCATTATCATCTACCAAAACCTGCGAAGCCTGAATAACACGCTCGGGATTAAACTTTTTGGACGACTGACTTGCAATTAGTTT
>JAFPYT010000038.1 GCA_017394445.1 Bacteroidales bacterium | reverse complement strand
GTCTCTGAATACAAGGTTGAATTTTACTTGTTTGCTCATTTTTTTTAAACTTGTTTCGGTTTAACCGTTTTTAATTAAATTCTTTCAATTTTTTCTACGCGACCACGGCCGCCTGTAATTTGCTCAATCGCTTTTGCGATAGCCTGCTGCACATCGGGTGCAATAGCCGCCTGAGTGGAAGTAGACACTGCTTTTTGCGGTGCTTCTTCTTCGGGCGCAACTTTGTTAACCACTTTGATTAGCAGTTTGCCAAACTGAATAACCAGCAAAAGCACCACAAACACGGTGCTCAAACCGATACCCATCAGTTGTAACGCTTCAATAAAATTACTTGAACCATTCATACTATTGTTGCTTTTTTGAATATGTATTACTTCGTTTTTATGCATTTATCCATGCAAAATGGATAAATATACAATTTCCGCCAAAATTATAAAGAAAATTGAATAAATATATACTTTGTATTTAAAGTTATTGTAAACAAACGCATCTTTGATAACACTTATATTATATAAGGTGTGATGATTACGCACGGGTGGCGCCATCGCTTGTTACAATCCATTTGTAGCTTGTGAGTTCTTTTAATGCCATAGGCCCGCGGGCGTGAAGTTTTTGTGTGCTTATGCCAATTTCGGCGCCAAGGCCAAACTGCGCTCCGTCGGTAAATGCAGTGCTGGTTTTTATGTAGCAACAAGCGGCATCCACAGAGTTTACAAAAGTTTCAGCGGCGGCGGTATTTTCGGTAATGATTGCCTCTGAGTGTTTCGACGAATATGTATAAATATGGTCTAATGCCTCTTGAAGGTTGTCAACCGTTTTGATTGCCATGCGTAATGCTTGAAACTCGTATCCAAAATCACTTTCCTGAGCGTGTTTTAAAGAGGCTTTGTAATTGCCTTCTAATGCCTTATAAGCACGTTCGTCGGCAAGTATCTCTACATTTTTTTCGGCAAGGGGAGCGGCAATAGCGGGCAGGTCGTTGAGACGGTTGCTATTGATAATCAAGCAGTCTAACGCATTGCAAACGCTCACACGGCGAGTTTTGGCATTGCAAATAATGCGTTTGCCTTTTTCGAGGTCGCCGTCCTTGTCGAAATAAGTGTGTACCACGCCCGCACCTGTTTCAATTACAGGCACTTTTGCATTGTCGCGTACTGCATTGATAAGTTTTTTGCTACCACGGGGAATCAGCACGTCGATATATCCAACGGCATTCATAAGGTCGGTGGCAGCCTCATGACCAGGAGGCAAAAGTTGAATAATATCTTTATCTACACCGCAATTGGTTAATACATTGTGCATTATATCTACCAAAACTGCATTGCTGTCGGCTGCATCGCTACCGCCTTTTAGCACCACGGCATTGCCTGAACGCAAACAAAGTGCTGCCACATCAACAGTTACATTTGGACGGGCTTCGTAAATTACGCCCACCACACCCAACGGAACGCGCACTTTTTTGAGATTGAGTTTCGACGGAAGTGTTTTTGTTTCAAGAACTTCGCCGCAAGGAGCTTCTAATGTAGCCACATTGCGTGTGTCGTCTGCAATTCCCTTAATGCGGTCGGCATTGAGCAAAAGACGGTCGTACATTGGGTTTTCGGGATTCATACGCGCAAGGTCTTTTTTGTTTGCCTCAATAATGCGATCGGTGTTTTGTTCGAGAGCATCGGCAAATGCGTTGAGAATCGCTGTACTTTTGTCTGCTGCAATAGGATTTGTGCGTCGCGCCGCCTCCTTAACTGCCTTTAATTGAATTAGTGTTTGTTCCATTTTTTATTCAAACTATTGATTTTCGGGGTATATGTAAAGATAGTCGTAATGAATCAAGGGCTTAGAACGGTCGTCGGGTGTCATTTTTTCGGCTTTGTCTTTGTCCATTCCGGCACGACCTACGCCTAAGGTGTTGCCTTCTTGATCTTTAATCAAAAGTATGTCGTCTTTTTTAAAGTCGCCGTTGTAATTGGTTATTCCGGGGAGCAAAAGACTTGCTGCTTTTTCGTGCGAAAGGAGTGCAGCTTTGGCACCGTTGTTAACTGTAACAGAGGCTTTTGCAAAACCGTCGGAATATGCTATCCATTTTTTTACAGCCGCGCTCTGTTCGCCTGCCACAAAGTGAGTGCAAACAAAATTGCTATCGCCTTCAACCAAATGAGTTATAACATCTTGCTTGGTTCCGTTGGCAATGTACACGTCGATACCCGAATCGGCAGTTTTGCGGGCAATGCGGCATTTGGTCTGCATTCCGCCGCGTCCAAAACCCGATTTTGTGGTTTGCACATATTGGGCAATGTTAGCACCTTGCTTAATTTCGCGTATCACCGAAGTGCCCGGGTCGGATGGATTTCCGTTGAAAATTCCGTCGATATTGCTGAGTATAAACAACTTTTGGCAATTCATCATCGACGCCATAAGTCCCGAAAGTTCGTCGTTGTCGGTAAACATCAGCGAAGTTACTGATACAGTGTCGTTTTCGTTAACCACAGGGATAACATTGCTACCCCAAAGAGCAAGTATACAGTTGCGCATATTGAGGTAGTGCTCGCGAGTAGAAAAATCTTGTTTGGTAACAAGAATCTGCCCGATGCGGATATTGTAGAGGTCGAAAATCTGTTTGTATTGGTCGATAAGTTTTACCTGACCGATGCTCGAAAGTATCTGACGCTGAGCCACGGGGTCGAGTTCTTGATAACCTTGAATCATGCTTCGACCTGCTGCTACTGCACCTGATGTAACAAGAATGATTTTGTGTCCTGCCCTATGGAGGTGGGCAATTTCGGCTACAAGACCTGCCATTCGCTCGGTATCTAATGTTCCGTCGGCGCGTGTAAGTACGTTTGAGCCAATTTTTATGGTGAATGTCATTTTTTGCGATTTTTTTTCCAAACCGCAAAATAAAAAAAGTTTCAGATTAAAAACAAATACGGTAGGTTTTCAAATTGTTAACTTTTAGAAATTGTGAATTATGAATAATGAATTGTGAATTATGCATAAAAAAGGGAATTGCCTTGCTTATCGTTTAGTTTGCACTAAAAAAGGGAATATAGAGGAGAATAAAAATGAAAAAGAAAAATCTATGCTGCTAAGGCAATTCCCACAATGAAAATATATTACTACTTGCTACAAATACTGTTTGATGAGAAAACTTTTAGATTTTAATGCCTTGATAGTTTTGCTCTTAATCTGGCGTACACGTTCGCGGGTAAGTCCGAATTTTTCGCCGATTTCTTCAAGAGTGAAAGCGTGAGGTGCGTCGATACCGAAGTATAACTTTACAATATCCGCCTCGCGTTCGCCGAGAGTGCTGAGCATACGTTTGATTTCGATACGGAGCGAATCGGTCATAAGTCCTGTGTCGGGCTTGGTGATTTCGTTTGAGGTCATAAGATCTACCACGCACGAATCTTCACCTTCGTTGATAGGAGCATCGATGCTAACGTGATGGCTTGCATTGGTGAGCGCTCCACGCACTTCGCGGGGCATTAGGTCAAGTTCTTTGGCTATTTCCTCAGGACTTGGTTCGCGTTGAAATTCGTAAAAAAGTTTGCTATATGTTTGATTGATTTTGGATATTGCGCCAATTTTGTTGAGTGGCAACCGTACCATTCTTGATTGCTCTGCCAAAGCTTGGAGAATCGACTGGCGAATCCACCACACTGCGTAAGAAATAAATTTAAAACCCTTGGTTTCGTCGAATCGCTGAGCGGCTTTGATTAATCCCACGTTGCCTTCGTTGATAAGGTCGGGAAGACTAAGTCCTTGATTTTGATATTGTTTTGCAACCGAAACTACAAAACGAAGATTTGTTTTGATAAGGCGGTCGAGTGCTTTGGCATCGCCTTTGCGTATTTTTGCTGCAAGGTCTACTTCTTCGTCGTCTTTAAGAAGGCTTATGCGGGCAATTTCTTGGAGGTATTTATCGAGCGAGGCAGCCTCGCGATTGGTAACTTGTTTTGTAATTTTCAACTGTCTCATAATATATCTCTCTTTTTTTTAATGTGTGTTTTTTAATTAGCTGTCTGAAAAAACTTGCTATCAGTTTTCAATGCTAATATACAGAGTGTATAAATAAAATACTACTATTCATTTTGTTCATTTTAATGAATAATGAATATTTTTTTACGGCATAAAGGTAGAGAAACTTCTCTGAGCAATCAAAATTTTTTTTGCGGTATAAAAAAAAATTGTATATTTGCAGAAAAACAATTATCAGAAAAAACACATTTTAACTATGATAAAAACAGAAATTTATGATGCCGCTAAAGGCATAAAACGCTACATACTTAGCAATGGTATGGGCATGGAGGCCGGTTTTATTCAACGCGGCGCCACTATCACCAATATCAACGTGCCAGGCAAGGACGGTAAATCCGAAAATGTTATCCTCGAACTTAAAGACTACGACGAATATGTTAAAAATCAGTCGTATATCGGTGTTGTGCCCGGTCGTTATGCCAACCGTATCGGAGCAGCTAAATTTACTCTCGATGGTGTGGAATACAAGCTTAATCCCAACGACGGACCTAACAGCTTGCACGGAGGTCCTACGGGGTTTAGCGTTCGCGATTGGAACGTGAAAAATACTGTAGACGGCGACGAGCCCGAAATCACTTTTGAATACATAAGTCCCGACGGCGAAGAGAATTTCCCCGGAACTCTCACAGCGTCTATTACTTATAAAGTTACCAAAAACAACGAGCTTGTAATGCATTATCAGGCTGTTACCGACAAGGCTACTCCTGTAAACCTTACTCAGCACGCTTATTTCAACCTCAGCGGCGATTTTAAAAACACTTCTATTGCCGATTATGCAGTAATGATCAACGCCAACGCAATTACCGAGGTTAAGAGCGATTGCATTCCTACCGGCGTGCTAATGCCTGTTGACGGCACCGATTTTGATTTCCGCAAATTCCGCCGCCTAAAAACCATCAAAGATTTTGCGTTTGACCACAACTACGTGCTCAACACCAAAGATGGCGACATGTTTCTTGCTGGCGAGGTAGAAGACCCCAATAGCGGACGTATATTGAAGATTTTTACCAATTATCCTGGAATGCAGTTCTACACCGGCAACTGGCTCGACAGCACACTTACACACCGTTGTGGTGCAAAAATCCCTCGTCAGAGCGCATGTTGTTTTGAAACTCAGTTTTTCCCCGATTCGCCCAACAATAGCAATTTCCCAAGTGCTATTTTGCGTCCCGGAAAATCGTACAACCAAAAAACTATATTTAAGTTTGAGGTAGAAAACGACAACGACCGCAAGTTCTTCCCCGAACTGTAATTATCCTCATCAAGATGACCAAGGGCGACATTACCGACTTTATTATCAATGTAGGTATTCTACTGATTTTTAGGTCGATATACGATTTTTACTGGGTAAAATACCGCGAAACCTACAAAAACCTGATGCAATATGCCACAGGTATAGTAGTAGGAGCAGTGTGTATTATGCTTATGATCGAAAGTTTCGGGTGGTATAGCGGGTCGTCGATTATTATTGACGCCAAAACTGTGCTGCTGTCGCTTTCTGGTTTGTTTCTTGGCACCACCACAACATTAATTGCCTCTATTATGGTGGCATTATTTGCTGTGTATAGATATTTTGTGCCGTCGTTGCTATTCTACAATGCAGATGTGGAATCCTACGACGGCATTTTAATTTTTGATCTCTACTCTATTTGTGTGGCTGCATTGTGCGGCATTATTTTTCACAGGCATTATCACAGATGGGTTTCGCAATATGATATCAAGATACTTGTTAAGTTGGCTTTGTCGGTTCACCTTCTGGTGTTTTTGATGTCGCCTGTGATTATTCATTCCGACACACTTTATAATATGTTGTTGCTTTCGCCCACATTGCTGATAGCTTTTCCGGTGGGTACGGTGCTTTTGGGCAGATTGATGATTACCGATGCTTCGCGTTGGGATTTGAAAGCGCAACTGCTTTATACCGAGGATAAATTTAGCAAAGTGGCTCTATGCACCGACGACTGTTTTTGGGAAATCGACAATAAAGGTTTTGTGGTGTATGTTAGCGATTCGGTGTCAAAAATTATTGGTTATTCGCCTAAAGAGATTGTTGGGCAAAAGCCATTTTTGTATGTTGCCGACATTGAGTCGAAAAACAATCTTGTGGAATATGCCCGAAACGAAAACACTACGGATACTATCTTTGACCAAGAACTTGTGCTGCTCCACAAAGACGGTGCGCAAATACACTGTCAGGCGCGTGGTATCAAACAACGAAACCGTTTGGGCGAACTTGTGGGTTACATCGGCATAATTCACAACTGCAACGAACAGTATATGCAACGCGAATTGATGCGCCGCAATCAGCTTCAACTGCGCGAACAAAACAAGCAATACGAAACCCTCAACGCCGAACTTTTGCTCAACAACGAAAAAATCAACACTATTAATCAAGACCTTATTGCCACTAAAGAAAAACTCGAAAGGGCAGAGCAAACCAACAAATCGTTTATCTCTAACATCAGTCACGAAATTCGCACTCCGCTTGCCATTATCAACGGCTATTTAGACACTATGACAGGAGCGTTTAGCAAGGTTGAAGACCATAGTGCTTTTGTTTCGGTTGTAAAACAGCAGTGCGACGATATTATGCTCTTGTTAGACGAAATTTCGGATTTGGGCAAAATTGATGAGGGTTCGTTTAACGTTAACGAAACTGCTGGCGATATTGGTTACCTCTTTAACGAAATTTGCGAATATTACAAACTCCGCAGTCTGTACCTTAATAATAAGCGTATTGAATTTATTCACCGGCTGAATATCCATGGCGAACAGCAGGCTGTAAAAACTGATTTTTGTAAGTTGTGTCAGGTGCTTAAAAACCTGATTAACAATGCTTGCCGATATACCGACGAAGGTGAGATACGTTTTTGTTGCTCGCTAATCAACAACGATACCGAAATACTTTTTGAAGTTTCGGACACTGGCAAGGGTATCGACCCCGAATCGTTGGATAATATTTTTTCAAGGTTTTATCAAGCGCCTGCCAACACTCGGGGTTATGGATCGAGCATAGGTTTGCCAGTGGCTAAGGCCATTGTTGAAAAACTCGGTGGAACTATCCGTGCCGAATCTACAGTAGGAGAGGGGGCAAGTTTTTATGTAACAATTCCCTACCGTCAGGCTTTGCAACGTTCGGTCGACGATTTGTATAAATGGAGAGGTTTGAATGCAGTGGTTATTTCCAAAGACCGTTTTCTTTCTGTTTATCTTACCAATTTGCTTATGAAAACCGATATACATTATAAAGTGTATACCATGGAACGCGACCGCACTATTGATTCATCTGCCGAACGCGAATGTAATGTGGTGATAGTGGATACACGTCTCGAAAATTCGGAATATGCTTTGCAGGTGGATGCGTTTTTAAAGAGCCACAATGCTCCTGTAGTGTTTGTGGAGCAACCCGAAAACGGCGAACTGCCCGATAGTACTACCATTTACGAATCGATGGAGGCTGTGCTTAGCAAATAAAAAAACGGCAACTTTTTATAGCCGCCGTTTTTTTTAATCATTAATTGGTAAGCTTATTTTACACATGCACCGCCAATCTTGTCGAATACATCGCCAAGGAGAGGCAATTTTGCGATTTTGCCACCTACTGCGTTAACGATACCGATGATTGCCAATACAAATAATATAAGTGCCAAGATTGAAAAAATAGAGCCAATCAAGCCACCTATTAATTGCGCAAGACCACCGATAATCATATAAAAAGCTAAGAGTCCTATGCCTTGACGGAGATGTGATTTAAGAAATTCGTCTCTGTCTTCTGCTTTAACAGCCAATAGGGGTACAATTACTAAAATACCCAAATAGCATAATAAACCCATAGTTGTGTTGGGTTTTTTGTCGGTTGTAGCTGGTGTTGTTTCTTCTGCCATGTTTGTAAAGTTTAGAGTTTGTGTTTATTTTATTTATAAATGTGAGTTCAAAGATACAATTATTTTTTTATTCTGATGAATTAATTGCGATTTTTTTTAGCGGTTGAATTTTGCGCCACGCAGTTTTATTGCAGTGAGCACTTTTTTGGTGTAAAGCGGAAAATCGCCGTTCATCATCCAAGTGTAATAATTGGGTTCGCGGCGGAGCACTTCGGTAACTTTCATGCCTTTGTGTTTGCCAAAGTTGACTATTTCGTCGCCGTTTTCGTCGTAGATAAATCTGCCTGCAAAGTCCACATTATTAGACTGTACCGAAAATTCAGAAAGTTTTTCCACGTCGTTTTCTATTTGGTCTTGATATTTTTCGAGCTGGGCTTTTAGCACTTCGTAAGTGGCGCGAGTGTCGCCGAGGGCAGAGTGTGCATCGGTGAGGTCTTTGCCACAGTAAAATTTGTAGGCAGCAGCCAAGTTGCGCTGTTCAAGTTTGTGGTAAATAACCTGCACATCAATGGCGCGTCGTTTTTTCATATCAAAGTCGTAACCGGCACGCAAAAGTTCTTCGGCAAGCATCGGAATGTCAAATTTGTTTGAGTTGAATCCTGCAAGGTCGCAGTTTTCGATAAACTTGTTGAGCTTGGGCGCAATTTCGGCAAACGTGGGACAATCTTTTAGGTCGTTGTCGCTGATGCCTGTAATTTCCACAGCCTCTTTGCTCATAGGAATTTTAGGATTTACGCGTGCGGTAAATGTCTCCTCGGTATGGTCGGGATTGATTTTTAGCACACAAATTTCCACAATACGGTCTGAAGCCACATTGATGCCTGTGGTTTCAAGGTCAAAAAATACTATTGGTTTTTTAAGATTCAGTTCCATTATTAGTTTCGTTCTGATTTTCAGTGTTTTCAGTAACTTTAGTAATTTTTGTATTATCTGAATTTTCGGTGTTTGTGTTATCCTCGCGGTTGACGATATACGCCGGGCGGCGAAGTTCAAAGTTTTTACCGAGGTATACGCGGCGCACTTCGGGGTCGTTGGCAAGGTCTTCGGGAGTGCCAGCTTGAAGAATTTTACCATCGAACAAAAGGTAAGCGCGGTCGGTGATGGCGAGGGTTTCGTCAACGTTGTGATCGGTAATAAGAATACCGATGTTCTTGTTTTTGAGGGTTGCCACAATGCCCTGAATATCTTCTACTGCGATAGGGTCAACACCTGCAAACGGTTCGTCCAAAAGAATAAACTTAGGGTCAACGGCAAGTGCGCGTGCAATTTCGGTACGGCGGCGTTCACCACCCGAAAGTTGTATGCCGAGACTTTTGCGGATATGTCCCAAGCCAAATTCTTCAATCAGGCTTTCGAGTTTTTCTTTTTGGTATTCTTTGCTAAATCCGCGCACTTCCATCACGGATTTGATATTGTCTTCAACGCTCATTTGGCGGAACACTGATGCCTCTTGCGGCAGGTATCCTACGCCTAATTGAGCGCGTTTGTACATAGGATATTTGGTTATCTCGGTGGTATCGAGATAGATGTTTCCGCCGTTTGGCTTAATAAGGCCTACAATCATATAAAACGAAGTGGTTTTGCCTGCGCCGTTTGGGCCGAGCAAACCTACGATTTCGCCTTGCGAAACGTTTATCGACACGTCTTTAACGACTGTCCTCTTTCCGTAAATCTTAACTAAGTGTTCTGCTTGAAGCTTCATCTGTTGTTTTTTCTTGTAGCGCAAATATCTAAAAAAAAAGCAAAATGAAAGTATCATTTTGCTTTTTTTATTCCATTTTCAATAAAAAAACTACTTAACTTCGATAATCGAGTTGATACCGAGGTCGTTTTCTTC
>JAFPYT010000037.1 GCA_017394445.1 Bacteroidales bacterium | reverse complement strand
TGCACCCGAACCGATACCGTCGAGCAAAGCGGGCAGAGGTTTGTTGCCAAGGGCAAACGCTTCGAGGCGTCCCATAACGATACAGTTGGTAATGATAAGACCCACATATACAGAAAGTTGTTTATCCAACTGGTACATAAATGCTTTGAGCACCTGGTCAACAACAATTACCAAGAACGAAACCACCATCAACTGCACGATGATACGTATACGCGAAGGAATAGTATTGCGCAGGAGCGATATAATCAAGTTTGACAAAGCAGTTACAAACGTAACCGAAATTGCCATCACAATAGCCGGTTCTAACTGAACGGTTACAGCCAACGCCGAACAGATACCAAGCACCTGCACAGTAACAGGGTTGTTGATATTAAGCGAGTTGGTCAAAAGTTCTAAGTTTTTATTCTTTGCCATAATTATTGGTTATTTAGCGGTTTTAAAATAAGGTTCGTACGCTCTGAGACAGTCGTTTACCATATTCTGCACACCGTTGCTGGTGAGGGTTGCGCCCGAAAGAGCGTCGATGCCGTGGAGCGGGTCGGTGGATGCAAGTCCGCCTTTGTATACGGTAACGCCTTTAAGTTCGGAACCGCCTTCGTCGTAGAGTTTTTTGCCTACAAACAATTGCTGAAATTCCTTAGTGGTGATTTTGTCGCCAAGTCCGGGAGTTTCAGATTCGTGGTCGAATACCACGCCTGCGATAGTGTTGCAGTCGCTCTCGATAGAGGCATAGCCCCAAATCTTGCCCCAAAGACCTGCGCCTATCAAGGGTACTACATAGAATGTTTTGCCGTCTTTTTCGCATTTGAAGACGGGGAGTTTAGCACCGTTGTCGGTAATGTCGATGGCTGTGTTGAATGCCTCGTTTTTGTCCGAAACAATCACTTTGCCAGTCTGGTCTACCACAATAGCCTCTTTTACAGTTTGTTCAAACAGTTGAGCGGCATTATCAGAAGTAGATTCTACATTAACGGTTTTGAGTATGTTCTGACGCTTTTCGTTGTCGATGTTTGCTTGTTGACGGTCTTTGAGACCGAAAGACAAGAGCGTAAGTATCGCTGCCACTGCAACCACCATAATCGAAGCGTAGATTACTGTATATGAATTATTTTGAACATTCATCTTTTTTCGTATTTAAATGGTTAATAATTAATTAGCAGCAACAGCGCGTTTTTTTCTGCGCTTGATGTTTGCCTGAATAACAAAATGGTCGATAAGCGGTGCGCAGATGTTGCCGAAGAGGATAGCGAGCATAACGCCTTCGGGGAACGCGGGGTTGATTACGCGAACCAAAAGAACCATTGCGCCGATTAAGAAACCATAAATCCATTTGCCTGTTTCGGTTTGAGCCGCTGTTACAGGGTCGGTGGCCATAAACACAATACCAAAGGCAAAACCACCAAGGATAAGGTGTTGCCAGAAAGGAACTTGTGTGTAAGCACTTTCGCCACAAGCATTAATCAAAAGACCTGTGAGCAACAATCCTGCAACGCCCGAAATCATTATCTTCCAACTTGCTACGCCTGTCCAAATAAGGATAACTGCGCCGATAAGGATGCAGAGTGTAGAAGTTTCGCCGATAGCACCAGGAATGAATCCGAAGAATTGGTCGGCGATAGAGTAATGTGTAGAGCCTGTGTTAGCGAGGTCGGCAAGAGGAGTTGCACCTGAGAAACCGTCAACGATTTTGGTCTCGGGGTCGCCCATACCTGCAATCCAAACTTTGTCGCCGCTCATTTTGCTGGGGTAAGCAAAGAAGAGGAATGCACGTGCAAGAAGTGCGGGGTTAACAATATTCATACCTGTGCCGCCAAATACCTCTTTACCAATAAGAACGGCAAACATTGTGGCAACGGCAACCATCCACAAAGGAACGTCTACCGGCACAATCATAGGTATCAAAAGACCTGTTACAAGGAATCCCTCGTTAACCTCCTCTTTGCGGATTTGAGCAAAAAGGAATTCGAGAAAAAGTCCTGATACATAACTAACTACGATAATTGGGAAAACCTGTCCCAAACCGTAGAAAAATTCGCTCCAAAAACCGGGGTTCTCGCCGAGAGCCTTGTAATGGAAACTGCCTGTATTCCACATTCCGAAAAACAGCGCGGGCAAAAGGGCTATGATAACGGCGGTCATATTGCGTTTCATATCCATATTGTCGCGTATGTGCGCACCCTTGGTTGTAACCTTGTCGGGAACAAAGAAGAACGATTCGAATGCGCCGAAAGTGGATTTCAGTTTGGAGAACTTGCCCCCTTCCTGAAAATTAGGCTTTATTTTGTCTAAATACTTTCTTAATGCTTTCATTTTCAATTAATTTTCAATATTAACTAACTATCGGCTCTCTGCCACCATAAGGTCGAGACCTTTTCGGATAATAGCCTGAATTTCAGTTTTAGAAGTGTCGGCAAACTCGCAGAGTGCGAAATCTTCTTCCGCAACCTCGTAGATACCAAGGTCTTCCATAAGTTCGATGTTTTCTGCCAAGATAGCCTTAATCAACTGCAAAGGCAGGATGTCCATCGGGAGAAGTTTCTCGTAAGTGCCTGTTACCACGTAAGCGCGCTCTTCGCCGTGCATATTGGTGTCGAGGTCGTACTGTTTTTTGGGAGTAAGCCAAGAGAAGAATGTGCGCGAAACGCTGAATTTTTTGAATCCGGGTAATGCCCATCCAAAAAAGTCGTAGTAATTGCCCTCGGGGATAACAGTGATAGCGTTGTCGTAGAATCCGAGGAAACCTTTTTCGTCGATTTTGGTGCCTGTGAGAACGTTACCGCTGATGATGCGGGCGTTGTCGGCATCGATGTTGCCGTTGATTAAGGGAGCAACAGATGTATTGGCTATTGTTTTGATATACTGCGGTTTATTTACCTTTGAACCGGCAATTACAACAGTTTTTTTAGCGTCGTAAATACCGTTTTTAACAAGGCGACCGATAATTGCAACATCCTGAGGATTAACCACAATCACATTCTCACCCTTGTTTACGGGGATGATGTGGCTAATTTGCACACCTGCGTTTCCGGCAGGGTGAGGACCGTCGAAACTATTGATTTCCTTGCATTTAACGCCAGCAAAGATGTTGTCTTTTACCTTAGCGTCTAAGCCCAAATACACGGGAGCAATTTTGCCGAGGATGTCAACACCTGCCTGAAATTCAGCCACTTGGTCTTTCAAGATAAACTGATAATCGGGAGCCAAGGGTGCGCTGTCGAACGTTGACACATACACAGCCTTAAACTCTGATTGAGGGTCGGCAATGATGTTGAACGGACGCTGGCGGAGGTAGGGCCACACACCACTTTTGAGCAAGAGTTCTTTTGCGGCGTCTTTTGAGTTGACATTAGCCGTGTCGAACTTTTCGTACTCGCTCGCTCCGTCGCCCTTAACCACTATGTCGGTTATCCGTCGGCGTTCGGCGCGGCGAATTTCAGCCACTGTTCCGCTCACAGGCGAGCAGAAACAGATCTCGGGTCTGTACTTGTCGGTAAAGAGCACCGAGCCGGCTTTTACCTTGTCACCCTCCTTTACCTTCAAGGCGGGCTTCATACAGGGGAAATCAGACGGCTTAATGGAAATTTCGACCTCAGCAATGCCAGATGCCTCTGTCAATGCGAGTTCCGCCTTTCCTTTAAGGTTGATATCCAAGCCTTTCTTCAATTTTATAACTTTTGACATATCAAATATGAGTTTGTTTAATTTGCTAATTAACGCGCAAAGTTAATTTTTATTCCCGAAAATTCTAATTAACAAAGCCATAAATAACACATTATTATAAGTTAAGTTTACGTTAAGGATTTTTTGGAGAAAAACTGATAAAATGAATTTATAATATATAATAAGGTGCGAAAAAAATTCGGATGTTTTTTTTTGATTTTACGGCGTAATATCTTATCTTTGCAGTTGAAGTAGACATTTTTTGAAGAATTATTATGTCAAAGTATCTCAACCCAAAAGTAGATTTAACATTCAAGAAGGTGTTTGGCGAGCATCCAAACCTCGTTAAGAGCCTTCTCAACGCGCTTTTGCCGTTACCCGAGGGAATGGAAATTGTAAACGTAAATTACCTTACCAATGAGAGCATTCCCGACAATCCCGCAAAAAAACTCTCCATTGTGGACGTCCGCTGCACCGACAACTACGGACGAGGTTTTATTGTGGAAATGCAGTCGTGGTGGAATAAGGAATTTTTTTCGCGGACTTTGTTCAACGCTACCCAGATGTATTCTAAACAACTTGGCAAAGGCAACCCGTTTGAGCAATTGAAAGCCGTTTACGCCCTTGCGCTTGTCAACGACAACGCTTTCAACTACAAAGACGACAACGACTACATTCAGGAGTTTTACATCACCAACAAAAAGCATCCCGACGACCGTCGCAACGACCTTTCGCTGATATTTGTGGAACTCAAAAAATATAAACCCTCCGACCGTGGCAGCCGTGCTATCAAAGACTTATGGCTGAGGTTTTTAACCGAAATTGACGAAAACACCGAAAACGTTGACAACAATATGCTCAACAATCCCGATATTAGTCAGGCGTTGGAGATTGTTGAAAAATCAGCCTATACCGATGAAGAACTCTACCGCTACAACGACTATCTTCTTGAAATAATGACACATCATAACGCTATGATAAACGAGCGGATGGAAGGTCGAGCAGAAGGTCGGGCAGAAGGTCGGGCAGAAGGTCGGGCAGAAGGTCGGGCAGAAGGTCTTGCCGAAGGCGCAAAACAGCAAGCCTTAAACACCGCCAAAAAGATGTTTACTAAAAACTACACAATAGAAGAAATATGCGAAATGACCGGGCTTACTCGCGACGACATTTCTGCACTATAACATATTTAATGAAAAGACAATCATTTACTTGAACAATTCACCTATGGACAAAATATTTAAGACCCTTGCGGCAGCGGGCATTTTATCTGTCAACTGCCTATCGCTCAACGCTCAGCAACTGCCAAAAGAGTGTTGCGACCCAAACATTGTAGAATTTAACCGCGAACCTATGCACGCTTCGTGGTTTCCCTACGACAACGAAAATTCATCGATTCAGCAAACTGAGCAATCGAAATATTTTGTCAGCCTCAACGGCGATTGGAAATTCTTTTTTGCCGAAGACCCGGGCAAGTGTCCCGATGGTTTTGAACAATCGGATTTCAACGACAGCGGTTGGAAAAACCTCGCAGTGCCAGCCGATTGGCAGATGAACGGCTACGGTTTCCCCATCTACACAAACGTTACTTACGATTTTAGCCGCGACCCGCAGCCTCCGCAAGTGCCTTTCGACCACAACTGGACAGGTCTTTACCGCAAGGAAATCGAAATTCCGCAAAGTTGGGACGGTTTGGATGTGATTCTGCAAGTGGACGGTGCAAGAAGTGCGCTATTTGTCTATGTTAATGGCAATTACGCAGGATATTCCGAGGACTCTAAACTTGCCGCCGAATTTAACATCACACCTTATATAAATAAGGGCAAAAACACCATAGCATTCAAGATTTTGCGTTGGAGCGATGCCTCGTATTTAGAGGACCAAGACTTTTTCCGTTTCAACGGTATCGAACGCGGTGTTGCGCTCATTGCCCGTCCTAAGGCGTTTGTCAAGGATATAAAAATCAACGCAGAACCCAGCCGCGACTACAAAAGCGGCACGGTGAAATGCACTTTCGACATTTCAAACCACACCGAAAACACCATTTCGTCGTATGTGATAGCCAAGGTTTATCAGGGCAGCAAAATGATCGGGCAGCAGATGTCCACAATTAACGTGGTAAAGGGCGGAACGGCTCAGAAAGAGGTGACGGTGGCAGTGCCGAATATCAGCCTTTGGAGCGCCGAAACTCCTAACTTATACCGGGTTGCGGTTCAGTTTCGCACGCCGGGCATCGAAACGCAGTATTTCTCGTTTAACGTAGGTTTCCGCCGCGTAGAAATCAAAGACGGCGTTCTTATGGTAAACGACAAGAAGATATATATAAAAGGTGTAGACCGTCACGAGCACGACCAATACACCGGACACGTAATTACCCGCGAGTCGATGCTTGAAGATATCAAAATAATGAAAGCCAACAACATAAACGCCGTACGCACATCGCACTATCCCAACGACCCATATTGGTATCACCTCTGCGACAGTCTCGGCATCTATCTTGTTGACGAAGCCAACCTCGAATCGCACGGATTGATTTACGGGCCTAAGAACATTGCAGGTGTAAAACTTTGGCAACATTCTCACGTAGAGCGTGTTATGCGAATGGCAATCCGCGACAAAAACCATCCGAGCATTATAATTTGGAGTCTTGGCAACGAGGCGGGCAACGGCTCAAATTTTGAGGTTTGCTACGATAGTCTCAAAGCCTACGACCCCACCCGTCCCGTGCAGTACGAACCCGCAGGCGAGGCTCGCAACACCGACATCGTTTGCCCAATGTATCCTTTCGACTATGTAAAAAAATACGGTCAAAATCTCCACGAACGTCCTATGATTCTCTGCGAATACGAGCACTCTATGGGCAACAGCACCGGCAACATCAAGGAGTATTGGGATATGTTTAAGTCGAGTTACCAACTTCAAGGCGGATTTATTTGGGACTGGGTAGACCAAGGCATAGTTAAAACCAAAGATGGCAAAGAATATTGGGGCTGGGGCGGCGACTGGGGTCCCGAAGGCACTCCAAGCGACGACAATTTCTGTATGAACGGACTTGTAAATCCCGACCGCACCCCACACCCCGCTCTCGAAGAGGTTAAGTATCAATATCAAAACGTCGACATCCGCCGTCATCCGCTCAACGACAGCATACGCATCACCAACAACTACAATTTTGTGGATTTGAGTATGTTTCGCGCCGACTTCACCATTTTGGAAAACGGCCTTGTTCTTACAAAATTTTATATGGACGATTTTCCGGCAGTGCAGCCCGGCAAATCGCTCAACATCTGTCCCGACC
>JAFPYT010000036.1 GCA_017394445.1 Bacteroidales bacterium | reverse complement strand
TGAGCCGCCCAACATACTTATCGATACCTGTCCGGCCAATTTATCCACGGGGCGGCGGTAGGTGATGTCGAGCACCGACGACATCTTGTCGCCATATTTGGCATCGAAACCGCCGGGCGAAAAAAGTATGTTGCTCACCATGTCGGGATTGATGATGCTCAAACCCTCCTGTTGTCCCGAACGCACGAGGAACGGACGGTAGATCTCCACATCGTTGATATACACGAGGTTTTCATCGAAACTGCCGCCGCGCACCGAGTACTGCGAACTCATCTCGTTGTTGGAGCTGACGTCGGCAAGGGTTTTGATAAGGCTCTCCACGGTTTTCACGGGCCCCACCAACTCGTCGAGTTTGTCTATTTTAACAGGTGTGAAAGATGTCTCGCGGCTGCGCTCCTCGCGCACGGTAACGGCATCGAGAGTTTGCGATGAGGGTAACATCTTGCAGTTCAGTTCTTTGCTAGTGTTGCCTTCGGCAGCGAAAGAAAAATCCTGACTTTCGTATCCTGTGAAGGAGAAACGGATGGTAACATTGCCGTTTGTGGGGATTTTTAAGTTGTATTTGCCATATTTGTCGGTAACGGTACCGGTAGGTTTTGCTGAGTTCAAAAGGCTCACGGACACGTATTCCATCGGCTGATTGTCCTTGTCGGTAACGGTGCCGAAAACTATGTTGCTTTGAGCAAAAAGGCTATTGCCAGATGCCAAGAGTAGCAAAAGTGCTGTGATACAATATTTTAAAACGTTATTTGTCAAAGTCTGCTGTTGTTGCGAAAATATAATAACGCATTTCCGTAGAAAAAAGTATTTATAAAAGCGTTTTGGTGTATTTTTTTTCGTAATTACTGCAAATAAAAAAGGGCATCTCGATAGATGCCCTTTGTATATCGTTTGTGTCTGTGTTTTACCATTCTATGCCAAAGCGCAACGATACGGTGGAGATGTTTTTGTAGTTTTCGATGGTTGAATAAACGCCCGATACATCGTCGTAATGATATTGTTCTTCTTTAAGGTTGGAGTAGAAAGTTCCAGTAACCATCACTGTTACGGCAAAATCCCTGCGTGAGCCGAAACGCACGCCAAAACCGAGGTCGCCGTATGTGCCATGGTAGCTGCCGACGTATGACCCCAGACTCATTTTGACCACAGGGGAGATGTTTTTGTCGTTCAAGAACAGATAGTTGACATTGGCAAAGAAGGGTACGATCAAATCGCTGGAGCTGTTTCCTTCGATGTCGCAGAAATCCAGTCCCATACCAACTCCCACGTATGTGTGGCCGTTGAAATAAAAGCCGTGGGTGGTGGAAACTCCTGTTGTATAATTGCCCCCGTTGGCTACTTGGAATCCGGAGTTCATCTCCAGAAAACCTTGGTAGCCGTGAGGCATCCACACATTCTTATTTTCTTGTGCAAAAGCCATTGCCGACACCGTCAGCAATAAGGCGATGAAAAGACTTGTTTTTTTCATGTTATGGTCGTTTTTTTGTGAATATTCTATTTGTTTTGATTTGAAATGCAAAGTTACGAAAAAAAACGAGAAACAACTGTTTTTATTGTGTGGGATATGCAATCAAGTGTTTTTTTAAAAAGAAATAAAAAAAAGGTTCCCTCGGTGGAACCTTTTCTATATCATCGTAAAACGAATGTATTACCATTCGATGCCAAAGCGCAGCGAAACAGTGGAGATGTTTTTGCCATCGACATCTACATAGGAGCTTGGGTATTCGTCTGTATGCATGCGATTGTCTTTGATGTTGGAATAGAATGTGCCAGTAACCATCACTGTTACAGCAAAATCCCTTCGTGAGCCGAAACGCACTCCAATGCCGAGGTCGCCGTATGTGCCGTGGTAGCTGCCAACGTACGAGCCAAGACGCATCTTGACAACAGGCGAAACGTTGGATTTATTGGAAAACAGGTAGTTGACATTTGCAAAGAAGGGGATAATAATGTCGCTGGAATTATTGCCACGTATGTCGCAGAAATCCATTCCAAAGCCTATTCCAACGTATGTGTGGCCGTTGAAATAAAAACCGTGGGTGGTGGATACTCCCGTGGTGGAATTGCCTTTGTTTGCTATTTGGAAACCCGAGTTCATCTCAAGAAAACCTTGGTAGCCATGGGGCATCCATACGTTGTTGTTTTCTTGTGCGAAAACCATTGCCGAAACGCTCAGCAACAGCGCAAAAAATAGATTTCTTTTTTTCATGATTTTGGATGTTTTATGGTTAATAATCTTTATTATTAGAAGTTTCAAATTGTAAAATTACGAAAAAAAACGAATCGCAGCTGTTTTTATTGTGTGCCTTAATATGATGAGGATAAAAAAACTAAATTAAAACGATGGAATTATTATTTTCTATTTATGGATTTTTATTTAAAAGATATAATGTTTTAGGATTAAAATATTGGTAATCAGTGTATAGCGTTTGTGTTGCTATTTTTTTTTTGCAGATAAGAAAAAAAAAAGTAAATTTGCACTTTCTTAAAAGTTAACATTATATAATAATAAAAATACATAATTAAATTTCAAATCTTATGAAAAAAGGATTATTAGCTATTATTGCGGCATTGACTATAGGCTCGGCTGCAATGGCACAATTCACCACTTCGACAGGCAGTGACGAGTTTATCGACCTCGGTGCCAAAAGTTCACGGACTTTCACAAGGCAGTGGGTCAACATTGGAACTCCATTTGTGGCTACAGATGTTTACGGCAACACCGTAAAGTTACAGGATTTCCTCGATTCAGGCAAGTTTGTCGTTATCGACTATTCCTGCACATGGTGCGGTCCTTGCTGGAATCTTCACATTTCCGGAATGTTGGAGCAAATCAACGCTTTACCTGATTTCCAGGTGATTTGGGTAGAATGTGAGTCGTCAAACACCACCCAGCAGATTTTCGGACCTAGAGGCGGTAGCGGTTATGCATCCCAAACCCAAGGCGACTGGACACATAATGCAAATGGCGACAGCATCCCTTATCCCATCATCGATGACGATGCCAACCGCACCTGTCTGCGCACCTGCGCCCAGTTGTACGCGGGTTCGGTTCCTACACTTATGTTAGTAACTCCTTATGGCCAGTACGTCAACCTATCCGGCTATTTTAGCTACCAGCAAGTTGCACAGTCAATCACCAACATACGTTCCATTGCTAACAGCGCCCCCCGTCCAGGAAGCGCACCGCAATGCAAGATAGACGGTCCTGCTTCTGGTCTCACCGGATTCCCGGTAGCTATGAATGCCCTTGTAAACACAGTGGATCCTGTAACAATAAGTTGGACGTTTGTCGGTGGCACACCAGCTTCAGATACTGGCTACAACGTTTCAACCACATTCAACGCCAATGGACCTCACCGTGTCATACTTACCGTGTCGAACGCCAACGGCACCGACCACGACACCTTGGTGGTAATAACCCGCACTATTCCCGCAAATGTGATTTCTTACACATTCGGTTCCACCTATTCTACTGGTATTGGCAACAACACTTCGGCAAAACGTTATTGGGCGGTTTCGTTCCCTCCCGAATATTTAACCAATTTCCCTCAAGTGCATCATGTGGAATATTATGTGAATGCACAGTATCCTGCTTCATA
>JAFPYT010000035.1 GCA_017394445.1 Bacteroidales bacterium | reverse complement strand
TTCCAGAGTGGCCAAATGGGGCAGACTGTAAATCTGCTGTCTTTCGACTTCGGTGGTTCGAATCCATCCGCACCCACATTTACTGACGCGGAGTCATAATCTCGCGGAAGGTTTGCGCGAGGCGAGTGAAAGTTTACTTTTACAGCTCGCCGATGCCAAGGCTCCCGCCGATTGACGACCGTCAATCAGCGGAAATAGCTCAGTCGATAGAGCACTAGCCTTCCAAGCTGGGGGTCGCGGGTTTGAGTCCCGTTTTCCGCTCAATCACATCCTTATAACTCGTATAACGAGAATGCTAATGTAGCTCAGTGGTAGAGCGCATCCTTGGTAAGGATGAGGTCGCGGGTTCAACTCCCGCCATCAGCTCACAGGTCACGAGACCTATTTTTATTATCACACGCGCGAGGCATATTGTGCCCGCTTGTCTGTGAAAAATAAGATCCTGGGAAACCTAGGAAGTCTAGGAAACCTAGACCACCTAGGAAACCTAGTAAAAAGAAAAAATAACAAAATAATTTTTATTATTAACGTTAATAAATAAATTCTAGAATTATGGCAAAAGAGAAATTTGACCGCTCGAAACCGCACGTAAACATCGGTACTATTGGTCACGTTGACCACGGTAAAACTACCCTGACCGCTGCTATTACTACTGTATTGGCAAAGAGAGGTCTTTCTGAGGTTCGTTCCTTCGATTCTATCGATAACGCACCCGAAGAGAAAGAGCGTGGTATCACTATCAACACCGCGCACGTTGAGTATCAAACAGCAAAGCGCCACTACGCACACGTAGACTGCCCGGGCCACGCTGACTATGTAAAGAACATGGTAACTGGTGCTGCTCAGATGGACGGTGCTATCATCGTAGTTGCTGCAACTGATGGTCCTATGCCTCAGACTCGTGAGCACATCCTGCTCGCTCGCCAAGTGAACGTTCCGCGTCTCGTTGTTTTCATGAACAAATGCGACATGGTTGACGATCCTGAAATGCTTGACCTCGTTGAAATGGAAATGCGTGAGCTCCTGTCGTTCTATGAGTTCGACGGTGACAATACCCCGGTTATCCGCGGTTCCGCTCTCGGCGCATTGAACGGTGTTCCTGAATGGGAAGACAAAGTCATGGAGCTTATGGATGCTGTTGATACATGGATCCAACTTCCTCCACGTGCCGTTGATAAACCTTTCTTGATGCCTGTAGAGGACGTATTCTCGATCACTGGTCGTGGTACTGTTGCTACTGGTCGTATCGAAGCTGGTATCATCAACCTCAACGACCCTGTAGAAATCGTAGGTCTTACCAACGACGCTCCTATGAAATCGGTTGTTACCGGTATCGAAATGTTCCGCAAACTCCTCGACAAAGGTGAAGCTGGTGACAACGCTGGTCTCCTCCTCCGTGGTATTGAAAAAGAACAACTCAAGAGAGGTATGGTTATCGCAAAACCCGGTTCAATCACTCCTCACACCAAATTCTCTGCTGAGATCTACGTATTGAAGAAAGAAGAAGGTGGACGTCACACTCCTTTCCACAATCACTATCGTCCTCAGTTCTACCTCCGTACTCTCGACGTTACCGGTGAAATCATGCTTCCCGAAGGCGTAGAGATGGTAATGCCTGGCGACCACGTTAACATCACTGTTACCTTGATCTACCCTGTAGCATTGAACGAAGGTCTCCGTTTCGCTATCCGCGAAGGTGGACGTACAGTAGGTTCAGGACAGATTGGTAAAATCATCGAATAGGATTATATATTTACCATAGCGAAAATTAGGGGAGGGTTTTCCCTTCCCTTTTATACACGGGTGTAGCTCAGTTGGTAGAGCACTGGTCTCCAAAACCAGGTGTCGGGAGTTCGAGCCTCTCTACCCGTGCTAACAATAGAATCACAATGTTCACAAAGATAAAAACATACCTTTCGGCTACATACGATGAACTTGTAAATAAAGTATCGTGGCCTACTTGGCAGGAACTGCAAAACAGTGCCGTTATTGTTATGGTCGCAACTTTCATTATTGCGTTCCTTGTGTTTATAATGGACATCTCGTTGAAAAACGTGATGGAGCTTATTTACGGACTATTTAAATAGTTAACTAACCCTCTCGGAATTTTTCAAAATGATGGAGACAGAAAAAAACGAACGCCCGAAAGAAAAGAGATGGTATGTGCTTAGGGCGATCAGCGGGCAAGAGAAAAAGGTCAAAGAGTACATCGAAAACGAGACTGTAAACCTCAAGCTCGAAGACTTTATATTTCAGGTGCTTATACCAAGCGAAAAGGTATATCAAGTACGTAACGGAAAGAAATACAGCAAAGAACGCTCTTTCTTCCCGGGTTATGTGCTTGTAGAGTGTATCCTTTCGCAAATGGTTCAGGGTATTCTTCGTAATATTCCTGGCGTGCTTGGTTTCTTAGGCGAAACTCGTGGAGGCGATCCTCTTCCTATTCGCGAATCTGAGGCCAACCGCATTCTTGGTAAAGTAGATGAAATGCAAGAAGATACAGCTGCTATTGATACTCCTTACGAGATTGGCGAAAACGTTAAAGTTATCGACGGTCCGTTTAATTCGTTTATTGGTATAATCGAAGATATCAACGAAGAAAAGAAGAAACTCAAAGTGATGGTAAAAATCTTTGGACGCAAGACTCCTCTCGAATTGAGTTTCGTACAGGTAGAAAAACTAAAAGAATAAACAACTTGAAATCCGCGACAGAATTTTATCCTCTCAAAATTAAAATGCTTCCAAAGTCCGGACGATAGTTTTTTAGATATACAAACATTATTAAGAACAAACAAAAATGGCTAAAGAAATAACCGGTTTTGTTAAATTGGAAATCAAAGGCGGTGCGGCAAATCCCTCGCCACCGATTGGTCCCGCGCTTGGCTCCAAGGGTGTTAACATTATGGAGTTCTGCAAGCAGTTTAACGCTAAGACAAAAGATAAACCCGGAAAGGTAATTCCCGTTCTTATCACAGTTTACAGCGATAAATCGTTTGACTTTGTATTAAAGACATCCCCCGCCGGTGCACAGTTGAAAGAACTTGCCAAAATCAAATCTGGATCGGCTGAGCCGAACAGAAAGAAAGTAGCCTCAGTTACTTGGGACCAGATCAAGCAGATTGCCGAAGACAAACTTCCCGATCTCAACTGTTTTACAGTAGAATCGGCTATGAAGATGGTTGCAGGCACAGCCAAGAGCATGGGCATCACAATCAGCGGCCCGTCTCCTTTTGATAAACAATAAAAAACAAAATCGAAATGGGAAAAGTAAGTAAAAATTATAAAGCTGCGCTGGGCAAAATCGAAGAAGGCAAGCAGTATCAACTCAGAGAGGCTTGTGATTTGGTTAAAACTTTAGTTTCTACCAAATTCGACTCTTCTGTAGACGTTGACATTCGCTTGGGTGTAGACCCTAAGAAAGCCAACCAGATGGTCAGAGGCGTTGTTACTCTTCCTAATGGTACCGGTAAGGACAAAAAGGTGTTGGTTCTCTGCACTCCCGACAAGGAAGAAGAGGCTAAGGCCGCAGGTGCCGACTATGTTGGTCTTGACGAATACATCAACAAGATCTCCGGAGGTTGGACCGATGTCGATGTTATCATCACTATGCCTTCGTGCATGGGCAAAGTCGGAAAGTTAGGTAGAATACTTGGTCCTCGTGGACTTATGCCTAACCCCAAGACAGGTACTGTTACTATGGATATAGCACAGGCAGTTAAAGAAGTAAAACTCGGAAAGATAGATTTTAAGGTAGACAAATACGGTATCATTCACTGTCCCGTAGGCAAAGCCTCTTTCGAGGGTGAAAAACTTTACGAAAACGCACGCGAGTTCCTTCGCACCGTTATCAAGTTGAAACCCGCCGCCTCTAAAGGCACATACGTAAAGAGCGTTTTTGTTAGTGGCACAATGTCGCCAAGTATTGAGGTTGATCCCAAAACTATCGAGTAAGGCCATAATTAAAGCAGATTAAAAATGAAAAAGATTCAAAAAGGTTCCATAATTGATTCGCTTGCAGAGGCTATTGACAACTCGTCAAACTTCTATTTGGCCGACATTTCCGACCTCAACGCAGCCGACACCTACAAGTTGCGTAAGGCTTGTTTCGACAAGAAGGTTAAACTTCAAGTAGTAAAAAACAGCCTTCTCAAAAAAGCATTTGAGAAAAGCAACAAGAATGGTAGCGTAGACGAGCTCCTCCCGCTTCTCAAACAGAATACTTGCATCATGTTCTGCGAAACGGCTAATGCCCCCGCTCAGATGATTCAAGAAATGCGTAAGAACGGTGAGAAACCTATCCTCAAAGCTGCATACGTTCAAGAGAGTGTATATGTTGGTGACAACCAACTTTCAGCCTTGGCTTCTATCAAGTCGAAGGAAGAACTTCTCGGCGATATCATTATGCTGTTACAGTCTCCGATCAAGAATGTTATTTCTTGCTTGCAATCGGGACAAAACAAACTTACCGGTTTGGTAAAAGCTCTCGAAGAAAGAGCAAACTAATAACTAAATTTAAAAACAATTTAAAAAACTATACAAAATGGCAAATTTGGAAGAATTAGCAGAACAATTAGTAAACTTGACTGTTAAAGAAGTTAGCGAACTTGCAAACATATTCAAAGAGAAATACGGCATCGAGCCCGCAGCTGCAGCAGTTGCAGTAGCTGGTCCTGCAGCCGGTGGTGCAGCAGCTCCCGCAGCAGCTGAGCAAACCGAATTCGACGTAATCCTCAAATCAGCTGGCGCTGCTAAATTGCAGATCGTTAAATTAGTTAAAGAACTTGCTGGTCTTGGTTTGAAAGAAGCTAAAGACCTCGTTGATGCCGCTCCCAAGCCCATCAAAGAGAAAGTTTCAAAAGAGGAAGCCGAATCACTCAAAGCTAAGCTTGTTGAGGCTGGCGCCGAAGTTGAACTCAAGTAACGAACAACATACTCTTACAGAGAGTTTTGGTTTAGTATCCGTGCGCACGGATACAAAACCTTTTTGTCATTTTTTCTAAGTTCGATTTTTTATTATTAATTTTTTTACCATCAGATGGCTCTGAATAACACTCGAATTAGTTTCGCTTCAACTAAAAATCAGTTAGAGTATCCTGATTTTTTGGAAATTCAATTGAAATCCTTCCACGATTTCTTTCAGTTAGAAACCACACCCGAAAAACGTAAACAAGAAGGTCTTTTTAAGGTTTTTAACGAAAACTTTCCAATAACTGATACTCGTAATAATTTCGTACTCGAATTTATCGACTATTATGTTGATCCTTCAAGGTACACCATAGAAGAGTGTCTCGACAGGGGCTTGACTTACAGCGTCCCCTTGAAAGCTAAACTCAAACTTTATTGTACCGATCCCGAGCACGAGGATTTTGACACGGTTATTCAGGATGTCTATCTGGGTACCGTTCCTTATATGACTCCTCGTGGCACGTTTGTTATCAACGGTGCGGTACGCGTGGTTGTGTCGCAGTTGCACCGTTCGCCCGGAGTTTTCTTCGGTCAGAGCATGCACACTAACGGAACAAAACTTTACTCCGCACGTATCATTCCTTTCAAAGGTTCTTGGATCGAATTTGCTACCGACATCAATAATGTGATGTACGCTTATATCGACCGTAAAAAGAAATTACCTGTTACCACTCTTCTCCGCGCTATCGGTTTCGAGCGTGATAAGGATATTCTCCAAATCTTCGACCTTGCCGACGAGATTAAAGTAAGCAAAGCTGCCCTCAAAAAGGTGGTTGGTCGCAAACTCGCTGCAAGGGTGCTCAACACTTGGACAGAAGATTTTGTTGATGAGGATACTGGCGAGGTGGTATCTATCGAGCGTAACTCGGTTATCGTTGACCGTGAGGTAGAACTTACTCCCGAGCTCATCGATCCTATTGTTGATTCTGGTATTCAAACTATCCTCCTTCACAAGGATGTTTCTGACCGTATCGACTACTCAATTATCTACAATACGTTACAAAAAGACCCCTGCGACTCTGAGAAAGAGGCTGTCAACTATATCTACCGTCAGCTTCGCAATGCCGAACCGCCGGACGATGCAACCGCCCGCGACGTTATCGACAAACTTTTCTTCTCCGACCGTCGCTACGACCTCGGTGATGTGGGACGTTTCCGTATCAACAAGAAACTCGACCTCAAAATCGATCCCAACATCAAGGTCCTCACTAAAGAAGACATTATTGAAATTATTAAATACCTTATAGAATTAATTAACTCTAAGGCCGACGTTGACGATATCGACCACTTGTCAAACCGTCGTGTTCGCACCGTTGGTGAGCAACTTTACGACCAATTTGGCGTAGGTCTCGCACGTATGGCTCGCACTATCCGTGAGCGTATGAACGTTCGCGACAACGAGGTGTTCACACCTATCGACCTTATTAATTCTAAAACTCTTTCGTCTGTTATCAACTCGTTCTTCGGAACAAACCAGTTGTCGCAGTTTATGGACCAGACCAACCCGCTTGCCGAAATCACTCACAAGCGTCGTCTTTCGGCGTTAGGTCCTGGTGGTCTTTCGCGCGACCGTGCAGGTTTCGAGGTGCGCGACGTACACTATACTCACTACGGTCGTCTCTGCCCGATTGAGACTCCTGAAGGTCCTAACATCGGTCTTATTTCGTCGCTCTGCGTTTTTGCAAAGGTTGACGACTTAGGCTTTATCGAAACTCCTTACCGCAAGGTTAACAACGGTGTGGTTGACTTCTCTGAAGAGGGTATGCAATATATGACCGCTGAGGACGAGGACAACAAACTCGTGGCTCAGGCTTCGGTTCAAATGGACGAGAACGGCAGAATTATCGAAAAACGTGTTAAAGCTCGTCAAAATGCCGACTTCCCGGTTATTTCGCCTGAGGAGGTTGAACTTATCGACGTGGCTCCTAACCAGATTTCTTCTATCGCTGCATCGCTTATCCCGTTCTTGGAGCACGACGACGCCAACCGTGCGTTGATGGGTTCTAACATGATGCGCCAGGCAGTTCCGATTATCGAACCCGAGGCTCCTATCGTTGGAACAGGTATCGAGGCTCGCGTGGCAAAAGACTCACGCACTCAGGTTATCGCCGAGCGCGACGGTGTGGTTCAGTATGTTGATGCCGACAAAATCGTTATCAAATACAACCAGACCGAGGAGGAGCGTTTTGTTGATTTCGACGACGAAAACACCACATATCACCTCACCAAGTTTAAAAAGACCAACCAGAGTATGTGTATCAACATCCGTCCTATTGTTCGCAAAGGCGACGTTGTTACAGCTGGTCAGATACTTACCGAGGGTTACGCTACCAAGGGCGGCGAACTTGCTCTTGGACGTAACATGAAGGTTGCCTTCATGCCTTGGAAGGGTTACAACTACGAGGACGCTATTGTGATTTCAGAGCGCGTTGTTCGTGAAGATTTGTTCACATCTATTCATATTGATGAGTACCTTCTTGAAGTTCGCGACACCAAGCGCGGTATGGAGGAACTCACAGCCGACATTCCTAACGTAAGCGAAGACGCTACCAAAAACCTCGACGAAAACGGTATTATCCGTGTTGGTGCTGAGGTTCGTCAGGGCGATATCCTTATCGGTAAGATTACTCCTAAGGGCGAATCTGATCCTTCACCCGAGGAGAAACTTCTCCGTGCAATCTTCGGTGAAAAAGCTGGCGACGTTAAAGACGCATCTTTGAAAACTCCTCCTTCGGTTAAGGGTGTGGTTATCGACAAGCGTCTGTTCTCTCGCTCAATGAAAGACCGCAAGCTTAAATCTGCCGACAAACCTATCATTCAAAAGCTTGAAAAGGATTACGAGCAGATTTGTGCCGAACTCCGCGACCGTCTTATCGACAAACTCTTTACCCTTGTTAATGGTAAAACATCGCAAGGCGTTAAAGATTACTTCAACAAAGACGTTATTGCTAAGGGCGTTAAATTCTCGTTGAAAGTTCTTCAGGATGTTCCCGACTATTTGGAAATCAACCCCAACAAGTGGACTACCGATAAGAAGAAAAACGAAACTATCAAAGCCCTCTTGCACAACTATATAGTTAAATTCAAAGAAAACGAGAGCGTATTCCGCCGTCAAAAATATAATGTAATGATTGGCGACGAATTGCCTATCGGAATTATCCAGCTTGCTAAGGTTTACGTGGCTAAAAAACGTAAACTCCGTGTAGGCGACAAGATGGCAGGTCGTCACGGTAACAAAGGTATCGTTTCGCGTATTGTACGCGCCGAGGATATGCCTTTCCTTGCCGACGGTACTCCTGTTGACATCGTTCTTAACCCGTTGGGCGTGCCTTCACGTATGAACCTTGGACAGATTTACGAAACTGTTCTTGGCTGGGCAGGCAAAACAATGGGCGTAACATTTGCAACGCCGATTTTCGACGGTGCTACTGTTGAGCAAATCGGCGACCTTATGGAAAAGAACGGTTTGCCCCGCTTTGGTAAATCTTACCTCTACGATGGCGGCACAGGCGAACGTTTCGACCAGCCGGCTACCGTGGGCGTTATCTACATGCTGAAACTCGGCCACATGGTCGACGACAAGATGCACGCTCGTTCTATCGGTCCTTACTCACTTATTACTCAGCAACCTTTGGGTGGTAAAGCTCAGTTTGGTGGTCAGCGTTTTGGTGAGATGGAGGTTTGGGCGCTCGAAGCATTCGGCGCAGCAAACATACTTCAAGAGATACTTACAGTTAAGTCCGACGACGTTGTAGGACGTGCTAAGGCTTACGAGGCTATTGTAAAAGGCGACCCGATGCCTGTTCCCGGTATTCCCGAATCGTTCAACGTATTGTTGCACGAGCTTAGAGGTCTCGGTTTAAGCGTAACTCTCTCATAATTATTAATAGACAAGTTTTGTATAACTACATATTTAAAGGCAACGAAAATGGCATTTCGTAAAGACAACAAAACAAAAAGCACATTTACCAAGATAACGATAGGCTTGGCATCTCCTGAGGAGATTTTGGAACGCTCGAGCGGCGAGGTTCTCAAACCCGAGACTATCAACTACCGTACCTACAAGCCCGAGCGCGACGGCCTTTTCTGCGAGCGCATATTCGGTCCCGTAAAGGACTATGAATGTCACTGCGGAAAATACAAACGTATCCGTTACAAAGGCATCGTCTGCGACCGTTGTGGTGTGGAAGTTACCGAAAAGAAAGTACGCCGCGAGCGCATGGGACACATCTCGCTCGTTGTGCCTGTGGCTCACATTTGGTACTTCAAGTCTCTGCCAAACAAAATCGGTTATTTGCTCGGTATGCAGACAAAGAAACTCGATTCTATTATCTATTACGAAAAATACATCGTTATACAACCCGGCGTAAAGGCTGCCGATGGCGTTAAAAAACTCGATCTCCTTGCCGAGGAAGAGTATTTAGACATCATCGACTCGCTTCCCAAAGACAACCAGCTCTTAGACGACGAAGACCCCAACAAGTTTATCGCCAAGATGGGTGCAGAAGCCATTTACGACCTCTTGAAAGAGATCAACCTCGACGAACTTGCATTCTCGCTCCGCGACAAAGCCAACAAGGAGACCGCCCAACAGCGCAAAACCGAAGCTTTGAAACGTTTGCAGGTGGTACAGACTTTCCGTCAATCGCCCGAAACCAACAAACCTGAGTATATGATTATGAAGGTGGTTCCGGTGATTCCGCCCGAGTTGCGTCCTTTGGTTCCGTTGGATGGCGGACGTTTTGCTACTTCCGACCTCAACGACCTTTATCGCCGCGTAATTATTCGTAACAACCGTCTTAAACGCCTTATCGAAATCAAAGCTCCCGACGTAATTCTCCGCAACGAGAAACGTATGCTTCAAGAGGCTGTTGACTCTTTGTTCGACAACTCTCGTAAGTCTAACGCAGTTAAGAGCGATGCAAACCGTCCGTTGAAATCTCTCAGCGATAGTTTGAAAGGTAAGCAAGGCCGTTTCCGTCAAAACCTTCTCGGTAAACGTGTTGACTATTCTGCACGTTCGGTTATCGTTGTTGGTCCTGAATTGCAAATGCACGAATGTGGTTTGCCTAAGGAAATGGCTGCCGAGCTCTACAAACCGTTTGTTATCCGCAAACTTATTGAGCGTGGCGTAGTTAAGACCGTAAAATCTGCCAAAAAAATCGTTGACCGTAAAGACCCCGTTGTTTGGGATATTCTCGAAAACGTATTAAAAGGACACCCAATATTGCTCAACCGTGCTCCTACCTTGCACCGTCTTGGTATTCAGGCATTCCAGCCAAAATTGATCGAAGGCAAGGCTATTCAGTTGCACCCGTTGGTATGTACCGCGTTCAACGCTGACTTCGACGGCGACCAGATGGCTGTTCACTTGCCCCTTGGCAACGCAGCAGTTTTGGAGGCTCAGATTCTTATGCTTGCTTCGCACAACATTTTGAACCCTGCCAATGGTGCTCCTATCGCCGTTCCTTCGCAGGACATGGTACTTGGTCTTTACTACATGACCAAAGAGCGTAAACTTCAAGATGGCGTTCCTGTAAAAGGTACAGGTCTTACATATTACAGCCCCGAAGAAACCATCATCGCCTACAACGAAGGCAAAGCTACTCTCCAGAGCGGCTGCAACATCCGTGTAAACGTTATGGAAAACGAGGTGCTTGTTAAAAAGATGATTCACACCACCGTAGGACGTATCCTCTTTAACCAGTTGGTTCCGCCTGAGGTTGGTTTCATCAACGAGGTTATCAAAAAGAAAAACCTCCGCGACATTATCTCTCGTGTAATTAAATATTGCGGAATGGCTCGCGCCGTTAAATTCCTCGACGATATTAAGAATATGGGTTACTACCGTGCATTCAAGGGCGGACTTTCGTTCAACCTCGAAGACGTGGTTATCCCTGAAGAAAAAGCTGCAATGGTTCAGGCTGGTTACGACCAAGTGGACGAAATCCTCAACAACTACTCGATGGGTTTCATCACATTCAACGAACGTTACAACCAGATTATCGATACTTGGACACACGTAAACGCTCAACTTACCGAGTCGGTGATGAAGACCCTCAGCGCCAACAACGACGGTTTCAACTCTGTTTACATGATGTTGGATTCAGGCGCCCGTGGTTCTAAGGAGCAGATTCGTCAGCTTTCTGGTATGCGTGGTCTTATGGCTAAACCTCAGAAATCAGGTAGCGCAGGTTCAGAGATTATCGAAAACCCGATTTTGGCAAACTTCAAAGAGGGACTTTCGGTGTTAGAGTACTTCATCTCTACACACGGTGCTCGTAAAGGTCTTGCCGATACCGCGTTGAAAACAGCCGACGCTGGTTACCTTACCCGTCGTCTTGTTGACGTTGCCCAAGACGTTATCATTACACAAGAAGACTGCGGCACACTCCGCGGACTTGTTGCAACTGCATTACGTAAAAAAGACGAAATCGTAGAATCGCTTGGCGACCGCGTTCTTGGCCGTACATCGGTTCACGACGTTATACATCCTCAAACAGGCGAACTTATCGTTCGTGCAGGTGAAGAAATCACCGAAACTATTGCACAGAAAATTGACGAGTCGCCCATCGAACAGATTGAAATCCGTTCGGTACTTACCTGCGAATCGCGCAAGGGCGTTTGTGCAAAATGCTACGGACGTAACCTCGCAACTCAGCGTAAGGTTCAGATAGGCGAGGCTGTGGGAACAATCGCAGCACAGTCGATCGGCGAGCCTGGTACTCAGCTTACACTTCGTACATTCCACGTCGGTGGTGTTGCCGGTGGTATCGCTGCTGATTCGCAATTTGTTTCTAAATACGATGGTTACTTGCAAATTGAGGAGTTGAAAGTTGTTCCGTTCATCGACGAAACCGGCAAAGAGGTATCGGTTGTTATCAGCCGTCTTGCCGAGGCTAAGATTGTGGACAGCAACACCAACATCACCCTCACCAACGCTCCTATACCTTACGGCTCGCGTCTCTACTTCAAAGATGGCGACACCGTTAAGAAAGGCGACGTAGTTTGCGAGTGGGACCCCTTCAACGTAACAATTATTTCGGAATTTGCCGGAAAGGTAGTTTTCGAAAACATGATAGAAGGCCTTACCTACAAGGAAGAAGCCGACGAGCAGACAGGTTTTGCCGAGAAGGTTATCATCGAGGCAAAAGACAAAACCAAAACACCTGCAATCCACATCAACGACGAAGAAGGCAACTATCTTGCCACCTACAATATCCCTGTGGGCGCTCACATCATCAAGTCGGAAGGCGACATGGTTAAATCGGGCGACATCCTCGTTAAGATTCCTCGCAAGGTTGGTTCTCTCGGCGACATCACCGGTGGTCTTCCCCGTGTTACCGAGTTGTTTGAGGCTCGTAACCCCTCCAACCCCGCTATCGTATCCGAAATCGACGGTATCGTTACCATGGGACGTATCAAACGTGGTAACCGCGAAATCACAATCACCTCTAAACAAGGTGAGGAGAAAAAATACCTCGTATCGCTCTCTAAACAGATACTTGTACAGGATAACGACTACGTTAAGGCAGGCACACCTTTGTCGGACGGCGCAGTTACTCCTTCGGACATCCTCGCAATCAAAGGACCCACAGAGGTTCAGGAATATATCGTTAACGAAGTTCAAGAAGTTTACCGTCTGCAGGGCGTTAAGATCAACGACAAGCACTTTGAAGTTATCGTTCGCCAGATGATGCGCAAGGTAAAAATCGAAGATCCGGGCGATACCAATTTCCTCGAAGGCGAGGTTGTAGACAAGTGGGACTTTATGGAAGAGAACGACCGTATGTTTGGCAAAAAAGTTGTGCTCGACGCCGGCGACAGCGAAAACCTCAAAGCAGGTCAGATTGTTTCGGCTCGCAAACTCCGCGACGAACTCTCTACCCTCAAACGTAAAGACCTCCGCTTGGTAGAAGCCCGCGACGCTGTGGCTGCAACATCAAGCCAGGTGCTCCAAGGTATCACACGTGCCGCATTGCAGACATCAAGCTTTATGTCGGCTGCATCATTCCAAGAGACAACCAAAGTGCTCAACGAAGCTGCAATCGCTGGCAAGGTAGATTACCTCGAAGGCTTGAAAGAAAACGTTATCGTAGGTCACTTGATTCCTGCAGGTACTGGTATGCGTCGCTACGACCATATCCAAGTAGAGCCCAAAGAGAAAGATAATTCATCGTCAACTTACGTTGGATAAAACACCGACACACCATGGAAGAAAACAAAGGTCAGCTGAATATCGAACTCAACGACGAAGTGGCACAGGGCATATATTCAAACCTTGCCCTGATAGCACATTCGAGTGCAGAATTTGTACTCGACTTTATAAGAGTTCTCCCCGGATTGCCTAAGGCGCAGGTAAAGAGCCGTATCATTATGACTCCCGAACACGCCAAACGCCTTATGCTTGCCTTGCAAGAAAACATCGTGCGCTACGAACAGCAAAACGGCAAGATAAAGAATCTTGACGGAGCAGGCGGAGCTACCATTCCGATGAACTTCGGCGGTCCCGGCACACAGGCTTAGTTTTCTGATAAGAGAATAAAAAAAGGCTTCTCCATTTGGAGAAGCCTTTTTTTATTGGTGTAAATCTAACAACGTATCTTCGGGATATTTTTTTATGCATTGTAAGATATGCAATGAGCCTTCGTGATGTTTTTTTATACGTTGTGGCTTATACATTGTGTATAAGTCGCTAATAATATATATATTGAATGTGTAATAATAATACAAAAATATTATTAAAGTATATGTAATTTCTAAAATGATTGGTAATCAGTGTATATGTTGATACTAATATTATATAACAACAATCTAATTAACAACTAAGAAAATACATTACAAAACTAACAATGCCTCTTTGACGTAGCTCAAAGGCATGTTGGATGTCTTGTTGTGTTAATAAAAATTGTTTGAAGATACAATGTAAGAGTTACAATGTGATTATTTATTGCCCGAATACACATTGTGCCATATACAATGCCCAAAAGAGCTATCTAAAAGGCGTATTGCATAAATAGCGATAAAAATTTTATAAAAAAAGTGTATTTTTTATAACTTTCATTTTCATCTTTAATAAAACTATCTTATATTTGTGCACTTGAAATACATAAATTAATAATAAATATTACATTATGGCAAACGTACAAATATCTTTGTCGGGAGTATCAATCCAAAGACTCAGAATGGATATGCTCTCTGATTTAACAGCGAAACTTATTCAGGCAGGTGCATCTGCCAAGGAGAAAACCACAAAAGAGGAGGTGGCATTGGTGAAAACCGCCGCAAAAGAGTTTAACGCCGCCAAGGTAAAAGAGAAAACCAACCAGTCGACACAGGTAACACAGCAGTATTTTGAAACCCTCAAAAAACGTTACACCGCTCTAGGAGGATGTCTTACCACTGCCAAAAACTGCGGCATTCACGACAAAGAGGTTGCCGCTGCCAATATTATTCCAAAATATGCCAATGTTTCGTCGGTGTTTGCGCTCAAAAGCGAAGCCATAGGCCGCATCGAAAAGGCTATTGCCAACTTGCGCACCGTAAAGGATGCCGATTTTACCACTATTGGCGCGTTGGAGCTTCTTGTTGACCTCGAAAACATTATAGAGGACTACCGCACCGCCGTAATTTCGCGTGTGGATATAAAGGTGGAAAAATCCAAGTCGGTGGTAACAGCCCGTCAAAACCTCATGACCCGCATACAAGGACTTCTCTCTGCCATCAAATACGCGCAAGACTGTCGCAACGGTAGCGAAACCGAATTAGTGAAGCAATACAACACCATTTTTGGCGAAATAGGCGCACTCCTAAAACAAAGCGCCACCATCCGCGCCAAAAATAAAAAAGAGGTTAATGAATAACAATAGGGGAGGAGTATAGTGTGGTGTAATCGTTTGGGTAATAACCCCGAACATCATCGACACGGGTGTGTCTCGATGTTCGGGGTTACAGAAATACCGTCTTCCAGACGGGTTATAGGGATACCTTATAAGATTTTCCGTTGATTATTACTACGTAGATACCTGAATTGTTGATAGTAACTTCTTCGTGTGATGATTTTGTTGTTGATGTTGCTATTATGCGGCCTTGGAGGTCAATGATTTTGTATTGGCTGTCGGCGGCGGAGGTGATGTAGATGGTGCGGGCATAGCTCCATACTTTTACATTGTTGCTGGTGTTATCAACTGAGGATACAGGTGTGGAGGGGTTATCACCAGGGTTATCACCTGGGTTATCGCCGGGATTATCTCCAGGATTATCGCCTGGATTATCACCTGGATTATCACCAGGGTTATCACCTGGGTTATCACCAGGATTATCTTTCGAAAACGTAGCAGAAACAGTAACGCTACCATCGGGCATTGTAAATTTGTTGTCTTTAACTTCGATTTCGTTGCCGTCTTTATCTGTTACAATAAATTTGTTTAAAGCGTAGCCTGCTGCGGGGTAGACGGTAAGAACAACTGTTTCGCCTTTGAATGCTACTGCGGGCGATGCTTTTACAGTGCCGTTCTGCGCGTCGGATACTGTGATGGTGTAGTATGCCGAGGGAGCGGGCACGAGTTTCGCGCCGTTTAATGTTTCCCAGTTGATAGTGCTGGCGCTGGTGTAGGTTTGTGTAGAGTTGCCTTCCACTATAAATGTTTTATCTTCAGCGATGGTGATTTTATCTGCGATATAGCCGTTGGCAATAATATAGTCGGATGCTTTGGTATAGCCGAGTATTACTTTAGAACAAGTTGCATCTTGACCTTTGCCTATTCCGGCAGCTTTGCTTCCGCTTACATCTACCATAGTTTTGCCCATAGCGGTAATTTTACCACCTTTGATGGTGATGTCGCCGCACGAACTATAACGTCCTCCGCCAATACCTGCTGCACCATTTCCGCCGGTAGCTTTGATAGTGCCACTTTCGATGACGATATTGCCGCAAGGTATTTTATTCCATCCTGCACCTATGCCGGCAGCTACTCCGTTGCTGCTTGCATCGAGCGCACCTGTGCCTTTGATGGTTAAAGTTTTGTTTTCAGGTACATAGATGCCCGGATATTCAGAATCGAAACCTTTGACAATGTTTTTAGCTACTAAATTGATAGTGGCATCGCCTAAGCAAGTAATGCCTGCCCATGCGTAGTTATCATCTTTTTCTCCTTCAATTGTAACGCCGTGGAGTGTTACTGTGGCACCGTCTTTAATGGTGATTTTGTAGTTGCCTTTGAGTGTGCCGGTGAGAATATCGTTGTTTTTAGCTTCGTAATTGCCGGTTAATGTAGATAAATCTATAGCATCGCCTTGATACCATTGAGCATACAATGTTAATGTGCTACCGGGTGTGCTGATGTCGGTAACAAATTCGGCATTGGCGTATGAAGTGCCTGAGCCGTCTTTTTCGGTGTTCCAACCGATAAATTTATAACCCGAACGGGTAAATGCATTTTGCGGAATATGTGTTGGGAATCCGGGCAATAGAGTTACACTTGCCATTTCGCCTGAGCCGCCATTGGCTTCAAATGCTACATTGTATGATTTTAATGACGGAGTGAATGTTACAGATTCACCTTCGATACTTTCGTCGGTGGTAAAATCGCCAAGTGTGATAGTGCCGCAAGTGCTAGATTTGCTGCCCGCCACACCAATGCAATATGGAGCATATTCGCCTTTGGTAGCGGTTACAGAGGTAACGGTGTTAGTAATGGTGATGTTGCCGCCTTTGTTGCCTTCTCCGCTGCCTATGCCCGGAGCATTATTGCCACCTGTGGCGGTTACAGTGCCTCCCTTGATGGTGATGTTGCCACTTGTTTGGTTTTTGCCACCGCCTATACCTGATGCATAATTTCCACCTGTGGCGTTGATAATGCCGCCTTCGATAAGAATGTTGCCGCTGGCTTTGTTGAATGCACCGCCTATGCCGCAAGCATTTGACTTGCCGTAAGCATTAAGTTTGCCAGAGCCTTGAATCTTTAATGTGGCACCCTTGGGCACAAAGATGCCGGCACTTTCGTAAAATCCCTTAACAGTGTTTTCACCTTCTAAGATGATGGTGGCGTTACCTAAGCATGTGAGTCCGGCATACTCTAAGCTCTGGTTTAATTCTTCAGTTCCATTGATAATAGCGTTATTGAGGGTGATGGAGGCACCGTCGGCGATTTCGATTTTGCAGTTGATGCCGAGTGTGCCGGTGAGAACTTGTCCGTCTTTAACTTCGAATGATTTGTTAACCGTAGAAAGGTCTACAGTGTTGTTTTGTGCCTGCCCCGCTGTGGTGGCAAACACCAATGCTGATAGCATTAATAGGTGTAGATTTTTCATTTTTTATTAGTTTTTTTAAGATTGCGAGTTGCAAAAATATGAAAATCAACCTATTTGCCACAATAAAAAACTATTGGCTTTGTCAATTATATATTGACAAAGCCAATATCATCTAATTATTTCGCATATTTAATCTTAAGTTTTCTTCCAATCCTCAGTATGGTTGTGGGAGTGATATTGTTGAGGGTGCAGAGGGTGTTGACCGAGGTGCGGGTCTTTTTGGCTATGCCGATAAGGGTGTCGCCGTTTTGGATGGTGTAGGTGGTGCAGTTGGCGTATTCCTTTGCTTCAATTTCGGCAAGTGTAACAGCCGAGGCGGTGTCTTTTAACACAAAACTGCCGCCGTCGCGCTTGATACCGTCGTAGGCGTGCTTGATGTCGTCCATTGTGATGTCGAAATTGCGGTTTACGCTACGCACGGGGTCGGCGAGCGAGTGCGAAAACAGCCATTCGTATGTTTTGGGATGATAGAATAGCCTTGCCAATGCCGAGTGCGATGCTCCTTTGAGCCAAGTGTACATTAGGAGCGAATCGTTGTGCTGCTCTTCGAGTTGAGCCACCACGGTTTTTGAGCAGCTGATACCTACCGCGCGGTCGGCTGTGCCGTGGATTACCCAAAACGGAAGCTCGCCCATCTTGCTCACGTCTTTTAATGTGGTGCCGCCGCAGAGTGCCATTGCAGCCGCTATTTTGTCGGGGTATGTGCCTGCCATATCCATTGTGCCGTAGCCGCCGAGACTCATTCCAAGCACGTATACACGGTTGGTGTCTACAAGGTAGTTTTGCTTGGTCCATTCAAGAATGTTCATGATTTTGCGGGGATTCCACGCGCCGCCAGGATTTTGAGGGGCAAGGATAATGGCGTCGATATTTACACCACGTTTTACAGCGTCGAGACTTCCGTAACGCCTTACTCTGTAAAGGTCCATACCGCAGAGACTTGCGCCGTGAAGAAATATTACCACAGGCTTGCGCGAATTGCATTTAGTGGTGGTTTTAACGGTGTTGGTAACAACAATTTGCGATGTGCGGCAGTTGCCGTTGCATATCGAGGGGTCGTTGATGGCAATGTTTATGGTATCGTTAACAGCCGTTTCGGTGGTAACAGTTTCGGGGGTGTAGTAACTTTCGGGGGTGTAAATCCAAAAATTGTATCCGTTGTCTACAATATCACGCACCGCCTCCATAGTGGACTGCTGTGCAAAAGCACCCGACATCAACGTCGTAAGTGCCATCAATGCTAATGCCTTTAATTTCATCTTATTTTATAACAAATTTATGTATTCCGTTAATTCTTGATCCTACAATGCACGAATTGCCTATTACCACGGGCGAAGATTCAAAGTTGTTGGCAAGTACTTTGGTGCAGATGAGTTCGCCGGTTTTGCCTTTAAAGAGGTATGCGTTGCCCGAAGCGTCGCCGGTAAAGATGAATGCCTCGTTGTTTTCGTTGTAGAATGCCACTGGCGACGACCACGCAAACTGTTTCAACGGTTTGGCGTAGATTACCTTGCCGGTTTCGGTGCTGATGGCTGTAAACTCGCCGTTAGATTTGGCTGCGCTGTTGCGGCAGATGTTGTAAAAGAGCATTCCCTCGCAATCGCCTTTGCCCACGAGCGGTGTGCAGTAAACGCCGCCGTCTAATACGTGTCCGCTTGTGCCGGTGCGCTTGCAGAGTATTTCGGTGTCCCAGACGGGAGTGCCGTTGGTGCCGTCGAGTTTTACAATGTGGCAAGTGCCGCTGAATCCCTGCTTATCCACCTCGCAGGCTGTATATATATAAGGTGTGCCGTTTTCGGGGCGGCAGACAATTGTGCCGTCGGAATCGTCGTGATTATCGTAACGCCAAACGGGTTTCATAGTGTTGAGGTTGATACAGAGCACATTGCCGTGATTGTCGCACACATAGCCGTAATTTTTGTAAACGCAGATGCTCGACTCGATGCCGGGCGCGTTACGTCCTTTTACTTTGTAGCGCAATAGGCTGTGCATTTTGAGGTTGCCCTGCTCGCGGATATATTTGTAGATAGTGCCGTTTTCGCCGGGCCAGATGAGAAATCCGCCCACGTCAACCGGCGACGAGTCGAACGCGCCCCAAGCTCGCCAAGCCCCTGCGTCGGGACCATAGAAGAATGTTTTTTCGTGTTTTTCTAAATCGTAAGCCATACAGCCGAACGGAGCGCGGCAGGGAACGCCCTGACCAAGATAATAGTTGTAAAACTCAGGGTCGATAGAGCCTGTGCCCTTGATGGTGTTGCCAGCGTCTAACTTGGTGCGCGACGGCTTGCCGGTGTTGGGATTCAGGAAATATGTCTTGCTGCAAAGCGAGCCGAACATTATCTCCTCGTTAGAAAAATCGGCTGTGAGTTCTTTTGATGTGGCTTTGAAATGTGCCACCTGCTCGTCGCTCCATTTTACATAAACGGGCTGACCTGTCCAACCGCTTCCTCCGCCCCAAGTGCCGTATTTGGTGGGCTGAGTGTCGTAGTCGGTATTGAAAGTCCACGCACGCTCGATAGTTGTAGGAGTGCCGGTAACAGTTCCGCCCATATCGGCATCGCGGTAGAGATTGGCACGGAAAGTAAACACGCCCGGAGTGCTGCGGTAGAGGTCGTCGGTAAATTTCAACGTGCCGTCAGAATTGTCTTTGGTTTCTACCTTGTATTCCAACGCGTTAACCGATGCAAAGATAGTATCGGGGAGGAACGCAACCTCTGGTTGTTTTTCCACAGCGGCAATGGTGTCGGCGTGCTGATTTTTAGTTGAGTCGTCGTTAATGTCGATGTTTTGATTCTGTCTGGCGTTAGAACTGCACGACGATGCAGCCACTAAAACCAACCCCGACAGAATAGATGTTATTCTTTTCTTATTCATAGCGGTTTATAACGGTTTATGCCGCAAAGGTAGAATAAAATCGATAAAAAAGAAAAAAATATTTGCGGTTACAGAAATACCGTTTTACAGACGGTTTGGCACTCGGTATAAAAAAAATCACAAAATCTTTATGGAATTTCCGCACCATTGTTATCTTTAATACGTAAAACAAAAAATGTATTATATTTAATTAAATTTTTAAACACAATGAGAAAGTTAAACATCTTTAACAAAAAGTCAACAGGGGGGGGGTAAATTATCCACCCTACTTGCAGCATTTATTTTGCTGCTGATAGTTACATCATCAACCTCTGCCCGCGCCGCCGTAAGTTACGACTTTGTTTCTGGCGATCTTCGTTACAAAATCAACGAAGATGGAAAAACCGTAACACTCGTAAGATACGATGGTAACCAACCATCAGGCGAGCTCATAATCCCCGCCACCGTCACCAACGAAGGTAATAGTTACAGCGTAACAGCTATCGGAGATAATGTGTTCAACAGTTGCACAAGCCTCACCTCCGTAACAATACCTGAGAATGTAACAGCTATCGGAGAGAGAGCGTTTGTAAATTGCTATAGCCTCACCTCCGTAACAATCCCCGAGAATGTAACATCTATCGGAGAAGACGCGTTCTTTGGAGTTAGGCATATCATTAACAAGAGCAATTGCACAGACCCTGACCATTGGGGCGCATTTGTAGAAAACGGAACAGTAGATGGGGATTTCGTTTACGAAAATGATACGAAGGCAAAGCTATTGCTATACATCGGAAAAGGCGGAGATATAACAATACCCGAGAGCGTAACAGCTATCGGAGATAAAGCGTTCTTCAATTGTAAAAGCCTCACCTCCGTAACAATCCCCGAGAGCGTAACATCTATCGGAAGTGATGCATTCTTCAATTGCACAAGCCTCACATCCGTAACAATCCCCGAGAGCGTAACATCTATTGGAAAGTCTGCGTTCTCCAGTTGCTCAAGCCTCACCTCCGTAACAATCCCCGAGGGTGTAACAGCTATCGGAAAGGGTGCGTTCGACGTATGCACAAGCCTCACCTCCGTAACAATTCCCGAGGGCGTAACATCTATTGGAGATTATGCGTTCATTGGTTGCTCAAGCGTCGAAAACGTATACCTCTACGCCAACCCAGACAATCTTACTTGGTCAGAAAATGGTTGCGATGATTTTATTACCAATCCCAGAGGAGCAACCCAATGCCACGTGCTTGCCGAATATCTTGATAAATATGCAACAAAGTTTAGGCATGTAAACGTAACCTTTGTTGGCGATGTAACACTGCTAACAGCCGACGACATAACCACATCTCAAATCTCTGATGTTACTTACACAGGCACACCTTTTACTCCCGAAATCGAAGTTAAGTATGGCAACAAAACTCTCGAAGCCGGCACCGACTACACCATCACATACACAAACAACATCAACGCCGGCACCGCCAAAGCAACTATAACTGGCATTACCAATTTATGTATTGGCAGCCGCGACATCGAGTTCACCATCGCCCCCGCGCCCGTAACCGTCACTGCCGAAAACAAAACCAAAGCCTTTGGCGAATCCGACCCTGAGTTCACCGCCAATGTTTCAGGACTTGTAAACAACGA
>JAFPYT010000034.1 GCA_017394445.1 Bacteroidales bacterium | reverse complement strand
CAATTTCTTGCGTTAGATAACCGATGTAACTGATTACCAATACACTGCCTTCGTCGGCTTGAATTGTAAATTCTCCGTTTGAGCCAGAAATTGTTCCCTTGTTGGTGCCTTTCACCATTATGGTAGCGCCAATCAGAGGTTTACCGTCGGTGTCTGTAACCTTTCCTTTAACGGTGATTTCGCCCAACACTTTGTTTGTAGCGTAAATGTTTGAATAATTGGGGATTGCAACAGCCTCTCCCCCATAGCAGCACGCCGCAGCAACGGCGCTAAGTAGTAATACCTTTTTCATTTTTTGTTAAAATGATTATAGTTAAAAAAAATAAAATAAGGGGTTTAGCCGTCCCTTGGCAGCATTACCTGCACAGGTTCAATGGGTATAATCTCAGCCTCCGCACATCGGGAAGCACCCCGCCACATTGCCACGACACCGGCAATGTTTTCAACCACAAAATTATACGAGCATTGTTGATTTATGTGATAGAAACTATTAAGATTGCGTTAATTTGGATTATGGGCTCGATTTTTTTGTAATTTTGCACCCACATTTTTAAAATCACTTAGTTATGACACAGCGCGCTAAAAAACTGATTGACAGTATGATTGCCGCCAGAGATGATGTTCAACGCGATATTTTGATGCGTTTTTTTAAAACTGGCGAGGGCGAATATGGATATGGCGACGAATTTCTCGGATTAAAGAATCCTCAAACAAGGGCTTTCGTTAAGGCTAATAAAGACCTTGATTTAGAGGATATTAAATGCCTTGTGAACTCCAAATTTCACGAGATAAGGCTCTGCGGTTTTTTGATTTTAGTAGAAAAATATGCTAAGTTGCAGTCTGCCAAACTATTGCACGATATCAACTCGATGGCAGAGCGCGATTCTATAATTGATTTTTACGTAACAAATTCTACCAAAGCCAACAATTGGGACATTGTAGACCTTACCGCGCCAAAACTCCTTGGCTGTTGGATGGTAGAAAAAACTATCGTAGAACTGCCTGATAAAGAAGACGTTATTGAACGTCTTGCCCACTCCGACAATCTTTGGCAAAAACGTATGTCGATGGTGTTTACCTATACCACATCGCGACACAATATGCCTGAATATGCGATACGTTATGCTGATTTTCATCTTGCTGATACTCACGACCTTATGCACAAGGCTGTGGGTTGGATGCTCCGCGAATTGGGCAAATGCTGCGGATTGGAAACCTTGCGAGAGTTTCTCAACGACCATATTAATGTAATGCCCAGAACCACACTGCGTTACGCTATTGAAAAAATGGACGAACAAGAACGTAATTATTGGATGAAAAAAGATTGTAAGTAAATGGAAAACATTGGATTAAAGGCAGAGTTGAAATCACTCGTCCGCCCTATTTTTGTGGAAATTGCCTTGATAATGCTTTTGGGCGTGGTGGATACCATTATGCTTAGCAATATGCCCACCGACACTCCCGGCGGAAGTGATGATGCTGTGGCTGCCGTTGGCGTTGACAATCAGTTGATTAACCTCGTTATCTTAATCTTTCAGTTTGTGTCGATAGGCACGGGAATTGTCTGCGCACAATATATCGGTGCGGGATATAAGAAAAAACTTGTGCAAGTGGTTGGTATTGCGGTACTTATGAATGCAGTTTCGGGCGTGGCAATGAGTCTGTTTATCTATTTTAAGGCAGAATTGTTGCTTGAAATAATGGGTTTAGACGAAAACCTTATGCCATACGGACTTGCGTATCTGCGCATTGTGGGCAGTATGACGTTTTTTCAAGCCATAGGACTTGCATTTTCGGCGTCGCTACGCAATGCAGGAATGGCAAAATATCCTATGCGTGTAACCGTTATTGTAAACATTCTCAATATTATAGGTAATTATTCGCTCATATTCGGGCACTTTGGACTGCCGGCTCTCGGCGTTGAGGGTGCGGCAATTTCCACTGTAATCTGTCGTGGATTTTCGATGGTGGCAATGGCGATTATCCATACCAAAAAACACATTCACAAGTATCCCTTGGAGTGGTTTAAACCGTTTCCTTGGGTGGAACTCAAAAATATTTTGAAAATTGGCGTTCCGGCGGCTGGCGAACAACTTAGTTACTGCCTTTCGCAAGTGGTTATCACATTCTTTATCACTAAGTTGGGCAACACGGCACTCTCCACTCGAACCTATTGTTTCAACTGCATTATGTTTGTCAACCTCTTTTGTATCAGCGTGGTACAAGGCGGAGGCATAGTTGTGGGACACCTTATGGGAATGCGTCGTCCAAATGCGGCATTCAAAATGGGCAATTTTGTTCACCGTTATGCATTGATAATCACCCTTATAGTGGGCACTTGCCTTGCCTTGGCGGGAAATTCAATACTTGGCTTATTAACCAATAATGAGGAGATAATCCGCCTTGGAACAATCATCTTTTTCATTGATATTCTGTTAGATGTGGGACGTGTGGGCAATATTTTTGCCACAGGAACGCTCCGAAGCACCGGCGATGCATTTTATCCCGTGGTGGTTGGCATAATATTTCAATGGTCTATTGCAGTGGGTTTGAGTTACTTACTCGGTATTACCTTCGGTTTTGGTTTAATAGGAATGTGGATAGCCTTCACCCTCGACGAAAACGTCCGCGGCGTAATTCTCCGCCGCCGTTGGGCATCTAAAAAATGGAGTACAAAGGGATTGGTGAAGTAGATTTTTTTGCCAAAGTATCCTTTTTTTATCCATTTTTTGTATCTTTACGGCATAAAAACATAAAAATAAATCGCTATGTCGGAACAAAACAAAGAGATGAAAAACGGTGGGTCGGTGACGTTTGATGGTACCGACGATAATGTGTATGTTATTACGCTGAAAAAGAAGAAGTTTCCGTGGTGGGTGCTATTGTTGCTCCTGCCACTGCTATTATTAATAAGGTGTAATAGAGATATTGAAGTAAAATGTTTGGAAGGGTCGTTGCCTGCTGTGGGTCAAACAGTTAACCTTTCGTATGTTTCGCATTTCTTGTTTAAAGGCGGATTCCTTACCGATGAACCTGTTTCGCGTTCGCAAACCACTGATAATGGTGGAAATACGGTTTTTAAAGATTTGCCTTGCAGCGTTTGGAGTTATCTCTTTCATCGTGGCGAAAGGGTGAATGTTAATGCCGCTGGTACTCAGTGCTTTGCAAGTGCCGACACCTCTGATTTGTTTCACTCTACTGACGAAATAGACCTTGCCCTTGGTGCTAATATTAAGGACGTTACGGTTAGGCTTACCGACCTTGTTTCGGGCGAACCTCTTGCCAATGGAACTATCGAGTATATTCTCAACGGCAAAACCGAAAAGGCTACCGTCAATCCCGATGGAACAATTGTTATCAAAGATGTAAACTCTTGTGCTAATATCACATTTACAGGCAGTTGCGACGAGCATTACGATTCTACCGCTGCCAATATCGACTGTGGTACCATTGCCGATGCAGGTTTCCCCCTACCCTTGCGACCTATCAAAAAGATTCCGCCGGTAGATCTGCAATTCACTAATATCGACAGCATTAACCTTAAACCTATTGCGGGTGTAAGCAACAAAATCATTGTTAAAGACCCCGATAAAGGCGATATTTCTACCACCGCTGTAAGCAAGAGCAACGGTACATTTACCGTTACGGCAAAACCCGGTTCAAGGATAGAAATTACTTCCGATAAAGATGGCTATAAATCTAAGTTTCACGTAATTGCAAGTTTCGACAAACCCGAAAAAGTAAAGATGCAACCCATTATGGAAACGCTCACTTTCCGCACCGTTAAGGAAGAGGATTGGAGCGTGCTTTCAAGTTGTAACTTAAAGGTAACAGGTTCGGTGTCAGGTACTTTAAAACCCGACAACAGCGGCACAGGAACATTCTCTGTTACTATGCGTAAAGCCGAAAATCTTAGTATAACGGCCTCTAAATCAGGTTTTTCTACCAACAGCACAAAAGTAAAGAATAATACATTCGCCCAACTGAATGTAAACGATACCAAACGCCGCGACATTCCCCTAAAATCGGCTACCGACCTCAAAGGACAAAACGGCGATCTCCGAATCAACCTTCAATGGTATTGCAAAGCCGACCTCGACCTTATTGTAAAAGACCCCTGCGGCAATTTCACATTCTACAACCGCAAAACCACATCGTGCAGTGGCAGCAGAGGCAAACTCGACATCGACGCCAACCAAAACGCTACCAACGAGCCGTGGAAGGCATCCACTCGTCCACAAGAAAATATCTTTTGGACTAATCCCGCCGCTGGAACTTACACAATAGCAATAGTTTGCTGTCCGTTTCACCCGCAGATGAACCTCCCCTCGCGACGTATCGATTTTACCATTACAATCGAAGACAGCAACGGACGTATCGACAAACGCGGCACTATCACCGAAAACGATTCGCTCACATTTACCACCTACAAGTATGTGAAATAAGTTTAAACCTTATTGATATAACACAGTCTAAACATCGAAAACAATTATTTACACATTAAAAACATTACCAAAAAATGAAGAAACTGATAATTGCAATGTCGCTAACTATGGCTGCTACAATGAGTTTCGGGCAGTTGAAAAAGCCCTTTACCAAAGGCGGTTTTGAAACCGGAAAATACCGCAACGTTTTTCTCGAAGCCGGATATTCGCAAAAAGAAATCGACAAGAAAGTTGACGAGGTGTTCAACGAGGTGTTTTTTAGCAAAGATAAGCACGTTTATTTTGAGGTAAACGACACAATGGCTTACATCTCAGACGTTAAGAACAACGACGCCCGCACCGAGGGAATGTCGTACGGAATGATGGTGGCAGTGCAAATGAACCGCAAGGATATTTTTGACAAACTTTGGCGTTGGGCTAAGCACTATATGCAGCATCAGGACGGTCCTCTGGCTGGATATTTTGCTTGGAGTTGCAAAACCGACGGCACACGCAACGCTCAGGGTCCCGCTTCCGACGGCGAACTTTATTTTGTAACATCGCTGATTTTTGCCTCTAACCTTTGGGGCAACGACACCGGCATCAACTATAAGGCTGAGGCTCAGAAAATTCTCAACCTTTCGGAATCTAAAACCGGCAAAGTAGACGGCGCTCGTCCAATGATGCGTCCTCAGCCCGGACAGCAGCCCGACCCCGAAGCAATGAAACGTTTTCAAGAAATGAACCAGGCAGTTACACCGCTTATCGACCGCGAAACACGCCTTATCAACTTTGTTCCGCAGGGATTCAGCAGCCGCCATACCGACCCGTCGTACCACTTACCTGCATTCTACGAGGTTTGGGCAAAATGGGCTGACGACGGTCGCTCAGAATATTGGCAGAGTTGCGCCGACAGCAGCCGTGCATTTCTCCACAAATGTATCAACGAAGAAACCGGTCTCAACCCCGACCAATGTAACTTCGATGGCACAATTCAAGACAGCCCGTTCCCGTGGGGCAAATCGTTTATGTACGATTCGTGGCGTGTGCCTATGAACATTGCCCTCGACTATTCGTGGGCTTGCAAAGACAAAGAATGGCAGCAGAAATACGCCAACACTATCCAAAATTTCTTCTACAAACAGGGCGTAAAAACCTTTAAAGATCAATACAATGTAGACGGCACATTTCCCGAGCGTCCAATGTCGGCAGGCGGCAAAACGGCACTTCGTCACTCCGTAGGACTTGTAGGCACAGTGGCAGCCATCTCGCTTGCGTCAAATAATCCTCACGCCATCGAGTTTGTAAAAGAACTTTGGGAAAGCAAAAACGAACCCTTTGAAGACGGCTATTTCGACGCCTATTACGACGGACTTTTGCGCTTATTCGCATTTATGCACCTCAGCGGTAAATATAGAGTTATCGAACCGGTGAAGAAATAGGGGGTTGTGTAACAACCACGCACATCATACGCTAATACGCTATGATATACGTGGATACAAAGATACCGTTTTCCAAACGGTTTGATTTACTGGTGTAGTCGTCTGGAAGACGAAATATCTGTAACCCTGTACATTGGCGGCGTAGCCGTTAATGTACAGGGTTTTTGCTGTGTAGAGTGCTGATGTGTATGTAAATAATCTCATTCCGTATTCTTGCTTATGACGGTATTAATATAATTATTTTTTGTAAAAAATCACCTTTTTACTTGACATCTTTGTTTAAATATCGTAAATTTGCATTGTCTGACGTTGAAACTTGTGCACAACGCAGAAGCGGAGACGGAGGACAGACATAATATAGAAAAAGGCGTTTACTTGACGCTTTGTTCACAACTTTGTAAAATCTCGCAAATTCTACAAATTCCGGTTTGGACAAAGGCAGCGGTGATGTCTCTCGGGTATGTAATATCAAACCGCGGAAGCGGTGTATAGATATTGCTATACTGCGTGGGCTTCTGCGTTGCTCGTTCTACCGGAATTGGGCAATGCGAGAGCCTTACAAAGCGGAACGGGCAAATTGTACGACCGCTCACGCATTTTTCTTTTTATTATTAAACTTATTGTGAGTATTATTTCCACTCGGTGCGGTCAAGGAAGACTTATTGTTTGAAAAATATGAAACAGTTTTTAATTTTAACTGCCTGTGCTATTTGCATTTCTGTATTCTTCTGTTCGTGTGAGAAAGAATACACCTATATGCCGTATGATAAAAATGGCGATGACATACGTAAGGACGCAATGCCCATTAAAGCCTCATCCGATACTGCTGCGTATAATGCTGCATTGAATATCCATTTGTATCATTTATCGAAGGCTTACGCTGACCCAGAATACCCTTTTTATTGTGGTTTTCGGTTGATGAAGTCTGATAATAAATATGCTTTGGTTGGTTCGGATAATTTCCCTTTGGAATATAATATTTATAAAAAATTTTTCGGGGATGAAGCCCCTCGTGTAGATGAGTCTAAAAAGAAAGAGTTGCTTCAATATTTCGATGTTATTGAAAATGCAGATAAAGATATAACTTGGTATCGTCATAGAGCCTGCGATTTTTACAATGAGGATTATTCCAACCAATTCATTTTTTATCTATATTTTGGTGTAAGTAAACGTGGTACCATTCTCCCTTTGCATTTGACAATAAAATATAAAGGTGTTCTTAGTGATGGCAAAACCTCAATCAAAAAAATTACGTACACAGTTGATGGTAAAAAAATTGAATATCTTCCTGAACCATTTGAATATAATAAAGATAATCGATCCTTAGAGTCTGATGAACAAATAACATATTCAAGTAGAAAATTATTAAATGCTATGTTAACCGCACAAAATGTTTCGGTTGTTTTAACACCATCAGGTGCTAAATGGGTAGAAACTAAACTATCTGATACTCAGATTCTTAATATTAAACGCACAATTGCTTTGTATAAAGCAATGGGTGGTTTTTATGTTACTAAGGACAATTTTTAATATTTAAATATTTGAAAATAAAGCGGATATGCCCAACAACATATCCGCTTTATTATGTATTTTCGGCGAATAATCAACTATTCGCCGAAGATTTTTCGGCGAATGTTGTAGCATTTTTAAAACCATTTCTCCAATCCTATAACCCCCTCTTTTACCTCTTCAATAATTTCTTTGCAACGTTTCTCTGTGATTTTGATGTTTTTACCTACAAAAATCATGTCCGACTCGTTAGGTAAACAGTTGAAATTCACTGTTGTAGCGTGTTCGCCAAGAGTGTTGTCGTTGGTGAGGTCGTAGGCAGGTGATAGATGCCAATGTCCTTCGTTATAGATAAATGAGAAATTGCGAGCGTGGTCGTCGAAGTTTTTGGAAAATACGTTGAATGCCATTCTACGAAACTGTTGATCAACCTCTTGCGGACTTTGCGTTAAATAGCCTGTCAGTTGCAAAAGGGCATTGTAATCCATTTTGGGCGGGGTGATGGGTTCGTTCAAAAGTCCGCTTGCTGTTACCACGTGTAGCCGTTCTCCGTTTGGCAAAATGTCGAACCTTTTTACACCAAAATATTTACCGTCAAATAGTTTAAAATCAGGAACTTCAATGCCGCACTTGCGTGCTGCAAGATTATAAGCGTATTCAATTTCACCAATATCTTTGCGGTCGTAAATGTGGCGGAATTTTACAATCCAATGTCCATCTTGGTCGGTGTAGAGGCATTTGGGACGTGCTCCGCCTGAGTTTCCGCTTTTATTGAATAACATTCCAGCAGCGGCATCAGATTTTTCGGATAGGACATCATTTATAATCTGTTGCATTTGGTCGAAAGAACCATCAAAACTATCGTTAATAACTTTATTTTCAGGAATATAACATAACGCACCTAACCCACTGTTTCCCACAAGGCTTAATTTTTTTACAGGTGTAAGCGACTGATAATCAATGCAATTGTTTTTTAACACCTTTTTTATAAGATATTCGCCATATCCTCCGGGCAGAGAATCTTCAAAAACTCCAAAATTGCCATTAAATGGTTGATAATCAGCTGTGAATATGCCTGATTTTAGAGGTAATTTTAATGGAGAAATCGAAAAACCGTTGGCAAGCCATTCTTTGTCGTACTCAAAAATGCAAACTCTGCGCTTGCTGCAAGTGAGGGTTCCTACTTTTACTCCGTGATATAACACGTTAAGTGATAATACGTTATCTATCATACTCCCCTCCTTCTTGTGCTGTTTTTGTTAATCTCCAAAAGTTCTTCCATAGTGTCGTATTTGGGTTTGGAGAGCAGGTTCATTATCTCTTCGGAATAGCCTAACGCCTTGGCAATCTTAACATAAGATTCGAGCGAGATGGAGTGTTTTAATTCAAATCGCTGAATTGTGGGTGCTGGTACTCCACTCATTTGCGAAAGTGTTTTGGTAGAGAATTTTTTCTCCAAACGTCTTGCTTTCAGGTTTTCAGCAAGATGCCGCATTGTTACCTCCAAAGGGTACGGGTCAAAAACGTATTTGTTAAATTCCATAATAAATGTGGTTTTATTACGGCAAAGATAGCCATTGTTTTATTAAAAAACAAATTTTACACATAATATTTTGTGCATAAATCGTGAATTTGTGGAATTATGCATATTATATTATGTGATAATACTTTGATAATCTTTTCTGCAAAATATATTTTGCTTTTTGAAAAAAAAGTTTCATCTTTGCATTATTATGAGGATTATTACAAAAACAGCGGTTAAGAACTATATCGACCATAATCCACAGTCTAAGAGTGCATTATCGGAATGGATGTATAAAACAGAAGAGGCTGAATGGCAGAGTTTTGCCGATATTAAGAACACCTTTAACTCAGTGGATTATGTTGGTAATCAGCACTATGTCTTTAATATTAAAGGCAATGACTATCGTTTGATTGTGGTGATACAGTTTACACCGCAATTTGTATATATCCGCTTTATTGGAACTCACGCAGAATACGACAGAATAAAAGACATTAAAAATATATAAGATTATGGCTCAGATTAAAAACGAAAAGGAACTTAAAGTTGCACTTGAACGTATCGAGGAGTTGCTACCGCAAACTTGGGGCGACAATGTTTCTGAGGATTCGTCTGCCAAGATAGAACTGAACCTTCTGTCTGCCCTTGTTGCCGATTATGAGGATGAGCACGTTCATATTGAAAAGCCGTCTTTGCTTGACATTATCAAACTACGTATGTATGAAATGGGTCTTAACAATAATAGTCTTGCCGCTCTTTTGGGTATCAGTTCGCCCGGAATGGATGACATTATTCACGGAAAGAAAGAACCATCACTTTCGCTTGCCCGCACAATGAGTCAGAAACTGAATATATCGCCCGAAATTGTTTTGGGTGTGTAGGTGTTATTTTTTTTCTTAAAGAGTAAAAAATCCTCATTTTCATATATGCCGTTTGAAAAAAAATCCTTAAATTGTAGCCGAAAACTCAAAAACACAGTTATCATAATTTTTAAACTTTTAAACTTCAACAGATTATGAAATTATCAGCACCTACAAACGCAGTATGGGGCGTGGCAACAGCCCTCGGCGTAGTTGGCATCCTTGGCCACTTTATCTCAATCCCATTTGTTTCGGCTTACGCATTTTGGTTCTTGTTGGCTGGTTTTGCAATTCTTGCATTGGCTTGCCTCTTGAAAGGATTGTAGTCGACAATTGAAAATTTTAATCAGCGGGATGGTTTTATTGATGCTGTCCCGTTTTTTTTGTGCTGATTTTTTAACACTAAAAAAATATTTTCTAAAACTCTTTTTCGTGCGCATTATATACATTTGCGCATTATGATAATCGACTTTCACGCACATATCTACCCGGAAAAAATCGCCGACAAAGCAAGCAAGACGATAGGCGATTTTTATGACACTACAATGTGTTACAACGGTGTACCTGAGCGACTTCTCGCAAGTGGTCGCAAAATTGGGGTTGAAAAATATATCGTCCACTCCACTGCCACAGTAGCACATCAGGTGGAGGCTATCAACAACTACATTATCAACGAGATAACCCTCCACAAAGAGTTTGTGGGTTTTGGCACTGTGCACCCTGGTTACGAGATTTTTGAAGCCGAACTTAAACGCATCAAAGGTCTTGGCTTAAAGGGAATTAAGTTGCATCCCGACTTTCAAAAATTTCAAGTGGATACTCCCGAAATGGATCCTATTTACGATGTGATTGCCTCGCTGAATATGCCGGTTTTGGTTCACGCTGGCGATTGCCGTTACGATTTTTCGGGTCCTCAGCGCATTCTTCACGTTTTGGAAAAACATCCAAACTTGATTGTGATTGCAGCGCATTTTGGCGGTTACACCGAGTGGGACAAGTCGTGCGAATATCTTGTTGGCAAAAAAGTTTGGTTCGATACTTCAAGTACGCTTTGGAAACTGCCTATAAATAAGGCAAATGAGATGATAAAGGCTCACGGCGTTGAGAATTTTCTCTTTGGAAGCGATTATCCTATGTGGGATCACGAAGACGAACTCAAACGTTTTAACCAACTGAGCCTCACCGCACAAGAGCGCGAAGATATTCTTTACAATAATGCGGTAAGGCTGTTGAAAGAGATTGAGTAACTACTTTTCGTCGCAGAGTTTTACTCCCCATTCTTTGCGGAGAGCATCCATTTGACGCATAATGCGCAGAGTATCAGCGTGTGGCATTTCGTCGGGTTCGATTTTGCCTTGGTTGATGGCGCGGATACAGCAATCTACTTGATATTCGTAGCCGGTGATTTGCGGCGGACAGTCAACCTTTTTAACAAGTTGATAATCTTGATTATAAATGGCATACGACTGTGGATTGTTGACGTTTTCTACAATAACGAAACCATCGGTGCCAGAGATTATGCCTTGACGGTCGCTCTTGGCAAGTTGCGAACTCCAAAGCACTGCTATACGTCCGTCGTTGTACTCAATGGTGATAGATTCTTGAATATCAACGCCTGTGGGGTATTTGATGCAGTGCGAAGAGATTGATTTGATGTCATCGCCAAAAAACATATCTGCAAAATTGAGCACATAAACGCCAAGGTCTAAAAGTGCACCGCCGGCAAGTGCAGGGTCGTACATACGTTGTAGGGCAATGTTTGGGTAACAGAGATTAGCCGAAAGCATTTGAAGTTTGCCAATAACGCCGCTATTGATAACGTCGGTAATCATCTGACGCATAGGTTGATAGCGAGTCCAAATAGCCTCGGCGAGAAAAACCTTGCGTTCGTGCGAAATCTTGATAAGTTCCTCAGCCTGAGGAGTGTTTACTGTAAAAGCCTTTTCGCAGAGTACAGGTTTGTTTTTCAAAAGGCACATCTTGGTATTTTCAAAATGGTGCGAATGAGGCGTGGCAATATAAATAAGGTCTACCTCCGGGTCGTCGGCTAATGCTTCGTAATTGCCGTAAGCCTTTGGAATAGAGAATTGTGCGGCAAATTTTTCTGCCTTTTCGGTTGTGCGTGAAGCCACTGCGTAGGCACGTGCGGTGGTCATTCCGGCGAGCGTTGTCGCCATTTTGTCGGCTATCCATCCTGTGCCGAGGATGCCAATGTTAAATATTTTCTGTGACATATTAGTGATTTTTTGGGGTAAATTTAAGAATTTTTTTCAAATTATAACACTTTATTTGCATATATTTGAAACGAAATTTTTTTTAATCACTAATTACTATAAACTATGAAAAACAAACTCTTTTTATGCTTTATCGCATTGATAACCTTTGGGTTATACTCTTGCGAAGATACCATCAGCGTGGGTGTTCCCGCTACGATAACTATCAATGTGCGTGATTATGGGCAGCCGTTGCCAAACGCCAAGGTGTATATGTTTGAAGATAATCACGACCCATCGTCTTCGTTTTTCAAACCGTTTTACGCTGATACAACGGCACTTACAAACCATTACGGAGTGGCAGTTTTTACTCCCGAAGTTTTCGACGATATTGAAACATTCTATTTTGCAGTTTTTGATGGCAACGAATGTCTTGGCTATGTGCAAGTTAGCACCTCAGGAGGCGATACTCGCAGTGCCGATCTCTTTATTGGCGGCACTCCCGGATATTGCGAACTTAAAGAAGTGCTTAACGAAACAACGCTTACTGCACACAGTTTGAGTTACTCTGGTGATGCTAAAAATCGTACTTTTGTGCCCATCAAACTGCCCAAAAATACAGTAAGTTTTGTTTACTCGGTTTCGTCAAATTATGCCGACAACACCTCTCCCACTCTTAGACTTTTGGCAGATCTTGTGGAGCGTTACGACCCCACTCACGGTCTTTTGGCAGACATTGTAAACAGTTTAGACGACCCTGTGGGCACGGCAGATTGCTCCATTTACCTTATAAAAGACAATGCAAATCTCGATATATTTAACAATAAAAACTCTAATTTTCAATATTTTCCCGAAGGAACGCGCATCGGCATCAAGAGCGGCATCGTGGAGGTGGAATTAGACGAACCTCTACCTGAAAATTATCAATGGTATCTCGGAATTGAAAACCCTGATTCCAAAAACGATATTTATGTAACAATTGAAGTCTGCGCACTCGTTTTTCACGAATAACTATTTATGAACCAGATGGTTTTGCAGTTAGAACAGTTAGATTCTGTTCGACTTAATTTTGGAAACAACGGCGGATTGATACTCAGTATAGTACAAGCCTTTATTATGTTTGGCGTTGCGCTGAGTATCAAGCCGTTACACTTTAAAACAGCATTTAGTAATCCCAAAGGAGTAATCACAGGCGTGGTGTCGCAAATAGTGCTGCTTCCGCTTGTTACTTTCATTGGTGTTTATGTTTTTAAAAGTTACCTTACGGTAACAGTTGCGCTTGGAGCAATACTTGTGGCGTGCTGTCCGGGCGGAAACATATCTAACTTTATATCATCAATTTCGCGGGGAAATATCGAACTGTCGGTGTCGCTAACTGCAATTTCCACGGTTTCGGCTGTGGTAATTACTCCATTGAATTTTTCTATCTGGGGTAACCTCTTTATCAATTCGGCAGAACTTGTGCGTGAACTATATATCCCTATCAGCGAGGTGTTTAAGACACTCTTTTTGATTATCGGCGTGCCTTTGCTGTTGGGCATACTTTGCTCGTCGAAACTTCCACGTTTTACCCAAAAAATTGCAAAACCAATTCAAAGAATTTCGGTAGCCATTTTTATGGCAATGGTGATAATTGCCTTTGCCGCCAACTACACCTATTTTGTTACCTATATTAAATATATCTTGATTATCGTATTGGTACACAATGCGTTGGCTTTTCTTACTGGAAACACTGCTGCAAGGGTAATGCGCCTAAACGACCGCGACCGCCGTACTCTCACAATCGAGACAGGCATTCAAAATTCGGGACTTGCTTTGATGCTTATTTTCAATCCAGAGATATTTCCTCCCGATGTTGCCACCGGTGGAATGGCGTTTATGGCTGCTTGGTGGGGTGTATGGCACATTATTTCGGGCTTGGGACTCAGTCTGTTTTGGAATCTCCGCCGAAAGGCACGTTACGACCGTGTTAAAACCGAACGTGCAATCGATTGATTTATTGATAATTTAAATGATATTTTTCACAGAGTTTTGTTATATTTGCGAATATTTTAAAAAATTACTAATATGAAAAAATTGTTTTTATGCGGTTTGGCGTTTGCCGCTGTTTTGCTTTGCAATTGTGCCGGTGAAATTCAAAATGCGCCTCAATCTAACGAAAATCAAGTGGTTAAAGCCATTATGGCACGCCGAAGCATCCGCAAGTACAAAGACACTCCCGTGGAGCACGAAAAACTCGAAACCATTGCCAAATGCGGTATCAACGCTCCAAGCGGTATGAACAAGCAGCCGTGGGAAATCCGTGTGGTTGAAAATCAGGAACTTATCAACCAAGTAAACGACGTTTACAAAAAACTCAACGCCGAGGCGGTGGCTAAGGATCCCTCATTTAAGAATATGTTTCGCAATGCTCCCAACATTATTTGCGTGGCAGGCGAACAGAATTCGGGTCTCGACCTCGGACTTTTGGGCGAAAATATGATGTTGGCTGCACAGTCGCTCGGACTTGGCACTTGCTGTCTTGGCGGACCTGTACATTTTCTCACCAACACCGAAGAAGCCCGTTTCTTTATCGAAAAACTCGGATTTTCAGAAGGTTACAGCCTGATGTACATTCTTGCCGTTGGCTATCCCGACGAATCTCCCGATGCCAAACCAAGAGACGAAGCAAAGGTAAAGTTTATCAACTAACCATTTTTTGTGCGGCGCTTAATATCCTATCATCCAAAACTGCAAGATACACAGTTATTTGGCTGTTTTCTTTTTGAAGAAAATCTTTGATGGAATCTATGGCTATCTGAATTGCCTCGTTGAGCGGGTAGCCGTAAATTCCTGCTGAAATTAGCGGAAACGCTATGGATTTGAGGTTGTTTTGCGCCGCCAATTTTAACGAGTTGGTGTAGCAGTTACTCAGTTGCTCGGCTTGTTGCTTGTTGGCGGGGTTGTAAATTGGTCCTGCCGTGTGGATAATGTATTTTGCCTTGGCGTTAAAGCCTTGGGTTATAACTGCATCGCCGGTTTTGATGGGTGAAAGTTTGTTGCAAGCCTCTTGAAGTTGAGCAGGTCCGGCAGCCCTAAAAATTGCTCCACAAACTCCTCCGCCCATTTGCAAATCAGTGTTAGCAGCGTTTACAATGGCATCAACGGTCATTGTGGTAATGTCGGTTTTGGTGATTGATAGTGACATAGTTTTATTTATTTGTTTAAAAATATGTTGATTTTCAATGTGTTCCATAAAAACAATCTGTTTCCCAAATAACAGGGTTATTTTCAATATATTCGGCAATTCTATTCATCTCATCTT
>JAFPYT010000388.1 GCA_017394445.1 Bacteroidales bacterium | reverse complement strand
TGACACTTAAAGAACATGTTATAAAAGAGATAGTTATGCGCGTTATAAAATCGCAAGACTATCGCATAGAAATAGTCAATTTAATAAATGCTGAATTTCTACAATTCGCAATAGACTTTTTCAAACAGATTGTTGCTGCAAAACTCAACTCACAAACCATCACTATTGATTGGTATAAAAGGGCATTTATGAACGAAGATTTATCGTCTGACGAAATTGCCATCAACTCTGGATTGAATAAAAAGACCATCAGTAATATGTATCGTTCGGCAACAAAACAAATTGTTATTGAAGCGTCTAATGAACACTTTGAATCTTTATATAATAGTATTCAAGCCTTAGTTGAAAGCGAACATGAAGTTGATTTGATACTTACAATTAAATTTCAAAGTGTAAGCGTCGACTTAAATGTAAGTGAAAGTCTGATTGTCATAAATACATTGGCTGTAAAACGTGCAGCACTTCGTGGCGGATTGTGGAGTACCGCAGGCAAACGCGCCGAAAAAATAATAATGTTGACATTGTGTAAATTGTATAAAGTGGATTCAAAATACTACAATGCAGAACATTTTGTTAAGAACAAACAACTTGACGTTGACCGCGAAATAGATTTTTATTTAAAAAAAGATCAATCCGAGTTTAAGTGTGAAGTAAAACTAATGGGACAAGGTAACCCAGAAAGTGCCGATGCTATAATTGCCCGAAACAGCAAATTATTTGTCGCTGACACACTTTCACAGCAAAATAAAAATCAATGCGACCAATTAGATATTTGTTGGGTTGCTTGTCGTGATAATGAAGGATTTAAACGGTTTAAAATAGCACTACAAAAGTTTAGAATACCATTCGTTGATTACAATGGCAATCTTGACACTGATTTACCTAACATATTGGATGAAATAATGTAATATCATCGTGGACAGTTTTGTCCTCTGATTGTTTTTTAACACATATTTGATAAGCCTGTACACAAAGCGACTTCACGTTCAGGACGTTGTTTTGCCCTGAAAGCCGAAAGCAAAGGTTTGTTAGAGGAAGCAAAACTGATGGTAGAACAAGAAATTGAAAAAGGAGGGAAATAATTTCCAAGTCTGACAGGTTCTTATTCAACTTGTCAGCCTTCTTTTTTCGTGCTTTTCGTGTTTTTCGTAGTTTCCCCCTCCGTCAATTTCCATTCATCAAATTCCCCGTAGAGACGTCATATTATGGCGTCTCTACATTGATTGGCAATCGTTGATAAATGACCCTCTGATTATCAATCATTTAAATCAAATCTGCGTAAATTCGCAAAATTTTTTTAGCCAAATATGCGTAAATTCGCAAAATTTTTTCACTGAAATCTGCGTAAAATCGCAAAATCTTTTTCCCAAACTTTTCTTATCTTTGTCTTTGTTTAATTCGTTGATAAGTGCATTATGAAGTTAAAAATCTACAAGGCTTCGGCGGGAAGCGGTAAGACTCATATTCTTGCGGGTAACTATCTGCTGTCGGCGTTTGATAGCGGGTCGCCTGTGCAGTATGGCGATGTTTACAAGGCTTTTAGCGGCGATATGGCGTTTAGCAGAATTCTTGCCGTAACGTTTACCAACAAGGCTGCTGGCGAGATGAAAACCCGTATTATCAAGGAGTTAGACAAACTTATCACTGGCGAAAAAAGCGATTACATCAAGGATCTCCGCGCTAAATATCCAAAACTTACCGAGGAGGCGGTGCGTGCCAAGGCTGCAAAAATCCGTTCTGCCGTGCTCCACAATTATTCGATGTTTAACCTCCGCACCATCGATTCGTTTGTAAACCGTATTGTGAGGGCGTTTTGCTACGATATCAATGTCAACAGCGGATTTCGTATCGAAACCGATGAAAATGTGGTGGTTGCCGACCTCTGCGATATGCTCTACCAACAGTTGGACAACGATTCGCAACTGCGCGAACAACTTCTGCAACTTTCGCGACAGAATGTTGACGAGGGCAAAAATTGGGATTTCCGCAGTCAGATTACCAACCTTGCCAAGTTGATTTTTACCGAAAATTTTAAGAAACTTGAAGATTTTGCCTCGCTCAAAGACGATTATTCGCGCAAGGAGTATTTTGCTCAGGCTGCCAAAAAAATTGTTGATATTTACGATTCGTATGTGTCTCTGTGTAAGTCGATTGCCAAGCGTGCCACCGATATTTTTACCAAGATTTTCAACGATTACAACAGCACTCCGGGCGAACTTTTCAAGGATGTGAAGACGATTTATAATTTCTTGACGGTTAAACTGTTGAGTACCAATTATAAAGACCTTGATATCGGTTCTACCAAAACCTTTACCAAAATTCTTAACAATCCCGACGGCTACCTTGCAAAATCAAAACCCACAGCCATTCAAAAGGCTCTCGCTCCTGTGCTTTTTGCTCAGATTAATCCGCTTTTGCAAGAGTATAATGAACTGTATACCAATCAGTTCTCAAATTTTGTAACCGCCGCCGTGGTGCGAAGCGATTTTTATGCCTTTGCCCTTCTTGGCGACCTTGCCGCGTTGCTTCCTCAGTACCGTCAAGACAATCAGATGATGCTTGTGAGCGATGCTACGGCGTTTCTCAACGAGATTGTCAAGGACAACGACGCACCTTTTATATATGAGCGCACTGGCAACAAGTTTGACCATATCTTTATCGACGAGTTTCAAGATACGTCGGAATTTCAGTGGCAAAATTTCCGTCCGCTTATCGAAAATACTATCGCTCAGGGATTTGACGATATGATTGTGGGCGACGTAAAACAGTCGATTTACCGTTTTCGTGGCGGCGATTGGACTTTGCTAAATTCTGAGGTGGAACGTTCGATTGGCTCTGAAAACATCCTTTTCAAGACCCTCGACACCAATTGGCGCAGTCGCAAAAACATTGTGGACTTCAACAACGCCGTGTTTGCCAATTCGGTGGAAGTTTTGGAGCAATATGCTGACGATGAGGATCTTAACTTTGAACTTCTTCATCAGATTTATGCCGACAGTTTTCAAAATCTGCCTCAAAATCAAGACCGAAAAGGCGGAAACGTGAAGGTAAGATTTTTTGAAAAACCAAAGAAAGAAAAATCAAAACCGTCTGATACTGATGTAGATAGCGATGAGGAAGATGATTCTTTCGACGTTACCGTGCTCACCGCAATGGCGCAAGATATCGACGCGCTTTTAAAGCAGCATTATCCCGCAAAAAAAATCTGTGTCCTAATCCGCAAAAGGGCTGAGGCTGAGAAAGTTGTGAATTTTCTTCTCTCTTATATGAACCAAGCCGACGGTGCCGAAAAATATCAGGTGATTTCTGCCGATTCGTTATATATTGCTAATTCAGAGCCTGTAAAGGTGGCTGTAAACGCCATCAAGTCGGTGGTAAATCCCGACGACTCTATTGCCAAGGCTAAACTTTTGCAGTCGTATGCCAAACTTTCGGCGCAGGATATTACCGACGATAATATTTTTAAGGCTGTGTCCGACGATGCCAAAGCCGCTGATATTCTGCCTGATGGGTTCAAAAATTTGGCTACCGATTACGCCTCTCTGCCGTTGTTCGACCTTTGCGAAAAAATCATTTCGGAGTTTGAACTATTCAAATACACCGGCGAAACCGAGTATCTGCGCACCTTTGAGGATACTGTTTTGGATTTTTCAAGGGTACATTCGTCCGACGTCAGCCGTTTTGTAAAATGGTGGGACGAAAGTGGTTGTAAAGTTTCGATTCAACCATCTGACAATCAGAATGCTGTAACCGTAATGACCGTCCACAAGTCTAAGGGATTGGATTTTGGTGCGGTTTTTATGCCTTTCTGCAATTGGAAAATGGAAGACGTTGTAAACACTTCGCCTACTTATATTTGGGTTGCTCCGCCTGATGATTCTGATTTCGGTTTTCTTCCGATGCTGCCTGTGAAGTATTCTTCTGCGCTGAAACACAGCGTTTTCCGCGATTATTATCACCTCGAAAAGCGCAATATGTACGTTGACGCGCTCAACATTCTTTACGTGGCTTTTACCCGCGCCGTCGACGAACTTTATGTTTATTCTCCAAAACCCTCAGGCGATAAAATCAAGAATGTAGGAGATTTGCTATATTTTTGTATCAATCAGTCAATTGCGTCAGATAATGGTAAGATAATAGGTTTGAGTTCTTATTTTAACGAGGATACTCTTCAATTAACGTTAAATACTGACCATCAGGTGATTACTCCTGGATTTAAAGAAAATGCTAAAAAATTTGAAATCCGTCAGTTTAAAAATCTTGATTGGAATCAGAAACTTTCCATAAAGTACAATGCCGACGACTTTTTTGCCAAGAGCAATCCTTTTATTCAGGAGCGTATCAACTACGGTTCGTTTATGCACGATGTAATGTCGAGAATCGAAACCGCAGCTGACTTACCTATTGTACTTCAACAACTTAAAGACCAAGGTCGCATTACCGAACAGCAAAAAGAAGAACTCCGCCAAAAGATAGAATCCGCCTTTGAAATTCCCGAAGTAAAGCGGTGGTTTTCACCAGTTTGGAAACAGATTATTACCGAAACAGCCTTGCTTACTCTCGACGGCCGCATCCGCATTCCCGACCGTGTGATGGTTTCCGACACCGAAACCGTAATCATCGACTTTAAATTTGGCGGTCATCATCCTGAATATCACGACCAAATAAAAGAATACGCCGCCTTGCTCTCCTCAATGAAAAACCCCCTCTATCCCAATGTCTCAGCGTATTTGGTTTATGTGGAAACTAATGAGATAGAGAGGGTGGTGTGAATAATTGATGTAATTTTACATTTTTTCAAGCACAAACATCTTTAAATCGATGCGTCCGTCGGCGTCGGGGTCGATTATGTCCCACGGAGATTTTATTTCGCCGAAAATCTCGCGGTGCTCTTTGGTGTTGTAGTAGTAGTGTCCGTTCACAGCCTTCCACTCCTTGGGCTCTTCGCAACACATCATTCCGTCAACGATTTTTACCTCGCCGCTCGCCACGGCTTGGTCTATCTGCTCTTGTGTAACGTGCTTAGGTATAGGCATATACGATAACACTTTGTAGTCGTCGGTAAATTCCATCACAGATTCGAACAAATTCAAAGTTTGGTTATATTCTTCCTCATCGAGTTTGCCGGCGGCTTTCTGTTTGCCCAATTCTGCCACCACCTCGTCTTTGGTATGGAGGTCGAAACTATTGCCAATGGGTGCGAAAGATTTGTAGATTTTCCAACGTCCCACAATAGCCTTCATTTTCAGGTCTTCGGGCGACGGCTCTATTTCGTCGATGTCGGGTTCTTTGGTGATGTGTCCCTCGGCGGTCTTTTTAAAAGCAATGCAAAGAAATCCTAACGCAATGCAGAGTTTGCCCTCTTGCGCGTCAAGTTCCTCTACCTTTTCGGCAACGTCGGCGGGCAGTTCGCCAAAAAATCCGTTAGCCTTGTAGGTCCACCCGTAAGGTTTGGTCTGTTCCCAAGTGGAGTCCACCTCGCGACCGTTGCTGCCGTCTTTGAGTTTGGCGGTGTGATCCTCAAAAAACTCCATCGAGAGTTTGCTTAAATCGCGACCATCGCTGCTTTTAAACTCAGTTACCGGCACGTGCTCCAAATTGTTAGAGAAAAAACTAACAACAAATTCAGCCTCCCAAGTGCCTACAATAAATTTTAAACCGTCTTTTAAATCTTCTTTTGTTAATTCCATAATAAAATATTAGAAACGTTAATAACTAAAATAACTGTGGTGTAAATATACAAAAAAATCTTTTCCGCAAACGGGGATTTGAAAATTTTGAGGGGGAAACAATTGAAATTATAATCTGCGGAATCTCGTTTTTTTTAGGCGATTCCGCAGATTATAATTTATTTAAATAGATCATCGGCTGTTACCTCGTTTTGAATTTCGCCGTAATGAGCATTTCTGGCAAGACCTAAGGTGGTAATCATTACCAAGTGAATAGCCTTTCTGGTTTTTGTAACAGTTTGAAATACAGTTTTTTTCTGTAATAATTTGTCCATATACTCTGTGGTAATGGCGTATTCAGAATTTGAATATTTTATTTCGCAAATATCAGTAATGCCATCGCCACGTTCAATCAAAAGATCAATTTGGGCACCTGCAACATCGTTTTTTGCAGTATTTCGCCAAGCATTTTCGGTGGTAACAATGCCGCTGATGCCAAGTTTCGCCTTTATTTGCTCAGTATGCCAAAGACAAACACGCTCAAACGCAAGTCCGCACCAAGTGTTGTAGGTGGGTGTGCCTTGAATTGATTGCCAATAGTTTTTTGCACGTCGGCTGTCTTTAATAAATGAGAAATAAAATACTGTGTAATTGTCAATTAGTTGATATACAATATCTTTTACCTGTTTACCTATGGTTTGATACGAGCGTATAAAGCCGCACCATTCAAGGTCGGACAAGAGGTCGGTAAATGCGCCGTTTTCGTCGAAACCGCCTGTCGAAATTAGTTCCTGACGTGTCATACCGTAGTTTTTGTCTGCCAAAAGCGAAATCACCTTTATATATGGTTCAGGTTTTTTAAAGAGTGAGGCGTAAAGCATACTAAACTCGTCGTACATATCGCCATCGTCGGCAAATATCAGTCTGTCAATTTCTTGTGCAAGACTTGCGCCTTTTTTCAACAGACTCCAATAATAAGGCACTCCGCCAAAAATCATATATGCTTCGAGCAATTGCCGTTGCGACAGTTCCACACCGTTGCTGATTGCTAATTCTTTGCAAAGTTTCAACGTAAATGGCTTTAATGCAATACGTTGCGTTAGTCGGTTGTGAAGCCCACCCTTGTTTTTGATGATTTTTTTTACCATCCACGACGTTGCGCTGCCGCATACCACAAACACGATGTCTTTGCGAGCCGAAGCCCAACCATTCCAAAAAGCCTCCAATTCTGAAAGAAAACCCGAACGTGGAGTGTCGAGCCATGGAAGTTCGTCTAAAAAGATAACTTTTTTGCCGCCATCTTTTTGATTTATAAGACGTTTTAATAATCTGAAAGCCTCCAACCACGATTTAATTTCGTTTGGAGCCTCTTTTAATCCTTGCTCTTGCAGGGCAACGGCGAACCTTGCTAATTGATTTTTGAGTGAGGTGTTGGCCGCTCCCGTAAACTGAAAATAGAATTGATAGCCGTAACTTTCTCGTATTAAGTAAGTTTTGCCTATTCTACGTCGTCCGTAAACCGCTATAAATTGCGAATCTTCTTTGTATAGAGCCTCTTGTAAAGTGGCTTTTTCTTTGTCTCGTCCTATAAGCATAGCATTGATTTTTATATTGCAAATTTACCACTTTTTACGTAAAAACAAAATTATAATCTGCGGAATCTCGTTTTTTTTAGGCGATTTCGCAGATTATAACATTTTTTAACATTTGGTAATTTCCAAAAATTCCCCTTACATTTGCGGTATGATGCCATCTGAATATTTACAAATTTTGCATATTGCCGAACGGTTGAAGGATACTCCACGGCATTGCACCACATCCAAAAGACGTATCGAAAGCGTGGCAGAACATTCGTGGCGAGTGGCTCTGATGGCTTTTTTACTGCGCCATCAATTTGCCGATATTGATATTAATAAAGTGGTGAATATGAGTTTAATACACGATTTAGGCGAATGTTTTACCGGTGATATTCCCACTTTTGTAAAAACCGACAAAGACCGTCAAACCGAAGATTCGTTATTGTTGCAATGGCTGAAAACTTTACCCGAAGAGATTTCTACCGATTTTGCAGCATTGTACGCCGAAATGGAAGCCCAACAAACTCCCGAAGCCAAACTATTTAAGGCTCTCGACAAACTTGAAGCCCTTATTCAGCACAACGAATCACCCATCGACACATGGTCTGCCAACGAATACGACCTCAACAAAACCTACGCCTTCAACACCGTTGCATTTTCTGATTGGCTTACAAAATTGCGGCAAGAAATATATGACGAAACGATGGAGAAGATAGAGAGGAAGGTATAAAATTTTATCACCTTATCACCCATTTCCATACCGGAATTACTTCGATGTCAAGTTTTGATGCAGATTGAATGGTTTGTTCCTCGTCGAGGGTGATAATGATGCCTTTATATTGCGGATTTACAGCAATAAACTTGTCTAAGGCCGATACTTCTCTTTCGTAGGTGCTTACATTATCCATTTTGAGGGTAACTTGAATTGCAAGTTTTTCTTTTGGAACACAAAAATCTACTTCAATGTTTTTGTTGTAATAAAATACTTGACTTCCCTCTATGGAATAAGACCTTTGGTAAAGTGTAATTGCTACGATGTTTTCCAATAGTTTGCCTTCTTCCGATGTAAAAAATATGTTCAGTAATCCATTGTCGCTGAAATATCTTTTTACGGTGGTGCTGCGTTCGGTTAACGGTGATGCCAAATTCGGTATTGAAAATGTTAAAAAGGCATCTTGCATATAGTCTAAATAGTCTTTTAATGCAGGTAAACTGATGTTTTCGCCAGTTGATTTGATTGTGTGCAGTAATCTTGTTTGCGACATTGGCTGTTCGATGCTTTCGGCTATTTTTCGCGCCAAAAGACGGAAAACTCTCGGTGTGCGTATTGAGTTTCTTGCAATGATGTCGCCCAATAAAATCTTCTGATACAGAGCGTTAAGCCATTCGCGTTTGTCGTCACGTTTGAAATTTTCGGCGAAACCTCCGCAAGTGAAATATGTGTCGAATAGTTTTCGGATTCGTGCAGATTTGTCCCGATCGTATTGCCAATTGTCGGTAACTGATATTTTATTATATTCTAAATATTCCTTGAATGTGAACGGAAATACTTCGTGGGGGATGTATCTGCCTCCTAATGTGGTGGCAATTTCGTTGCTCAGCATTTTGGCGTTGCTGCCGGTAATCATTACTCGATAACCTTGGTCGGCAAGTCGTCTTGCAAACTTTTCCCAACCTTCAATCATCTGAATTTCATCAAGATAAACCCACGGCTGTTTTTCGGGATAAAGTTCGTTGTAACAATCCAAAATCAACCCCAAATCTTGCGCCTGAATGTTTGTGATTCTTTCATCCTCAAAGTTTATATAAACAAATTCGTTGCTTGAAATAGTCTTGTTTCTTATTCTTTGTTGAATGTCTTGATACAATAGAAACGATTTGCCTGCACGACGTATTCCTACTAAAACGTAGTTGGAATGTTCATCGAAATAATGGTTTCGTTGCAAAAGTTGTTTTGCTTTTGCAATACTTTGATATTCAATTATTAAGCGTTTGATTATATTCCTATCTGCCATAACTTTAACTATTATATTTGTGTTTTTACGTTGCAAATATAATGTTTTTTTCGAACTATACTTCAATAAAATTGTTAAATTTCTCTAACTATACTTCAAAAAAATCTCTATTTTTCTCTAACTATACTTCAACAAAATTGCCAAATTTCTCTAACTATACTTTAAGAAAAATCGCAATTTTCTCTAACTATACTTCAACAAAATTAAATCGTCTTTGAATACATTTTTTCGCTATCTTTCATCATTGGGTCGAGGAGGACGGCGATGTTGCGGACGGCGAGGAAGGCATCGGGACGGAGCGTGAGGGCGTTGTCGGTGATGGTTAAGATGCCGTCGCGGACAAAGGTTTGGAATTTTGAGGGGTCGTAGGCGGTGGCGGTTTTTACGTCGTCGGGGGTAACGCCAAGTTTGCGGGCGCATTGTGCAAAATCAAGCAACCCATTGCACATCAGTTCGTTGATGGCTTCACGGACAATTATTTGCGATGGCGAAAGAATGTATCCGCGTTCTGCTGCAAGGTTTTGATTTTCAATTGTTTCTATATAAAGGTCGGGATTCTTGATGTTTTGGATATATCCGCCGTGAAGTTGCGTGATAGATGTTGCGCCAAATCCGTAGACCTGTCCCGTGGTTTCGGCGGTGCAGTAACCCTGAAAATTGCGTTTCAGATTGCCGTTTTTGGCGGCTATGCTGAGGGCGTCGTCGGGTTTGCAGTAATGATCCATTCCTATAAAGTTGTAACCCGCCGATGTAAGCGTCTGATTGGCAGATACAAAGGCGTGAAGTTTTTGGTCAGCATCGGGCAAGCCGAGTTTTTCGAGCACTTTTTGAGCGGGTTTTACCCACGGCACGTGAGCGTATGGAAACGTAACAATGCGGTCGGCATCACATTCGGCGGAACGTTTGGCGGCGGCAGTAAACGATTCAGGTGTTTGTCCTGGAAGTCCGTAAACGAGGTCGATGTTGATGCCTTTCATTCCAAGCGAGTGCATATACGCAACTAACTGTTTTACATCGTGTTTTGGCTCGCGTCGGTTGATATTTTTAAGCACAACGGGGTCAAAATCCTGAATGCCGAGACTCAGACGGTTGAACCCTGCCGAGGCGTAGTTGTCGATGTCGGCGAAATCCATATAAGCAGGGTTGCACTCCATTGCAATTTCGGCGTTTGGAGCAAAATTGAACACGCTGCGGAATTTGTCCATAACTTTTTTTATTATGCTGAAATCCAATGCGTTGGGAGTTCCTCCGCCCCAATGAACCTGCGTAACGTTGCGTTTTTTGTCGATTAATGCCGCCACGGTGTCAATCTCTTTCAAAAGTGCTGTTATATAGCGGTTTAACCGGTTTTTGTCGCTATTGAAAAATGTGGTGCAACCGCAGAAATTGCACAGTTGCGGACAAAACGGAATATGCACGTAGAGCGAAATATTCTGCGGATTTTGACTGTTGGAGATGGTTATCTGCTCTTTGTAAACATCGTTGTTGACGCTGCTATTGAATAGGTTTGCTGGCGGATAACTTGTGTAACGCGGTGCGAGTGTCTCATATTTTTTTATAAACTCTATATCCATTTTATCGTGTAAATATTTCTTTTGCTTTTTTTACAAAAAATTTGGCGTTTTCAAAAGGAGTTTCGGGCAAAACTCCGTGACCAAGGTTGAAAATCCATTTTGGGTTTTCTTCGGCAAATGGTTTGTATTTTTGTAACTCTGTTTCTATTTGATTTTCAGATGATAACAATATCCGTGGGTCAAAGTTTCCTTCAATTTCAATATCCTTGTGCAGAAGTTTCCGTGCGGTGTAAATATCTGTTTGCCAATCGATTGAAATATAGTCGCAAACGTCGGGCGTAATAGTAGAGATGCCTGCTCCGATACCTTTGGCAAAGTAGAAAAACTTGCGGTTTAATGCTCTAACCGCTGCGCAAACTTTTTTAACCGATGGTAAAAATATCTGATTATAAATACTATACGGAATATTCCCGCAATTGCTTTCAAACAATCGGAAACAATCTGCACCGTGACGGATTTGCTGACGAGCATACTCTATGTTGATGGCGGTAACGGTGTCAACAATTTTTTCGGTTGCCTTTTGGTTGTTGATTATAAACCTTTCGGCATTGCGAAAATCGCTCTTAGTGCCCAATCCTTCAAGCATATAGAGCAGAACTGTCAATGGTCCTCCGCAGAATCCTATCAACGGAACATCTTCGGGTTTTTGACTGATTATCAAGTCGATAGCCTGATAAATATATTCAAGTTTTTCGGGTTGCGGATTGAGTGCGTTTTCGGGGTGAGAATGTTTTAGCAAAGGTGTCTGAAAAACAGGTCCTTTGTCGGTAAATTCCAAATCTAAGCCCAACGCCTGAGGTATCACCAAAATATCCGAAAATAGTATTGCGGCATCTGTATCCAACTGATTTACAGGTATTAACGTAACATCGCAAGCCAATTGCGGTGTCTCCATCAACTCACGGAATGAATATTGCTGTCTAAGTTGTTGGTATTCAGGTAAAATCCTTCCTGCCTGACGCATAAACCATACGGGCGGACGGTTAGGATTTTTGCCGTTGAGTATTTCGGAAAACGGATTCACTGTTATAAATTTTTAAAAGTTATTTCTGCCGCTTGAATTGTCCACTCTATGTCGTTGTCGGTTTGTGCTGCCGAGGTGAATGTACATTCGTATTGCGACGGTGCAAGCCAAATGCCTTGGTTGAGCATACTCTGGAAGTATTTTGCGTAGAGTTTTGTGTCTGACTGAATGGCTTGGTTGTAGTTGTTGATGGTATCTAACTCGCTGAAAAAGAATGTCATCATTGAGCCGCAACGATTTACTACTGTGGATATTCCGTGTTGTTTTGCGCTTGCTGATATTCCATCGGCAAGTTTTGCAGCCTTTTGTTCTAATTTTTTATAAAAATCTGGGTCTTCGTCGATAATGCGGAGTGTTTCTAAACCTGCTGCCATTGCAAGCGGATTTCCTGCCAACGTACCTGCTTGATATACAGGACCATCGGGCGCAATCATCTGCATAATCTCTTTTTTGCCGCCGTATGCTCCCACTGGTAATCCACCGCCAATTATTTTGCCAAGGGTTACAAGGTCGGGCGTAACTCCATAATATTCAGCCGCTCCGCCTTTTGCCAAACGGAATCCTGTGATTACTTCGTCGAATATTAAAAGTGCGCCGTTGGCTTTGGTGATTTCGCGGAGTTTCTGCAAAAATCCGTCTTGTGGCACTACCACTCCCATATTGCCTGCCACGGGTTCTACAATCACAGCTGCAATTTTTTCGGGGTATTGCTCAAATAGTTGTTTAACCGATTCAATATCATTGTAACGTGCTATGAGTGTGTCTTTTGCAGTACCTTGTGTAACACCGGGACTGTCGGGCAAACCGAGCGTGATTGCTCCCGAACCTGCCTTTATGAGAAAACTGTCGCCGTGTCCGTGGTAACAGCCTTCAAACTTGATAAACATTTCGCGGCGGGTGTAGGCGCGGGCAAGACGAATGGCGCTCATAGTGGCTTCTGTGCCGCTGTTTACCATTCGCACAAGTTGGATGTGAGGCATCATTTTGTTGATTTGCTCAGCCATCAATGATTCGTAAACTGTTGGTGCACCGTAACTTGTGCCTTTTTCTGCGGCTTTTTTTACCGCTTGGGTAACGCGGGGATGAGCGTGTCCGAGAATCATTGGTCCCCAACTGCAAACAAAGTCGATATACTTGTTGCCGTCGATGTCGGTGATGTATGCTCCTGACGCCTTGTCTACGAACACAGGGTTTGAGCCAACGCTCTTAAACGCCCTTACAGGCGAGTTTACGCCCGAGGCTATATGCTGTTTTGCGCGGTTAAATTCCGCAACACTTTTATTTATATCCATATTTTGTTTTTATCAACGAATTAAACTAATTAAACTAATTTTTTTAACTAATAAAAAATAAAATTTTCTATTTTATTTTTTTACGAATATAACTAATACAAATTTATTATTCGTTTTTTTCGTAAAATTAAAGTTTCTTTATAAACTTTAATTCTTTTGTTATAAAATAATTTTCGCGTAATTAGTTTAATTCGTTGTTAGTTAACTTTTTAAATTATTTAACAATGCTCCAAGTAGCGGCTTCTTCGGCGTGATAAGTAATTATCATATCGGCACCTGCGCGGCGGATAGAGAGGAGAATTTCAGAAACGATGCGTTTTTCATCAATCCAACCATTTGCCGCAGCAGCCTTAACCATTGAGTATTCGCCACTTACGTTGTAGGCGCAGATGGGCATATTGAATGTATCTTTGGTGCGGCGAACAATGTCTAAATAGGGTAGGGCTGGTTTAACCATAACAATATCAGCACCTTCCTCAATGTCTAATGCAATTTCGCGCATAGCCTCGTTGCTGTTTGCGGGGTCCATTTGGTAGGTTTTGCGGTCGCCAAACTTGGGTGCGCTTTCCGCTGCATCGCGAAACGGTCCATAGAATGCTGAGGCGTATTTAGCCGAATATGCCATTATGGGAAGATTGGTAAAACCATTGTCGTCTAATGCTTTACGAATTCTACCCACACGGCCGTCCATCATATCGCTTGGGGCAACCATATCCACGCCTGCTTTGGCAAATGCAACGCACTGTTTTGCAAGCGTTTCGAGTGTAGAATCATTGTCTACATCACCATTTACGAGAGTGCCGCAGTGTCCGTGAGTGGTGTATTCACAGTTGCAAACATCGGCAATTACGTACATTTCAGGCACTTGTGCTTTTATTGTGCGGATAGTTTCGGGAATAATTGCGTGGTCATGGGCTGCACATTCGCCAGTTTCGTCTTTGTGGTCGGGAATTCCAAATAATAGTACCGACTTGATACCGAGCGAGTTAAGATGTTTGCATTTTTCTACAATAAGGTCGATGCTCATTTGGTATTGTCCGGGCATCGAAGGTATTGGATTTTTTACTTTTGTGCCCGAAACGGCAAACAGTGGCATAATAAGATTTGCTGCCGAAACGGTGGTTTCGCGCATCATATCGCGAGTAATGGGGTTGCTGCGCAAACGGCGCAAGCGTGTTATAGGAAATGCCATAATGCAATATTTTTTTATAATGTTTTGAACGTATTTGCAATGTACTCTGCCAAAATTTCAAAATTTGGCTCTGGCGATGTATGCACGTTGGTAAACCCTTGATTTTTAATAAATTCTGCCGTGGTTTTGCCTATGCAGAATATCGCCGTGTCAGTTGCAAAGTTCGCAATTTTTTCGATATTTAAAAAACTTCTGAACTCCGAAGGACTTGAAAAAACAAAGCCATTTGCTTTGTTGCTGTTAATCAATGAGATAATTTTTGAGTCGTGATTTTTTATTGCAATGGTTTGATAAACAGTAATTTGTGTAAAATTACATAAACCTTCAAGTCTCTCCTTAATAATTGGTGATGCAATGTCGCCTTTGGCTTGAAGAATATTTTTGCTGTGGATTAAACCGCTTTTAATCAGATAGTCGGCAAGGTCTGCGGCGGTTGTTCCGGGATTTTCTATTGCTACGTTAAACCCTTTGCTTTTAAGTTTTTCAGAAGTTTTTTTGCCAACAGAAATTATTGGCAAAGATGACTTATTGATTTTGCCTTTTGCTCTGTTAATCAGATAGTTGAAACTATCAACCCCAGCCGCCGAGGTGATTATAATATAGTCGTAAGCCGAGAGATTGTCTATTATATTTAAGGTGTCAACGTCAGGTTCAATGGTTTGGGTAGTAATAACAGGCAGACTTACAGCGTTTAAGCCACACTTTTGCAATGCTTTTTGAAACCGTGGAAACGAATCCTCTTTTTGACACGAAACTATCATTGTTTAATCTCCTTCAAAATATCTTCGCCGCCGTTTTTGAGAAGGTATTTGGCGGTGTTGAAGGCGGCAAGGTGGGCGTTGTCGAGCGATTGCGAGTCGCTGTATTCCACGTAGTTGCTGCCGTCGGGCATTGATATAAAGGCTTTTACAAAAAACTCGGTTTTTGTGGCTTGTGTGTAGCAACCAAAAGGAGTTTTGCAGCCGCCGTTTATCATTTTTAGCAAAAGACGTTCGGCAAAAACTGGTGTCCACGTTTCTACATTGTTGATAAATCGCGCAACGTATTCTGCATCAGAATTTTGACTGCAAGTTTCTACTGCAATTACACCTTGACAAGCGGCTGGGATAATTTCATCCTTGTCGATAATCTGCGTTATACGCTCTTGAAAACCAAGACGTTGCAATCCTGCCGCAGCCATTACCATTGCCGAACAAGCACCGTTGTCGAATTTTTGCAGACGAGTATTTACGTTCCCTCGTATATCGGTGATATTTAGCGATTTATATTTGTGTAAGAGTTGCGCCTTGCGTCTTAGGCTCGATGTTGCAATTATATCGTTGGTGGAGAGTTCGGTAAGCGATTTTGCGTTTTTTGCCACAAGTGCGTCGCGAAACTCGGCGCGGGGCAAAACTGCCGAAACTCGCAATGTGTCAGGTAATTCGGCTGGTAAATCTTTGAGACTATGAACAGCAAAGTCGATTGTGCCATCTCGCAGTTCCTTTTCGATTTCGGCAGTAAAAATGCCTTTGTCGCCTATCTCAGCAAGGGGTTTGTTGAGTATTTTGTCGCCTTTGGTGTCGATTACCTTTATTTCAAAATCGATTTCGGGCAATTCGCGTTCTAATGCTTGTTTTACTGCATTTGCTTGATATAGAGCCAATTGGCTTCCTCGTGTTCCTATTATTAATGTAGGCATATATCTAAATATCAAAGAGTTTGCTAATGAGTTCGGTGTATTCGGCATTGCGACCGTTGGCAGAGCAGGCTTTAACGTTTTTGATAAGTAGCCTTGCAATTTTTTCGGTGATATGCTTGCCGTAAAGTGATATTAATTTATCGTCTTTTATGCCGTTGATTTTTAAAAAACCTTCCAATTCGGTGCTATTGGTAGCGGAAAATTTTTCTTGAATTTTGAGTATCACGGGCAACAAACTGCGCGAACTCATCCATTGCGCAAAGTCGTCTTTTACCTCGTTGATTATCTTTTCTGCCATTGCCAACGCCTGATGTCGGCGCAGCGAAACCTCGTTGATGTGGTGTTTTAGGTCGTCGATGGCAATTAGAGTGATGTTTTTGATGGCGGATATTTTTTCGTCGATATTGCGCGGTACTGAGATGTCCACAAATATGCGGTTTCGGCTGTCGGGCGTTATCATCGAATAGGTTACAAGGTAACTTTTGCTCGATGTGGCAGCAAGCACAATATCATAATTATTTATTATTTCTGGAATTTGCTTTATCCTTAAAGCCTTTACGTTGTATTGGTGGGCGAGAGCTTCGGCTTTTTCAAATGTACGGTTGCAGATGGCAATCTGTTTGCAGCCTTTTTTGGTAAAATTTTGAAGCGTGAGTTCGCCTGTCTGACCTGCTCCAATTATCAATATTGATTTGTCTAAAATATTGTTGCACAGGTTGAAACACATTTCTACCGCTGCACTGCTAACTGATGCTGCTCCGTGGGCAATGTCGGTTTCGGTGCGTACTCGGTTTGCTGCCTCGAATGCTTTGTTGAACATTCGCGTAAGTACCTGACTCATAAAGCCATTGTTGAAACAAAAGCGGAATGTGTTTTTTGTCTGCATTACAATTTGGTCTTCGCCGATAATCATCGAATCCACGCCCGAAACCACTTTAAAAAGGTGTTCGGCGGTGGCAATTCCTGTGTAAAAATAAAAGTATTCGCGGTGAGTTGGCGAGTAGGTGCGGAATTTGGATAACGCATTGGTAATAAAGTCGAAACACTCGTGGTCGTTGTCGTAATCGGTGTCGAAATATATCTCTTGTCGGTTGCAAGTGGAGAGCACAGCGAGACCTCTGAAATGCTTTTGTGGTTTAAGTCGGACGTAAAATTCCGACACTTCTTCTTCCGAAAAAGAGTAAAGTTCCCTCACCGACACGGGTCCCGTCTTGTGGCTTATTCCTAAAACAGCAATCATTAGCAGACTTCAAACTAAATTTGGACTGCAAAATTAAGAAATTTTTTTTCCTATTTTCGTCTACAACTTTCATTTTTTTTCCTTACCTTTATATCACTATTTGCAAACATAAAGCGTTGTAAAGTGTACTTAGTTCGATTTATATTACCAATATTGGTTTTGATAGCGTTGAGTAACAGCGCATTATGTCAAGATTGCAATCAGGATTCGTCGATTGATATCTTGGCACGAAACATTGCGCCTATGCCCGACGACTCGCTGAAAATCAAGCGGATCGATTCGGTGGCGTTTCGCCATACCAATGTGGACACTATTATAAAATATGCCGAGTGGGAAATGGATTTGTCGAAAAAACTCGGCTTGCTTGTTTACGAGGCTAAGGCAAACAACTATTTGGGTTACGCCTATTACTATAAGTACGATTTTGCAAAGGCTGTGGAGTTTTACACCAAGGCTATAAGTTTAAGTGATTCAGTTGTTTATCGTAGGGGAATGGCTCGCTACCGATTTGCTTTGGCCAACACTTACGCTATGATTGACGACTATCTTGCCGCCAACCGCCTTTATTGCGAGGCTCTCGACTATTTTAAGGAGATGGGCGACACCGAGTTGATTTGCGAAACTTACCGCAGTCTTGCTATGATCAATATCGATTTTCAACTTGCCAACTCTGCCGAGGAGTTTTTGCACGATGCTATGGCGTTGGATTCTGCCAACAACAATCGCCGCGGTGTTTGCCTCAACCTTTATTATCTTGGACGTGTGGAACGTTTGCGTTACAATAGTTTTGGTAACGATAAACATTTGCGCCGTGCGGTTGACTATATGCGCAAGGCACTTGAAGGACATTGCGTGGGTAAAATCAACGAGATGCATATCGATTTGGAAATGATGAACTTGTATCTGTTTCTTGCACGTAACAATAAGACTAAGAAAGAGTTATATTTAGAGCAGTCGCGAAAATACCACAATCGGGCGTTTGTGCTTGCCGAAGAACTTGGCGTGGCTACCGATACGCGCGATTTTCAACAGTGGCAGGCTGTTTACCTTGCCGAAAAGGGCGATTTTGAAAACGCTTATCCGATTTTTAAGGCCGTTGAGGCTAACTATGTGGCTGATTCTTCGCAAGTTTATACCGAATTTTATATTCGTTTCTTTAAAAATTTCGGATATTTTTACGAACTTACCGAAAACTATAAAAGTGCGTTGGAATATTACAAAAAGTCTGACAATTTGCGACTTGAAATTTACAACCGCGAGTTTGCCGTGGAAACTGCCAAGTATCGCGAGGAGGTGAAACATCAGAAAGAGAATGCCGCTCATATCAAGGCCAACAACGAGGCTCAGGCCAAAACCCGGTACGCGGTGATTGCCCTTGTATCGGTGCTTGTGTTGTTGGGTTTTATTACCAGAAGTTTCTTTAAAAACAAGCGTACCAACAAGATATTGCTCGACAGCAATGCCGAAATAGAGATGCAACGCGACCAACTGAAACATATCAACGACGAGATAACTTCGAGCCTGCGTTATGCTCAAAAAATTCAGGAGGCGTCGCTACCTCAGCGCGAATCGTTGGAAGCAATTTTTGGCAATTGCCTGCTTTATTGGAAACCGTTAGACCTTGTTTCTGGCGATTTTTATTGGGCACAGCAGACATTCCGCTACAAGTTTTTGGCTGTGGGCGATTGTACGGGTCACGGTGTGCCAGGGGCTTTTTTGAGTATGCTTGGCATTTCGTCGCTCACCGATATTGTTATGTCGATTGATTTTGAAAAATGGACACCTTCGGCAAGCGAAATTCTTGGTCTGCTGAGGGCAAAGGTGATTTCTTCGCTGCGTCAATCTGTTGAAAACGAGGATGATACAAAAGATGGAATCGACATAGCTCTCTGTATTTTCGACACTCAGCAAAACGAACTCCATTTTTGCGGGGCTATGCGTCCGCTGGTAATTTTCCGCGATGGTAAATGCTTGACTTACAGCGGCGACCGTATTCCTGTGGGTGTGTCGTTTAAGCAGGATATGCCGTTTACCAATCATATTATAAAGGTGTTGCCCGGCGACACGGTTTATCTGTTTACCGACGGCGTGGTAGATCAATTTGGCTTTGTGGATGGCGTGGAGACAAAGTTTAACCGCAAACGCCTTTGCGCTATGCTGTCGCAGATTCATTCTATGCCGTTTGAAGCACAGGAGAGCCGTATCGAGGCAGTTTTTGAGCATTGGGCAGCGCAAGGAGGCATTGTACGCTGTCCGCAGGTGGACGATAGATTGATGATTGGAATTAGGTTGTGAGCATTTCCACGTCAATCCAACTATTTATGAATTAAATCCCTTTTTTTGAACGGATTACCATTTTTTATTTTTATCTTGCTCGCCAAAATATTACTC
>JAFPYT010000033.1 GCA_017394445.1 Bacteroidales bacterium | reverse complement strand
GAAGAAAACGTACCCCAAGGAGCTGCTAAAGAGCCCCAATCGAAAATTATGATGGCATTAATTTGCTGGTTTGTAGGATGTTTTGGTATCCACCGTCTTATGATGGGTTATAGCAACTGGTGGATTCAGTTGATTACCCTCGGCGGATGCGGTATCTGGACTATTTACGACTTGATTATGATCCTCACCGACAAAATGCCTATGGCAGACGGTACACCTTTGAAAAAAGACTAATAATCTTTTTGGTCATTAAAAAAATTGGCTTCGGTTTTATCTCCGAAGCCTTTTTTGTGTTATGGAAAAAATCAAGTTGTTTTTTAAGGCGATGTTTTCGCTGTCGCGTACCACCACGCCCGCAGTGTATCGTTATGCTGCTGTGATATTTATGGATGTGGTTGCTATGCTGTGGTTTATATTGAGCGACATTCCTCGCGGAACGCCTCATTTTATTGTTTGTATTTTTAAAAACTTGACTGGTTACCCGTGTCCGGCTTGCGGCACTACCCGTGGATTGAAATTTTTTTTCCACCTTATGCCCTGCGAGGCTTTTATGATGAATCCGATAGCTGTGCTTGTGGGTATTGCTATGGTTGTGGTGTTGGTGTGGTCGGTTCGCGACCTTGTGGTTGGGCAGCCGTCGATGTTTAATGTCGCGCGAAAAAAAATTCCGTGGTATCTTATCGTTTTAATTGTTATTTTTTTGATATTCAACGAGATATTGAATATCAACAAGGGTGTGTAAAGATTGTTGCATTTTTCGCATAATAATGTTATATTTGCGGTATTATCATTTTGTTTCTCGTTATGCAGACCTTTTTACAAGAGACCGCAAAAGATATTTTGCAGAAATATGGCAACCAAGAATCGGTGTGCGTGGTGTTTCCTAATAAACGCTCGCTGAGTTTTTTCCGTAAGGCTTACGCCGAGGCGGTGGGGGCTACGTCGTTTTCGGGTAACTTTTTTACTATCAATAAGATAATAGCACAACTTTCGGGTTATTTCCCGTTGGAGGAGAATAGTGTAAAACTGCTTTTTACTCTCTACGATGCTTTTTACGAGGTGTTTAAAGATAGTGATTACAATGCTTCGTTGGCTTCGGGGTTTGATAAATTTTTTGATACCGGCAACAAACTGCTAAAAGATTTCAACGAAATCGACAACTATCTGATTGATATCGACCAACTTTGCACCAACTTTGCCGACATTGCCGAAATCGACGCTTTTTATGCCAACGAAAGTTTCTCGCAAGAGCAGATTGACGCTATAAAGACCTTTTGGGCAAACTTTTCGCCCGAACGTCTCAGCAAAGAAAAACTCCGCTATCAAGAACTATGGATAAACCTGCCACGAGTGCACAAACTTTTTGTGCAGAAACTCACCGAAAATCGCACTGGATATTCGGGAATGATTAACCGAATGATTTGCCAAAAAATCGACAACGGCTCTATCGCTCCTAAATATAAAACCTATATCTTTGTGGGTTTCAATGCGTTGAATAAGGCAGAACGAAAAATTTTCGCGTGGTTTAGACAAAACGGCTCGGGTCATTTTTATTGGGATTCCGACGAATATTATATCAACGACCACGCTCAGGAGGCGGGACTTTTTATGCGCCGCTATCTTATTGATTATCCCGACGATAGAAATCCAAAACCGCCAAGTAATATTTTAACTCAGCCCAAAAATGTAGAATATATAGGTGTGCCGCTATCTGTGGCGCAGGCTAAGGCTGTGTATGGTATTCTAGACGATTTTGCCCACCTGGAAGGTTTCGTTCCAGAGAAAACTGCCGTTATCCTTGGCGACGAACATCTCTTGTTTCCTGTGCTTAATAGTCTGCCAGAAAGTATTGGTTCTGTGAATGTTACAATGGGTTATCCATTTAAAGAGACTCCCGTTTATTCGCTGCTCAGCAATTGTATCGCCTTGCGCAAAAATCTTAGGGGTAAGGGCGAAAAGTTCACGTTTTATTACAAAGATGTAACGGCTATTCTTCAACATCCGCTTATCTGCAACCTTCCGGGGGTAAATTCTAAAATTATTACAGATGCTATTGTAAACAACAGAATGATAAGAGTTTATGCAAAATTGTTTGAACCCGAATGTCAGTTGCTGAAACTTATCTTCTGTTTCCCTCTTACCGAAAATGCGCCCACCGACATACTTTTTCAATTGATGAATGTGCTTTCGGAATATTTCTTTATCAAGAATCCGAACCCAAAACCCGAAAAAAATGTTGAAAATGAGTACATTTACAACGCCTATCTAAAAATCAAGTCGCTTTACAATGTGCTTATCGAAAACTGCGAAAAGTACCAACTTTCGGATGAATTGGTTTTAAATCTTTTGCGGCAAAATCTTGATTCTGTGTCGGTTGCGTTTGATTCCGAGTCGGTTGGCAACAGCGTGCAAATTATGGGTATGATAGAGAGCCGAAATATCGATTTCGACAACATAATTATGCTTGGAATTAATGAGGGAGTATTCCCCAAAACCTCTGAAAATGATTCATTTATAACCGAAGGAATGCGTATGGCGTTTGATATGCCGGTGCTTAAATACAAGGATGCTATTTTTGCGTATTTCTTCTACCGTCTGTTTCAGCGTGCCAAAAATATCAAAGTGCTCTACAACAATGTTTTCGGGCAAAGCACTTCGGGCGAGTTGAGTAGGTTTGCCACACAGATTCAAAAAGAGGCTTCAAATGCCTATCGTGCTGATTCTAAGTTATCTATAACCGAACGCGAGTTTATGCGTCAGATAAAACCGTCGCATACTAATAATGTGAATGTGGAAAACAACGAGGACAGTAGAAACATCTTAAAACGTTATCTTGCAAATGATTACCACAATTCAAAACTCTCGCCATCGGCACTGAGCACTTATTTGGATTGTCCGCTCAAATTTTATTTTCAATACATTGCGCGGCTTACTCCCGAGGCTGAGGTGGAAGAGGATATTTCGCCCGCCGATTTTGGAACTATTCTTCACGCATCAGTGGAAACACTTTACACTCAGATAAAAGGTGCCGACGGACTTATCACCGCACAAGCCCTCAACGTGTCGGAACCCATTGTAGAACAGCACATTCTCAATGCCTACAATCAGAATTTTAAGCAGAAACTCAAAGACAAAGAGAGTCTTGAAGGTTTTCACAAGATATTTTTTGAGATTGTAAAGCAGTATCTCGGCAGAATTATCGAATACGACAAGAGTGTTGCGCCGTTTAAATTTCTTGCCGCCGAGCAAAATGCCTATTGCCCTATCGATATTAATATCAACGGTTTACCCGAAAAAGTTTGGATTGGCGGTAAACTCGACCGCTTGGACATTGACCGCAATGGCAATCTCCGCATTGTAGACTACAAAACCGGCAACACCGCCAAAAAGATGAAATTCAACACCTTGGCAGACCTTTTCGACGATTCGCAAAAAATGCGTCGTCCAATTGCGTTCCAACTTCTGTTTTATTCTTACGTCTATATGCGCAAACATCCCGACTTGCGTCCCACGCCCGCCGTCTACGCCGTTAGAAACACCATTAGCGAAAAAGACACTTATCTCTCTGCTGATGCAGTGCCTGTTAACGGTGCAAATATCAAGCAATTGACCGATGAATTTGCCGACCATCTGCAACAGTTGATTAATGAAATTTTTAACTGTGAAAAATTTGAGCCAAAGCCCAACGATTATTGCAAATATTGCGATTTTTACGAACTTTGCAATGCTGAAAAATAAACAATGCTATGAAATATTTTGAAAACGCCCGCGAAGGCAAGAACCATTGGCTACTATATGTGGCACTATTAGCAATCGGATATGTGGTTGCACAGATACCGAGTGTGGTTTATTTACCTATTATTTATATCCGCAAAGCGATTCATCGCGAAATATCAGTGCCACAAAACGGTGATTTTTCGGATGTTATGAAATCTTCGATGGAAATGTTTAACGACCTTCCCGGATTTGTGGTGCTGATGCTCTCGTTTGTGTTTTGGATTGGCGCTACTTGGCTGTTGTTCAAGCCGTTTCATAAGCGCGAACGTATGACCTTGATTTCCGGCGAAAAACGTTTTCGATTTTCTCATTTCTTTTTGGGTGTAGCCGGATATTTTGTAATTATGGGTCTGGTAACTGTTATTACTCTGTTGCTTTCGCCAGAAACTGATATTACTTTTCATTTCGATGGTAGCAAATACATTGTATTTGTGATACTTGCCATTATTCTTGTGCCATTTCAAACAGGATGCGAAGAGTTGATTTTTCGCGGCTACCTTATGCAAGGTTTGGGACTTTGCACCAAAAGCAAGATTTGGGCTTTGGTAATTACATCTGTTACTTTTGGACTAATGCATAGTGTTAATCCTGAGGTGTTTGAGTATGGATTTTTTAAGGCGATACCCATCTTTATTTTAATGGGAGCGATGCTCGGATTCTTTACCATTGTTGACGATGGTTTAGAGTTTTCGTGGGGCATACACTTTATTAATAATTTTGTGGCGTTTGCAATTTTTGGTAATGAAGGTAGCACCTTTGGAGCCTCGCCGCTGTTTGTTCAAGCCAAAGAGGAGTTTTCTATTGCTATGTGGCTAACCCCGATATTGGTGACGGTGGTGATGTATGCACTGCTACACAAAAAGTTAGGGTGGAATATTAAGGAGGCGTTTGATAATAGCGGGTTGAAAAAAGAGGTGGTTACTACTGAAAATTAATACACCAAGCCAAACATCCACAGCGGAATCCTGTTGCCGTATCCTATCTCGGTGTCGTCAACGGCAAGGTAACTATCTTTAATGTCTTTGATTTGGTCAAAGGTCTTTTTCTTGCCGCCTACTTCAAAGAGGTATTTGTCGTTTAAAAGAAAGTCGCCGGTTTCGGGCATTTTTACATCGCTAACTACCGATGCCATACTCATAAAGTATGTTTCGCGTTCGTTGCCCTTGTCTACCGTGCTGCACAAGGCGTGCATTAGAGTGGTGTTGCTGAGAAAAATTTTGTCAGGTTTGCACAGGTGTTTGTAGTTCTTGGCTTTTTTGGTTAATAGCGTCAGAATCTGCGCTTTATCGAGTGAGTATAGCATTTTTAACCCAAGGTCGTTGTTGGTTTCAAGTTGTTTCCAAAGTATGCTCATATTGGGTACAAACGGCACTTGACTGCATATCAGCATTAGTAACTTCTTAATTTTTTGGATAGTATCAAACGAAACTGTTTCTACCTCTGGTAAATCATTTTCGATAACCACAGTAACAACGGCTTGTAAACGCGATTTCCAATCATCGCCAACCGCTTTGTAAAATGGATAGTAACCGTATGTAAGGTATTTCTCAAACGCTGCCGCTATCTTGGTTTTACTAACAATTTGCATTGCTGTATTAACGTGGTTTTCAATGAGTTCTGGTAATGTTACGGCTGGTATTTTTATGATATTTTCAAATTCTAAAAACTCACGAAACGACATTCCGTAGAGCGTATACACTGTTTGTCGGCGCGAAAGGTCTACTTGCGAGTTGTCCATATTGAGAATAGAACTGCTTGTGTACACAATCTTCATATCGGGGTAACTGTCGTAGATGTTTTTTAGGGTTAACGCCCAATTGGGATAGCGGTGAACTTCATCGAGATACAGTCGGTTTATGCCTCGTTGGTCTGCCCAATCCACAAGTTCCATAAGCGAGTGAGTTTGAAACCAAAGGTCGTCGAGCGAGGCATAGAGTGTGTCATCAATGTTTTTGTATGTGTCGATAATGTGTTGCAAAAGCAAAGTAGTTTTGCCCACTCCACGTGCACCCTTTATGCCTATCATTCTAACATTCCAATTTATTTGTTTATAGAGGTAACGCTTGAATTTTGCGGGCACTTTTGCCATTCTGCGACGATAATTATCTATAAGTGGTTGTATGTTAGTGTTTTCCATAGTATTTATGTGTTGATTGTGACACCACAAAGATAAATATTTACATTTTAAAATGCAAATTTTTACCTAAAAAATACATTTCAAAATGTAAATTTTTCAAAATTTTTACATTTCCAAATGCAAATTTCTGGCTATTTTTACATTTTAAAATGTAAAAATTATATCAAAAAATACATTTCTATCTGTAAAAATCTATCCAAAAAACTTCATCTTTCCAGCCACTTTAAACACCAAATCCCCTTTACATTCAACAGTTTCGCCATCGAGATTGATGTAGCCGCTGGTGCTGCCTTTGATGGTGATGGATGGGCATCTTACTATGTCGATGTATTTTGAGCGGTGGGCACGTCCAAGCATTATGCAGGCGGCAGTGTAGGGTATGCGCCAAATGGGAGGACGGCGGACAATGGCAACGTCTAACAATCCATCGTCTAAAACTGCTTGCGGTGCTATCCTAAAATTATAACCGTATTGAGTTGAATTGCAGGCGGTTATCAAAAATGCCCGTTCTTTGCGCTCAATGCCGTTATATAATAAGGTGTATTCGTCTTGTTGGTATTTAAAAAAACTGCCGAACCCAGCCTTAAAATATGTTTTAAAACCGCGTCCGGGCATCTGTTCGTATTTGGCTGCCACCACCGAGTCAAACCCTGTGCCGGCTATGCTTATAAAAAACTTATCGTTTACGGTACAGGTGTCGATGGTTTTAAAATCGGCTGTGTTTAAATGCTTTACGGCATCTTCGGGTTTTAGCGGAATGTTTAATGTGCGAGCAAAACCATTGCCCGATCCGCAAGGTATCACTGCCAAGGCGGTTTCTGTTCCTACTAATTGCGATGCTGTTTCGTTGATAGAGCCGTCGCCGCCTATTGCGGTTACAATATCATATTTACCAACGGCTTGACGGGCAATTTCTATGGCGTGTCCCGCATATTGAGTATAGCAAATTTCGGGCACGAACCGCTCTTTGTTTAAATGTGTATCTATCAGTTTTTCAACGGTTTTCTGTTTCCCGATACCCGAAATAGGGTTGATTACAAAGAGGATTTTTAATTTCATAAGGTTGGGTGTTGGTTTCATCTTTTGATGAACAAAGGTAACAACTTTTTTGGTTTTTTGACCCATTCTTTTTTTTGCATATTAGGAATAAATCAATTATATTTGCCATTGAAAACAAACAAAAATCATTATGTCAAAGTATATCAACCCGGCAACAGATTTTGGCTTCAAGCGTATATTTAAAGACAAAGATATAACGCGCGGTTTTCTCAACGCTCTTTTGCAAAAGTACGACCCTAAGACGCATATTAAAAGCGTAACCATCACCGATGGCGAACTTGACGAGACCAGCAAAGCCATCCGCCGAGTGATTTACGATGTGCACTGCACCACCGACACTGGCGAGGAGTTTATCATAGAGATGCAAAACGAACCGCAGGAATACTTTTCCGAAAGGATTGTCTACTACCTTGCCCGCTCGGCATCGCGTCAGCAAGCCAAAGGAGTAGTCAAGCACATCAACGAAGATGGTGAGGTTGAAGAAAATCCTTGGAACTACCATCTGAAAAGAATCTACGGTGTGTTCTTTATGAACTTTAAAGACCCGGACGAAAAACATCAGCAAGGCTTATCGCATTTTGCATTGTTAGAAACCGAGAACCATTATCAAGACACCGACGTATTTCAATATTGGAAAATACAGATGCCGATATACCGCAAGATGAAAGAATCAGACTGCACCACCGACATCGACAAATGGATAT
>JAFPYT010000006.1 GCA_017394445.1 Bacteroidales bacterium | reverse complement strand
GAATATGCGTCCTGTCTGCCCTCCACCACACATTATCGAGGTGAAAAAGCGGCAGTCCCGTCCTAACTTGCAACCCCTTGGCAAAAGTGCTCTTGCCACTACCCGAACAACCGAGGATGATGAATTTTGAAAAGGTGGATGACACAATGTTAAATGGGGTTAGTTCAGATAATTTTTATCAATAATTACCCAATTACCTGTTCGTGGAGAACCTACACGACGAATTATTTCCAACTTTTGCAAGGTAGAAAGTTCTCTTTCAATAGTGCGCTGTGGAATATCCGTCATTACCGCCATTTGTTTGGCGGTAATAGTAAGACTTTTGGTAATGTATGATAAGATAAGTTTCTGTCTGTTAGTAAGTTTGATTACCGCCACATTACCGCCACATTACCGCCATTTACCGCCACATTACCGCCATTTTCATTGATAATATCTTCAATAGTCTTGCGCAAAATGGTAGCCGTTACACCGCCACCATTTTCTTCGATGGTGGGCAAAGGCATATTGGCGCGATTAAACTCCTCTTGAATTTTCTTGAAGCCACGTCCCCACGATTCCACAAAACCCGCCTTGAAAAACACGTTGGCGATATTATGATTGCGTGGATATGACGAATGTTTGCGCATCAGGTCGGCAGGAGTGAGTTGTTTTGGTTTGAGGTATTCGTCGCGCCAAGTTTCTTTATATTCTATGTTCTGACTCTCGCTTAACATAACTTAAAGTTTTTTCTCACCTTGCAAAGTTACATTTTTTTGTCGGATTTTGCAAGATTAATTTCACACATCAAAGCCAATCAGCATAAATTCAATTGACTACAAATTGTATTTATTTGCAAAGATAGGGAAATTTTTGAAAGAGAATATATAAAGTATTTGAACCCGTGAGCGATACTCACGAGTTCAAATAAAATCTTTCATCCTCATTATTCCATCAAATCCTCCACTATCTTTTTCACGCCTTTGTTGTTGATTTGGGTTTGGAATTTGACATCAAAGCCGTCGGCTTGAAGTTGCTCAAAGTATTTTTTTGCACACTCGATGCGGAGATTCTCTACACCGCGAAGTTCCCCCGACTTGTCAACTCCTTTGGTTTCAATCACAATGTTCAATTCTGTCTTGCCGTCCTTTTTCTTTACAACGTACATAAAATCGGGACTGTAATTATCTAAAACTGTGGGAATTGCAATGCTTCTGTTTGGAATTTTGCCAAACACAATCACTTGGTCAATGTCTGCCAAAATATTGTCTTTTTCCAATTCGGAATCGTAAGCGATTTTGTCGTAAAGATAATTGTCTGCCGGCTTGCCTTCTGAAAACAATAAACCTATCCTGCCTTGCGGAATTTCAGGTTTGAGAACACCATTTATATCTGTCAAAGCCGTTTCTAACGTGCTGTACGAGGCTTGTTTGTAATGCAAAAGTCCCAAAACGTTTTTAACTTTCCAATCGTCGAAATATGTGATAAAATTGGCAATTGTGGTTTCATTTATATAATCGCCGTCAAATTCGTGATTGGTAAAATACTCCGCTACTTTGCTGTGAATCAATTTTATAGGCAAAGATGTGGCTTTGTTCAACCGTTTTAGAAAATCGTTGTATGCAATTTTTTTGCCGCGAGAATGAAATGGCGTGCCGCTTTCGCAGGCTATGTTTGCGCCTTTTTCGGTAACATTCAAAACATCGCGGTGGCTTGTGAGTTCCACAAACGAAAAAACATCTCCATTTAAATGAAAATCGTTTTCAATCTTCTCATTCAATTGGTTTTCAAAGAATATCACATAACGGCGGTTGAGTTTCTGCCAAAGATCTTTTAATTCCAAATACTTTTCGGAACGGATTTTTACGCCGAATTTCTGAGACTTGTTGCGGTCGGTAACTTTGTCGCGCTTAACGCTGTCGGCAGGCATAAATTCGGGATAATCGTTGTAAAAATCTGTGATATTGTCAGTATTGATATTATACTCTGTATCAATATAATCTTTTGTAAGTAACTCAATTACAAGTTTCTTCTTTTCTATGTTCCTTTGTTGTGCAACTTCGTCCAACTTTTCGGAAGATAATTTTAAAACATTTGACGACGACGATAGTTCGCCATTGATTTCTGCCACAAGGCGGTTGGCAAAATCCGCCTCTTTGAAATCAACTATGTAATTGAGTTTAAACTCGTCGTTGCTAATGCGGTTTCCATATTCGTCAACAGGCAGACGAAGTCCGCGCCCAACTTCCTGAATCTTACTGTTTTCGCTGCCCGACGAGCGGAGTTTGGCTATTGTAAAAACGTTAGGATTGTCCCATCCTTCTTTCAACGTCCATTTTGAAAACAAGAAACGGCGGACATTCCACCTGCCTTCTTTGTCTTTGAAAACAAGCAGGTCTTTTTTGTTTCGCAAAATATCGTCAACCTCTTTTGCCACGGCTTCGTCGCTGTCGGAATTATCCTGCGCAAAATATCCCGCCGAACATTCGCGGAGATTGTTAAGGCTGTGGGTCAAAAAATCGGCATATTCGGCGCTGTTGTTCTCGTTTTTGAGTTCGTCCTCGATTTTGGCTTTGAGCAAACGTTCAAAAGCATCGCGGAGCCAAGCATTTTTGCCCGTTTCGTCGCCACGAAACGAATTGATATCGTCGATAAAAAACAACGCCAAGGTCTTGATACGCTGCGAACGGTTGAAGTTTTGACGCTCGGTTTCAAAATGCCGTTTCAATGCCAAAAATATCATCGCCTCCTGATACGACTGCGAATAAACACTCACATCAAACTCCTCGCCTTTATACTTGGTTTGTCCGTTGCTAAATTTCACAAAGTCTTTGCCGATGTTTTCTATCGTCAGGGAGTCCATTTCGCGCGAAATCATCGAAAGCGAATCATTTTTTCTTAATGTGTAACTATTTGACCCGTCGACTTTTATATGACTAAAAACAACATTATCCTTGGCGTTGATTGCGATGATTTTGATTTTTTCGTTCTTATTGTTTTTGTCTTCGTAATGCTCTTTGGCAACGCCTTTTATTAGGTTTTGGTTGAAAGCCTGACACGAATTGAGGTTATAAAGCAAATTTTCATAATCCTTTTTTACAACCTTGTTTTTGCCCTTGCCTTCGGTAGTGTCGGGGAATGTTGCTCCAAAACGTATAATACATTGAGGTTTAATCTTTTCGGCGATAATTTTGTATGCCTTTTGGTCGCGCGAAAAACGGTGCGGCTCGTCGATTATCAAAAACGGACGTGTGGCGCACATTGCATCGTATGGCACATAATAACCTTGCGGGGCATTGTCGTAAAAACGGCTCAACATACCGTCGGCGCGGTCGCTGAGCAATCCCATATTTACAAGCAACACGTGTATCTGATTGCTCATCTGATAATTGGCATTAACAAACTTGCTCAACTCGCTTGGAAATCCTTTTTTTCCTTTGTTGCTGTTTTTTAAGGCTTGAAGTACATACAAATTTAATTCGACATTGTAACCCAACGTGTTGCTAAAATGCCTTTTTACATCGCTGTCGTTGAGAAAAGATTTTGCACCCTCTTTTATTGCGAGCGACGGCACAGCAATAATAAACTTGTTGATTCCATATTGCTTGTGAAGTTCGTATATGGTGTGAGTATAAACGTAGGTCTTGCCCGTACCCGTCTCCATTTTTATGTCAAGGGTCAAGGTTGGCGGGCATACTGACAATAGTTTGTTTGTTTCTACGCAACTCTTCACATTGTATTTTTTGTCATTTTGTATAGTGCTGATATTTAAACCAATATGCGCATCTTCTAAGTTGATTTTAGGATTTTCGTACATTTGTACAGGCTGAGCAAAATCCACCTTGTCGAAAACCTTTGTGATGGCATCAACGGCAAGTTTTTGGTGCGGAAGTCCGCTTTGGTATTTTATTTCCATCAGTAACGAATATCAATGTTAAATTTGAGTTCTTTTGTGCTGTTTTGCAGCGTATTGAGGTTCTTTTTCAGCATTTCGGTCTGTGTAAACGAAAAACTGTAACCAAACAGCACTATATTCTGCGGATTGAAATCGGGGACACCGTTGTATTTGTCTATCAATGCAGTAACAGCGTTTTCATCAAAATTGTCACCCTCAATGAAATATAAGTGACTGCCGCAATGGTAGGCGGTGTATTCGCTGATTTTTAAGGGTTTTGCTTCGCCAAATCCGTAGCCGTCGTGTAACAACCAAGTAGCCAAAACTGTTTCTTTTCCAAATTGTTCCAAAATGTCGGGTTCCTCGAACCATTGCGGGTCAAAGGTTTCCATTTTGTCGAGGGTGTTTTGGTCAACGTTTTGGAGCGTATAATGGCGGAAGCCAAAATCCGCATTATCAAGGATTTGCTGTTGGTTTCCTATTTCGGCTTTGATGGTTTCAATTTCTTTTACCAAAGGATTTTCACCTTCGGCAAAGAGTTTTTGTTGCTGAACTTCTGTTTCAAGTTTTTTCTCTTTCTCGCTAAGTTTTGCAGTATTGAGGTCTATTGACGATTGCAAATCGTTTTTGATTTTTACGGCGGCGCGGCGTATGCGCTCCTGACCTATTTGGTCGATGGTGTCATATCCCGCCTTGTTAGCCTCGCTGTCTTTCGGCGTTTTTTCGGGCAGTTGAACCATAATGAACTTGCGGTTGCCGCCGTCCTCGGAGTTCAATTTCATAACGGCGTGTGCGGTGGTGGCACTACCGGAGAAAAAGTCAAGGATGATGTCGGAGGTAGTTATTTTTGCAAAAAGAGTTTTAAGTAATGCTGTTGATTTTGGATAATCAAAACATTTTTTACCATCAAATAAAAATTGAAATTCTACATCACCATTTGAAATATTTGTAATCAAATCTTTCAAGGTTGTCGTACTATAATCTCTTTGACGAGTATAAACTTCGTATCCATTTTCATTTTGTAGGACAATCAAATTGAAAACTTCATTTTTTATTTTTTCTTTTGACCATCTCCAAGCGTGGTACTTATGACGACCATCCCCATTTCGGTGAGGTAATATTTCAACATAGTTTTCAATAACTTCACCAATTTCACCTGTTTTAATATCTTTTGATTCAGGATTATAAAAAATTGAGAAAACTAAATTAGGTCGTGTTTCTTCATTAAATTTTCTATTATGATTATACAAAGTATCACCAATGGAATAATAACCATATTCATCTTCGTGAACATCTTTGTCAAAACCTTTATAGGTATTCGGTAAATCCTTTTTGGCAAAATTAATATCTATCTTAAAAACGTCAATTTCTTCTATGTTTTTAGAATAGCACATAATACTTTCCCACGTTTTTGCGGCACCTTTCCCCGAAATCTGTCTACCTGTTAAGTTAACAATCCAAGCGAAATGGTTCACAAAATTCTCTTCACCGAAAATACTATCGCACAGCAATTTGAGATTTGCTTGTTCGTTATCGTCGATTGATATAAAAATCACGCCATCGGGAGCAAGCAAATTACTTGCGAGCATAAGTCTTGGAGCCATAAACATCAGCCACGCTGAATGCGATGATGAGCCGCGTGTGCAGAGGTCGAGAATGCGTTTGGCTTTTTCTTCGCTTATGCCGAGTTTGGTTTGAAGGTCTTTTGCTGTGAATTTGAAACTATCGTTGTACACAAAACCGTCGCTGCCCGTGTTGTAAGGTGGGTCGATGTAGATACATTTGATTTTGCCGGCATACGATTTCAAAAGGTGTTTCAAGGCATCAAGATTGTCGCCCGAAATGTAGATGTTTTGACTTTCGGCGTTTTCGGGCTTGGCATTGTGTTCGAGGTCGGGCTGAATTACAGTCTCCGATTCGGTGCAACAAATAAGGTTGGCATAATTTTTACCAAGATAATCCAAACCGTAGCCTTCTTTGGTTATATCCGTTTCAGGTTCAATTAGTTGGCGTAATTTTTCGAGGTCGAATTTACCCTCATTATTAAAGCACTGCGGAAAATCGGCGTGAAGTTTCGCCAATATGCCGTCGGTGGGTTTTACATTTTCGTTTTGCGCCTTGATGTCTTTAATCATCGCCTTATTTTTGTTTCGGCGATTCCCCATTCCGATTATACAAAAAAGAAAAACGTGGGAATCTTGTTACTCGCTCCCACTATTCGAGGCTCTCGCATTGCCCACAACCGTAAGATACAAGCAACGCGAAAGCCCACGTTTGGATATAATGGAACAATGCCTTCATTTTGATAAAGGCATTGCATACCAATACATACCAAGTAGGCGTTCACAATTGCGCTATCTTTGACGGTTGTGTTTCAAAATTTGCGAGATTTCGAATAGTCAAAAGAAAACGTATAGTAAACGTCTTTCTAAATATGTCTTGCCCTAATTCAAGGACAGTGCAAAGATAGAAAAAGATTTTTTACACAACAACAATTTTATGATTTAAAAACACCATCTCCCGCAAATCGCTATAATTAAAGCATTTGCGGGAGATGGATTGCATTTATGAAGGGTATGGAGTAGGAGTAATTACTCCCAATACTCAATTGTCCTTGTTACTTCATCCTCAGATACTTCGTTGGATACTGCGTCGAATTTTTTTGTGATGCATTTTGTCCAATTGTTGTGGCTGTCGAAATCCTTGTAGGTGAATTCGAGGGTGCCACAGGGCTCAAATTTAAACTCGCCGTTGTCTTCACACATTACGGTTGTGTTTTTTACGAGGCGGCTGTCTTTGTCGTATTCGTATGTGGTGAGCCAAACCTGACCTTCGCAGTAGGTGGTGTCGCGGATAATCTGCGAGCCTTCCCAAACGTAGATTTGCTCATATTCCCAAGCACGCTGACTAATGATGCGTCCTTTGCCGTCGCGAGTCCATTTTTCTAAGTCGGACACCTCGTTGGTCTCCTCGTTAAATGAGCGTTGCGGCTCTTCTAATTCAAACGGGTTGTAGCCATCCACTTTGACGATGATGCCGCTTTTGTCGAATTCTACATTGTTGTTCATTTTTTTAACGTTGCCTTTGAGACCGTAGAATGCAAGGTCGTAGGGTTCGGTTTGGGATGGCGTAGAGACGCGATTCATCGCGTCTCCACCATTCGATACGGTTGTAGAATCGGCGTTGTTGCCGCTGTTTTGGTTCTGTTTTGCTCCGCACGCCATAAGCATAACGGCGGCGGCAGCGATTAAAAATACGTATTTTTTCATATTGTTTTATATTATAATTTTTTATTCTATTCCCAAACATTCGCCCAAAATCTCAATGCCGTTGTATACACATTGCGGACAGGGGCAGAGGGGTTTGCCGTTGGTCATTGCTTTGAGGTCTTTGCAGATGGTGGCGCCGGATTTTTCTTTGAACTTTTGGACAATTTGGTTGGCGATTCTCGGGGTGCCTGCGCCGTTGTTGATAATTCCCGCCGAAATCACCGCACCGATAATTGCGCCGCAAGTTCCTTCCATTCCGCCCATTCCGGCGGCAAAGCCTGACGAAAGATTTTTGAGCGTATTCTCGTCAACATTCAGTTTGTCGGAATAAGCCTTTAAAACAGCCATTGCGCAGTTGCACACGCCGTTTTGTTTTAGTTCAAAGCCGTAGTTGGCTCGTTGTTGTATGGTCATAGTACTTAGTTTTATTTGTTAGCAATGGTTTTTATGTTAACAATTTTCTCAAAACTACTTAATGTGTTTTGGTTTTCTCTGTGCTTTCATCTATGTAACCGTCGACGAAGTTGTATGCAGGGTCACCAATCACAATATCAGAGAGTTTGGGCGACGGAAGGTTTTTGAGTTTGGCGGTGGTGGTGTAACTGTCGCCTTCACATTCGTCGAAATCGCCTTTGTATGTTCTTGCTTCAAAATCGTAGGTTATCTCGCTTGAACCATCCAATCCGCCATCTTCATAAAGTTTAAGTAGCACAAAATCACCGTCTTGGAATTTTAGGGTGTAGTCTAAGTTATCCCATCCGTCGCCATTCTTACGGGTTGATATAATCAGTTTGCCATCGTCGATTTTGGCTGAGGTCTTGAAGGTGATGTAATCGTTGGATTCGAGATCAAGCACCTTGTATGTTTTAAACAAGTTGTATTTGCCGTCCTTGCTGCCGAAATATACAAAGAACCCCTTGTTAAACGCCACAGAGTCTTTGATGCCGTCGCCGTTGAGGTCGCCTGTGGCAAACTGAGGTTGGGTATCTGATTCATTATCAGTTTCAGGTTCGCCGACGGTGTTTCCTTTCTTATAAAATTTTATACTCTTTATTACACCGTTGGGAGAATTAAACTCAATTATACAACCGTCATTTAAGAGTCGATAAATGTCGCCGTCGTATTCAGAAAATTCCACAAAGCCGAGTTCCGGGTTGAGACAGTTAGAAAATTCGTCTGAAACCTCGTTGCTGCCCACCATTAGGAAGCCTGTGCCGGCGCAATAAAACTGATAGCCATAATGTTCGGAAAATACTTCGATGGTATCAACCTTGCCCTCCGACGAAAGCGAAAGTTTAATGTCTCTTTTGGCGTTGCGATTGAAATACATTGTGCGACCCATAGTGTTGATGTCGAATCCAGCTAGTTTTTGCGGAGGAACTTCGCCAAAACGGATGTTAGCCAAACCTTTGGAAGAAATGCAGCCAAAAAACAAACCGCTGCCTGATGGTTCAAACTCTGCGCCGTTCCATTTGTAATGAAGTCTAAAATATTTGTCTTCGTTGCTGATGCAAGCGTCTATCATATCATCGTTGAAACGATATTCGCAGCCTTTTTTATTAAAAGCGGTACGTGCCGAATCGCATTTCGGGTCATTGGGATTATAAAACCATAAACCCTCGGCATTGTTAAAATCGTCGAACGATGGCTTGGGCAAAAGATTATTGTCTTCGGTGAGTGTGCCGTTTTTATAAAGGTAAGACTTAAAGGCTTCAACTTTAGATTCGCTATAATCACCTGCATCCCAGTCGTTGGTGAGGATGTATACCGCAACGTATTCGCCATTGGATTTTGGAAAACATTGAACTTGGATAACATATTCGCCAAACTGCGGATCTTCGGGGTCGGGATACGAAAATCCGTAAAACAGTTTGTTGTTGTCGCTGGCAGTGGCAGTGTCGGGCGTTTCCTTCGGGTTAATCTGTTTGCAGATAGCGTGGGCAATATAGTCGGGAACAACCACGGTGTCGGCGTTTTGTGAACCGCTGTTTTGATTTGAGTTTCCGCTTCCGCACGCGCACAATGTAAGCGCAGCAATGGCAGGGATGATAAGAATTTTTTTCATAATTGGTAATTGGTTTTGAGTTTAAAATCCGTTGCCGTTCCACTTGATTACCTTGTCGGTTTCGGACGAAAAGTCGTTGTATTT
>JAFPYT010000387.1 GCA_017394445.1 Bacteroidales bacterium | reverse complement strand
TAGATAAGACGGATTTAGTCTATAAAATGACCCACGACTATGAATATGTATTCTTGTCAAGACCTCGGCGTTTTGGTAAGTCGTTGCTGTGCAGCACGTTGGATGAGTATTTTAATGGCAATAAGGATTTGTTTAAGGGTTTGAAGATAGACGGATTAGAGAAAGATTGGACCAAATATCCTGTGATAAACCTTTCGTTTGCGAGTGCGAAAGACGTTTCAGAAGATAGTATCAACGAAATTATAAACGCAATGCTCAGCAGTATTGAAAAGCAATTTAAAGTAGAAAGACAGGGCAACGATTGCGGTGTGAGGTTTAAGAATCTCATAATCAATATTTTTCAAAAAACAGGACAAAAAATTGTTGTTATCATTGATGAGTACGACGCCGCGATGCTCGACACCATCAACAACGATGAACTGCAAGAAAGAATCCGTGCCATACAAAACAAGTTTTTTTCGCCGTTGAAAGACCTCGGAAAATATATCCGTTTTGTCTTCATTACGGGTATTACAAAGTTTTCGCAGATGTCGATTTTCTCGACGCTGAACAATCTTAAAGACATTTCATTACTACCTGATTTTCAAACCATTTGCGGCATTTCAAACGAAGAATTATTGTCGCAGTTGAAACAAGGTATTCAAGATTTTGCAGATTACAATGGTTATACGTTTGATGATACAGTCCGTTATTTCAAAGCAAAATACGACGGCTATCATTTTTCGCCCAAGATGCTTGATGTCTATAATCCGTATTCAGTAATCAATGCTTTGCAAGATAAGCAATTAAACGATTTTTGGTTTAATTCGGGAACGCCATCGGCATTACTGAAACTCATCAGCAAGTTCGACATCAAAATGGAGGATTACGAGGGCGTGGAATGTGATTTGTCGCGATTCAACAAGCCAGTAGAAAAAGTTACCGACCTTGTGCCGTTTTTGTTTCAGTCGGGCTATTTGACAATAAAGGACTATAAATCATTTGCCGACGAAGACAATGTTTTTCAGACATATACATTGGGCTACCCCAACGGCGAGGTTAGGATGGCGTTTGCCAACAGTCTTTACACAGACTATTACAAAGCCACTGAAAACATCACGCTCAGAAACGCATTCATTGATTTCAAAATCAACGATGACCTCGATGCTTTTATTGAGCATCTAAAAGTGTTTTTCGACGATTTTCCGTTCAGTCTCAACAACCAGAAAGAGAATGAAAGGCACTATCATTCAATTCTTTATACAGTATTAACTTCGTTTGGGGCAAAAATTACTGCAAACCGTGAAACCGCTCTCGGCAAGGCTGATTTGGTTCTCAATATGCCCAAGACAATTTACGTAATCGAATTGAAATACGACCAATCGTTGGAGTCTGCCAAGAATCAAATCCGCAACCGCCGCTATGCAAAGGCATATTTGGATTCGGGCAAACGCATCGTAAAACTCGCCATCAAATTTTCGTCAAAAGATAGAAACATAGAGAGTTACGAGGCGGAAGAAGAAAAGGTGTGAAGGATATATTTAACACAAACAATCACCCAAAGCACTTTGTATATATATCAGCCAAATTTTCAGCATTAAAATCAAGCATATCATCATTGCCATTGCGCGAAACAAGGAACATTATGGAGGAAGGGTGGTTGCCGGTGACTTCGATCCACGCCACAAGAACGTTGGAGGCTACGGTAAGGGTGTCGGAAACAATGTCTGCAATCTGCGATGGAGGGAAATCGGGACTTAGATAAACGGCAGACTCGTTTGTAAAGCCGTGACGTATAGCAATTTCGCCTGCCACAATATTGGGCAAAGAGTAAACAAACACCGAGGGCGAGGGGAAACAGTTGTCGGGGTCAGAAATAGTATTTTCAAAGGTTACATCGGTAAGATATGTCCCCGAGGCGGTAAAAACTACCACTGATGTGTCGTCAGCGGCAAGAGGGGTATTGCCACAGCCGCGTACAATATCTTCGGCAAGCAAGAAACCCGCCTTGCAAAGAGCGTCCATTTTAAAAAACTTGGGATAATCGGCTCCTGTGCTGCGATAAACGGAGGAAAGAGCGTCGGCAGAAAGGTTGCTGAGATAAGAATATTTTGCTATTTTGGCCATAATTACTCTCCTTTTTTAAAAACTGCGGCGGCGTTGCATCCACCAAAACCCGAAATAAGTTTTATAGCATATTGTTTGTCTGTGCTGCCAAGGCTACGCTGTATGTTGATTTTTTTGGAAACTCCATATTCATTGAAGTTCATCGTTGAAAGCACCGCACCGTCTTGCAGAGCGCAAATTGAGAGAATGCTCTCCAAGAGTCCCGCAGAACCGAGAGTGTGTCCAAAAATAGGATTGAGCGAGTTGAC
>JAFPYT010000386.1 GCA_017394445.1 Bacteroidales bacterium | reverse complement strand
TGGTGGGCGACCCCTCGGGAAAATCTGCCGAGCGTAATCTCTTGGACGAGAAAACCCTCAACCATAATAAGGCTTGCATTAAGGCGCAGTTGTCGAAATTTTTGGATTTCGACTCCGACGCTATCAACGCTGCCGAACTTGTGGACAACTACGATTGGATGAAAGATTTTTCGTTTATCTCTTTTATCCGCGACATCGGTAAGCACATCACCGTTAATTATAAGATGGCTAAGGACAGCGTTAAAAAGCGTTTTGCATCCGACAGCCGTGAAGGTATGTCGTTTACTGAGTTCTCATACCAATTGATGCAGGGCTACGATTTCTACTATCTTCGCAAGCATAAAAACTGCAAACTCCAAATGGGTGGCGCCGATCAGTGGGGCAATATCACCACCGGCGTGGAACTTATCCGCCGTATCGACGGTATCGAGGCTGAGGCATTCGGTCTTACCTGTCCCCTTATCAAGAAAGCCGATGGCACTAAGTTTGGCAAAACCGAGAAAGGCAATGTTTGGCTCGACCCGAAACTTACTTCGCCCTACGAGTTTTATCAGTTTTGGATCAATACATCCGACGAAGATGCCGAGCGTTATATTAAGATTTACACCCTCTTGTCGAAAGAGGAGATTGAAAACCTTATTGAAGAGCACCGCACAGATCCGGGTCGCCGTCTTTTGCAGAGCGAACTTGCTAAACGTATCACCATTATGGTTCACGGCGAAAACGCTTACAACACCGCCATCGCCGCCACACAGATACTTTTTGGCAAAGGTACAAAGGAGCAACTCTTGAAGTTAGACGAAAAATCCTTCTTAGAGATATTCAACGGTGTACCTCAGTTTAAGATTTCCAAAGATGAACTTGCGCAGGGCATTGGCGTCTTGGATCTTTTGGCAGAAAAATCGCAGGTGTTTGCCTCCAAAGGCGAAGCCCGTCGTGCTATTACCAAAGAAAACTCGCTGAGCATCAACCAAGAAAAGGTGTCAGATCCTGAAACCAAAATCGACACCACTTACCTTTTAGACGAAAAATACATCCTCGTCCGCAAGGGCAAGAAAAACTGGTTTGTGCTTACAATAGCATAACATACTGAAACACACAAATAAAAGCGAATGAGGAAATCATTCGCTTTTATTTTAAATAATAAATTATGCAAGCGTTTTATCAAACCAACTACCCTGAGGCGGGATGCGATGAGGCGGGACGAGGATGTCTTGCAGGGCCGGTGTTTGCCGCCGCAGTGGTGTTTCCAAGTGGTTACTTTAATCCTAATATTAACGATAGCAAACAATTATCCGAAAAGAAACGCCTTCTGCTGCGTGATGAGATTATTCGCGACGCCGCCACATATTGCGTTGCCTCGTGCGACAATCAAGAAATAGACCGCATCAATATTCTTAATGCATCTATCCGTGCTATGCACCGTGCTTTGGACGGTTTGAGCATTACACCTGCATTTATTATAATCGATGGAAATAAATTTAAACCGTATAAGACAATTCCTTATAAAACAGTAGTTAAAGGCGACTCACTTTATCTGTCGATTGCAGCCGCCTCTATCCTTGCCAAAACCTTTCGCGACGAATGGATAACCCGCGCCGCCGAGCAATATCCCGAATACAACTGGGCTAAAAACAAAGCCTATCCCACCAAAGACCACATAGAGGCAATCCAAAAATACGGCGTTACCCCGCTCCATAGAATGACCTACGAACCGTGCCAACCGAAGTTGCTGTAAATTTGGCACAAAAAAAGATGCCCCGAAAAGGACATCTCTTTTATGTTTGTCAATTATTATGTACTTAGAATGTGTATACTACGCTGAAAGTGAGTGAAGAAAGTTTGAGGTTGCAGTCCCAAATATTGTCAATGCTTTTGTTTTTCTCGTTGGCTGCATTTTTGCTGACATGGTGAATGTACGATAGAGCACCAAATTGTACTCCTGCGCTCCAATTGGGAGTGAATTTGTAGTTGAGCACTGGAATAATGGCTACACCTAATTGCGATGTTTTGTATAAATCGTGTTCGTTGTTTTTGTTTTTGCCAAATCCTAAGAGAGCCTCAGCCTTTGCACCAAAACTGATTTTTTCTGTTGACACAAAGTCGTAACGAAAGTAAGGATTGATATTGAAACTATTGTTGGCAGTCCAAATTTTTTTATCGTTGGCATCTTTGCTTTTACTATGCGAAAAAGTTACATCGGCTCCGAATGCCATATTGTCGTTAAAATAGTAACCGATTTCAGCTCCGAGCGAAAAACCGTTTGTTGGGTCTTCATCTGTTGTGGTAATCTCTTTGGTTGCCGGATTTTCGATTTCGTTTTTACCAGATGTGTGGTTCATCGAAACGTTACCAGAGAGATAGAGTTGTGCGTTGGCACTTGTGGTTGCAGCGGCAAATATAGCCACCAATGCAATTGCTTTAAATAAATTTTTCATGGTATTATTATTTTAATTAGTAATTTTGGTATTGCAAAAATAAGCTGTTATGGTGTTAAAAGTTATTTTTAGTTGTTAATAATCTTTAAGTAACAAAAAAAGATGTCTCGCGACATCTTTTAATAATATTCAATATATAGGAGTTTGTTTTAGACTCGCTTAATACGTTGCAAATATATGCTATGTAACCTAAACGGGCGTTGTCTAAAAGTTAAGTAATCGTGAATAATCCTACTTCTTTTTGGGCGTGTCGATATTGTAGTGTAAACCAATGCTTTCGCGGCGGCGACGTGCCATCTTGATTACAAGGTAAGCTGTTACAAGCGCGTTGCGGAGTTCGCAGAGCGGAACAGTGATTTTTGAACGGCGGTAGAGGTCTTCGGTTTCGTTGTAAAGTATCTGCAAGCGGTCGAAGGCGCGTTTCATACGTTCGTTGCTGCGTACAATGCCCACATAGTAGGTCATAATTTGTTGTAACTCTTTAAACGACTGAGTAATAAGAATATTCTCTTCGTTCATAGTGGTGCCGTCGTCGTTCCATGCGGGGATGTTTTCGCAGAATTTTATACCCGACAAGATATTGGCAGAATGTATTGCCGAACGATGTGCAAAAACCAATGCTTCTAATAATGAGTTGGAAGCTAACCTGTTGGCTCCGTGCAATCCTGTGCAAGCTGTTTCGCCACCTGCATAAAGATTGTGGATTGTTGTGCGTCCAAATTCGTCTACGCGAATACCGCCGCAAAGGTAATGGGCTGCGGGAACAACTGGAATAGGCTGTTTGGTAATGTCGATACCTATCGAGAGGCATTTTTCGTAGATATTGGGGAAATGCTTTTTGAGTTCCTCGTGGTCGGTAACGGTAGCGTCGAGGTAAACATATTCGTCGCCACGGATTTTCATTTCGTTGTCGATTGCGCGGGCAACAATATCGCGAGGAGCAAGACAGCCGCGTTCGTCGTATTTCTCCATAAAGGTTTTGCCGTCTTGGGTTTTGAGTATTGCGCCAAAACCGCGCATTGCCTCGGTAATTAGGTACGAAGGACGTTCGCCCGGATGATAGAGCGATGTTGGGTGAAACTGTACAAACTCCATATTGTCTACAACGCCCTTAGCGCGGTGAACCATAGCAATGCCGTCACCTGTGGCAATTGGAGGATTTGTTGTAACTTGGTAAATATTGCCTATACCGCCGGTGGCAAGGTAGGTGATTTTTGAGAGTATTTTTTCTACCTTTCCAGTTTTTGTGTTGAGTGCGTAAATGCCGTAGCACTCAATATCATCGTCGTATTTGGTAACGGTTTTGCCAAGATAGTGTTGCGTAATAAGCTCCATGGCGTAAAAATGATCCACCATGGTGATGTTGGGAGTAGCCTTAACACGCTCAACAAGAGCACGTTCTACCTCAAAACCTGTGTTATCTTTGTGGTGGAGAATGCGGAAATCGCTATGTCCGCCCTCTTTGTGGAGGTCGAAACTTCCGTCGCTCTTGCGGTCAAACTCGGTGCCCCATTGCACAAGTTCTTTAATACGGTCGGGTGCCTCCTCAACCACAATTTTAACGATGTTTTCTTTTGAGAGAAAATCGCCTGCCACCATTGTGTCGTGAATATGCTTTTCAAAAGTATCGCCCTCGCCGGTAACGGAAGCAATTCCACCCTGAGCAAACTTTGTGTTAGCATCTGTAACAGAGGCTTTTGTAACGATAAGCACGCTACCTTTTTCGGCGGCTTTTAGTGCGAAACATAATCCCGCAACGCCGCTGCCCACTACGAGGAAGTCTGTTGTCCTATCCATAAACTTTTGCTTTAAATATATTATTGTATTATGTTAGTTGTCAATAAAATCTTGTTAAGTCAAAATTTTTGATTCCTATCAAAAAATATATGTTCTTTTCTTCATTGTTGTAACACCCAAAGGTAACAAAAGGTTTCAAAATATATCCTTCTGAATCAAAATTTAATTTCATTTTGTATTCTACTGTCAGATTCAAATCGGTAATAGTCAGAGGTTTGCCTTGTAGCATTGATTGCCCGTAGTCGTCGCTGCGGAGTGTGTAAGGTCTCAAAATGTTTCCGCCGTAGGATATTGTGTCGGTGTCGATGCCGGTTTTTACTATGTCGGCAGTAAAATCTATGTTCCATTTATTGTTTTTAGTGGTGTAGGATAGGTTTAGAATACCCTCTTTGATATTTGCTCCGTAGGGATGCGCTAATGGTTGCGAACACATTGAATATGAGCGTATCGCATCGTCGTGCGAATACATAAAAGGGCGAATGTAATTGGCTTCGGCTAAATATTTCAATCGATTGAAGATTTCGCCACGTGCTCCTGCCTGAATAGCAAATTTTTTAGCCCACCAATCGCTTCCTGCTTTTAAAAATGATGAGTTAAACTCGTCTAACATTACCTGAGCGTATAAAATATTTTTGCGGTAGTAACGCGCCTTGCCAAATATGCCCATTAAAACATTGTCGGGCGAACCTATCGAATATTCTACCGGACGTAGAAATAAAACAGGGTTTAAGTAATGAATATCAATAAATTGGCTATTACCCAACGAATCGCGTTTAATGGTTGACACTGATTCAAATCCACCGATATTCAGATAATTTGTTATATTCCAACTAATTGCGTGATATACAACGTATTTGGTGCGTGCTCTACCAGTTTGACTGTCGAGACTTTTGGCTGTGTTTATCGAAAATATGTATTTAAATCCTCCTGTGCCTGCAATTATGTCGAAATAATACATACCGCTGTTGTTGTTGGAAAGGAGTAACGAGCGGTATCCGTCGCCTATTTTTTTGCGACCTTTACCTGCCGAAAATTTTAGGTAGTCGGCTAAATGGTAGGTAAGGTTAAAATCGTGATATAAACTGAAATAAGTGTCGCCGCTTTTTTTGTAACTTCCTGCTGCGGGTATGTAGTGAATACTGTCGGCAAGGTTTGCAAAATAATCCATATATCGCGAAATTCCGCCATAAATTCTATAACTTGCAGTAAGTTTTGATGTTAAGCTGGCTTTTATCTCCACACCTGCGTTTGCCGAATAGAGTGGGTGCATATCGTTGTCGCCTGCGCCAGCTGCAATGTTAACTAATGGGTAAATATCTATTTGATAGCCTTTTGCAGCAGTTTTTGCGGTATCTTCGTAGGGTTGCAGAGCCGAATGAAACGATTTTTGGTCAAGAATGTCGTAACGGTAAGGGATTTGCGCGCTAACGACTATGGCACACATTATTAATAATATTGTTGCGGCTGTTTTCATAGGCTCTTATGTTTGCAGCGTCGGTTGATAATTATCTGCGGAATATGAAACGAAATCATAAGCACAAGAAGCATTATCAATCCTATACGGTTGATATAAGTGTATTTGGATAAAAAATAAACACCAACGGCAAATGCTATGTTGAAAATATTTAGCACAATGTCGGATTGTTTGTGCGATAGTCCGAGTTCCAACAGTTTGTAGTGTATGTGAATATTGTCGGGATGAAAAATCGGGCGTTTGAGTAAGATTCTCAAAAACATAACTCTAAGCACGTCGAATGCTGGCACTGCCATTATTGCAAATGCCACAGCCGGTGCTCCACGGACAATGTATGTGGTTGATATATCGTTGTTTGCTTCTACAAATTTTATGGCAAGAAACACGCATATCAATCCCACAAGTTGTGCGCCGGTGTCGCCCATAAATATTTTGTTTTTTTGCGAAAAAAGATTGTAACGCAAAAAACCTATTACAGCGCCTATAAAACTTGCTGATACTATGCATATTGCAGTGTTCCCTTCGTACCAAAACCACAATCCGAACATTGCCGCCGACGATATGCTGAGCGAACCTGCAAGTCCGTCGATTCCGTCAATTAAGTTGAAGGCGTTGATTATAGCCACCACTACTAACACCGATAACGCAATGCTCACAGCGTAAGGCAATTCCTGAATATTAAACAGTCCTTGCATACTTGTAATGCGAATATCTCCCGCAGCACAGAGCACAAGTGCGGCAGTGATTTGTCCGGCAAGTTTTGTAAGCGGTGCAATTATCATAATGTCGTCTTTAATACCTGTAAAAAAGAGAATTACGCACGAAGCGGCGAGGTATGGAATAAAACTTGCGCTATCGCCTGCAAATAGGCACATTGTGGTAACAAAAGCTCCAAAAATTGCACATCCGCCAAGTGTGGGAATATTGCCGTGGTGTATATGGCGGTCGTGCGGCTTTTCGCAAAGTCGCTTGCTTTTGGCCACACGCACTATCGATGGTATCGTTAATAGACTCACTATCAACGATATAATTAAACTTCCGGCAATCTTTATATTATCCATTAACGCTATTTGCTTTTAGGTGCAAATGTACAACAATTGTACTTTATAGTACAAAAAATGTTTCATTTCTTAATAATAAGTTCAATTTAAGGCACTATTCTATTAACCTTTAAGGTTTACTTTTACAAAGCGTTAAAAACACCCTCAATGTATCTTGTAATCGGTTCAACCACCATATTAGGAGCACATACGATTTGCACTCTGCTGCAAAAAGGACTTCCTGTCCGTGCCGTTAAATCCGACCGTAGCGATATGGAGCGATTCCGAAAGATTATGGGATACTATTTTTCCGACTGCGACAATCTTTTTGAAGAAATTGATTGGGTGGAAGCCGACCCATTCGACCGCGATTCTGTTGCCGATATGCTCTGCGAAATCGATGTGGTGTTCAACTGCTCTACACCTGCTTTTTTTGGTCTGAAAAAAGATGACAATATTATCAACGGTATTGTTAACAGCACAGCACTGCTTGTGGACGAGGCTCGCTATGCCGGTGTAAAATATTTTTGCCATGTAAGTAATCTCCAAGCTTTGGGCGACGAACCTGAGATGAAAGAGATTACCGAAAAATCAGAACGCGACCCAAAAGGTAATTATACCGAATTTTCGCAAGCTTCGTTTTTGAGCGAAATGGAGGTTTGGAGGGCATTTGAAGAAGGTTTGCCCGGTTCGGTGATTAATGCGGGTTTTATTATTGGTCCCGGTGATTGGCACAGAGATAGTAGTGCAATGTTTGACCGTGTTCGCCACGGCTTCCGCTTTTTTACCAAAGGTGTAACGGGTTTTATCGGTGTTAACGACCTTGTACGCTGTATGCTCTCGCTTGCTAAACAACGTATTGTCAACGAGCGTTTTATAGCAGTTTCGCAATGTATGAGTTTTGCCGAATTGCTATTTTATATTGCCGATACTTTTGGCGTTAAACGTCCTAAGTTTAATGTATGTAAATTTATGTTTGCTTTTCTAAAAGTTTGGTACAGAATTAAATACCTGTTTTCGCGTCACAATCCACGGCTCAACGACGATTTTATTAGCCTTATTACTGATTTTAAACTTTATAGCAATATTAAGAGCATTAATACTCTTGTGGCAGGTTATCAGCCTATCGAACAGGTGGTTAAGGAAATCTGCAAACTGTATAGCACTGCAAAATAAAAGTTTTTTTATAGCCTACCATATTTTTTACTATCTTTACGGCGAAAACAAAAATCAGCGTAATGGACATTAGAGCAATCAACAACATATCCGAAAAGGAAAAAGAGTTTGAGCGCAAACTCCGCCCTTTAACTTTCGACGATTTCAACGGTCAGAAAAAACTCCGCGAAAACCTCGAAGTGTTTGTTAAGGCAGCCAAAATGCGCGGCGAGGCACTCGACCACGTGCTTTTTCACGGCCCTCCCGGTTTGGGCAAGACCACACTTTCTAATATCATAGCCAACGAACTCGGCGTGGGAATGAAAACCACTTCGGGTCCTGTGCTCGACAAACCTGGCGACCTTGCGGGATTGCTTACCAATCTCGACAGCCGCGATGTGCTATTTATCGACGAAATTCACCGCCTCTCGCCCGTGGTGGAGGAATACCTCTATTCCGCAATGGAGGATTTTAAGATTGATATTGTGATAGATAAAGGTCCGGCGGCTCGTTCGGTACAGTTGACACTTAATCCGTTTACGCTTGTGGGCGCAACCACACGAGCAGGATTGCTCACCGCTCCTCTGCGTGCAAGGTTTGGTATAAATCTTTTGCTCGAATATTATGATATTGAGGTGCTTACACGTATTGTTATGCGCGCAGCCAAAATTCTTAATGTGGAAATAGACCAACCTGCTGCTGGTGAAATTGCATCGCGTAGCCGTGGTACTCCGCGTATTGCCAATTCGCTATTGCGCCGTGTAAGGGATTTTGCCCAGGTTAAAGGCAACGGCGTAATCGACTTAGAGATAACTAAATACGCCCTCGACAACCTTAATATAGATTCGCTCGGTTTAGACGAAATGGACAACAAGATTCTCTGCACCATTATCGATAAATTTCAGGGCGGTCCTGTGGGATTAAACACCATTGCCACGGCTGTGGGCGAAGATAGCGGCACTATCGAGGAGGTTTACGAACCGTACCTTATTATGGAAGGCCTTTTAAAACGCACCCCACGCGGGCGAGAGGTTACTCCCTTTGCATACAAACATTTAGGTAAGAATCTTACAACTTTTAACGATGATGATGTGCAACTTGCGCTCTTTTAGCATATTATTGTTGCTGTTGATGGCTGCGTGCGCTCCTGTGCCTGTGCCTATCGGTTATTACAACAACTGTGCAATGGATTTTGCCGATAGTCTTAACCGTTATACTATGCGTTTTAGCGGTTCGCAGAGCATTGTTGATGCCAAAGATTTTATTTGTAGCGAAATGCGTAAACACGCTGACACTGTGATGGTGCAGAGCCGTAAAGTGCAACTCAACGATACTCTTTCGGTTACACTTAATAATATAATGTGTATGTTTAACACAGACTACCGCGACCGTGTGCTTCTGTACACCAATTACGACCAAAATCCATTTTCAGGCGATACTGCCGATTGCGCTTCGGGAGCTGCTCTGTTGATGTCGCTTTCGCGTTATTTTGCCGAGCGAGACCCCGGCTGTGGTATCGATATTGTGTTTTTCGACGGACGTTTTGCCTATCTCAACGATTCCACAATCAATGGTCATCTGCGCTATTGCCTTGGAGCGCAGGCGTGGGCTGAGGATAACAAAGAAATTATTCCGCAATATCAGTACGGCATTAGCGTAATGCATCCCGCTCACAAAGATGCTTATTTTGTAATTGATGGCAATTCAAACCATTTTGCATCGCGCCATTTTTATTTTGCACGAAGCACTGCCAAACTTTTTAATGCCGAAAACCTCTTTCCTGATGTGATAGCAGAGCCTTATTATGGCGACAACACTATTGTGAGCGCAGTGGCAGGTGTGCGGTCGTTTTGCTTGGCAGGACAATATCTCCGTAACGGAAATCCCGACGATATTAAAAATGATTGTTTAAAAGATATTGATAATCAGTACTTTGAAAATATTGCAAAAATAATTATCGAAACAGTATACACAAGTCATTAAAATTTTTATTACATTTGTGGCTTGAAAGTGTCGGTTAATTCCGATAAAAAATAATTATAACTAATCGCAGCGCAAATGGAACTCGTAGACAACAAACTAACAATCGAAGCCTCTGATGATACACCGGCGATAATAATCGACGGCGATAAGAGGTTTGTAAGGTTCGAAGGCCCCTCGTTTCCCGAAAACGCGGTAGAATTCTACACACCTATTATCGAAAAACTTCTCACCCTTATCCCCACTTGGAAAGGTGAAATAAAAATAGAATTTGAGTTTTCGATATTATCTTCGGCATCAAACAAGGTTGTTTACGAACTATTGGTAAGGTTAGAGAAACTACATTCCGAAGGCTCCGACATACATATCGATTGGATTTACGAAACTTATGACGAAGATATGTTCGACGAAGGTTCGGGCTACAAGGATTGCCTTTCAATTCCAATCGAACTCATTGAGCGCCCAAGCGAATAGATAAAAGGCCCCGTAGTTTAGCTGAATAGAACGTAGGATTCCGGTTCCTGAGGTCGTGGGTTTGAATCCCGCCGGGGTCACAAAAATATAAAAAGCACTGCGAATGGTTGCAGTGCTTTTTTTGTGATGGTTGTGTTATCGTCAATTAATTTATTCCTTCATCAGTTTTTCCAATTCTTCGTCGGATTTGTTGTCGAGACCATCTTCTTTGTAGAATTTTGTGAGCATTGTGGCAAACACCTTGTCTTCGTAAGTGAATACAAAGTCGTAGTAACCGGGCTCAGCGTTGTCAGGATTAACATACATACTTCCCCAGGGGCTTCCTTCCTCGGCATCGGGGTCCTTGCGGATGTCGCCGCCTTGCACAAAGCCGGGTGTCAGGTCGCGCATCTTGTTTTTCAGGTAGAAGCTCTGGTCTTCTTTGTGTTTGATAATCCACACCTTGATGCCGTATTCTGCATTGGTCACGGGATAAAACTCTATCCACTCGTTCAGATTAAAGATGCAGCGGATGCCTTCGGTGGCTGGCTTTCGGTCATTCCATTCCACAGAGCCGGCTTGGTTTCCTTTGAGCGTCAAGGCGGTCATAACGGGTTGCTCGCCATCTTTGAGGTTCACGAAGTTGAGTTTGCCAGGAATCATAGCCGCCTGTGCTTCGGATTTTGTGGCGTTGCCGCTGTTGTCGGAGGTTTGAGAATCGCCAGTAGTGGTGGCAGAATTGTTGGCAGATTCGGTGGCGTTGTTGGTGTTGCCGCCGTTGTTGCACGCTGACAAGGTAAGCATTGTGAGCCCTGCGGCTAATAATAACGAGATTTTTTTCATTGTTGCATTTGTTTATGGTTGGTAATGTATATAATTGTAGTTTACAAACGTATGGAATTATTTGTAAAAAAGCAAGTTCTCGGTTATAGATTTTTTAGTTAGCAAATTTTATCCCCTCAATATTCAATAGACCAATTTTGTTGTGTATGCCTCCGCTGTAACCTGTGAGTTTTTTGCCCACGCCCAAAACCCTGTGGCAAGGTATAATTATTCCAATAGGATTCCAACCCACTGCACCGCCAACTGCCTGTGCCGACATTTTGTTAATATTGTGATTTTTTGCGATTTTGTTGGCTATTTCGCCGTAAGTGATGGTTTCGCTGTATGGTATGGTCTTCAAGATTTCTAAAACTTCTCTGCGAAACGGAGTTGCATTATTAATTTGATATTCAGGTATATAATTCGGTCTCTTTCCCGCAAAATAATCATCTAACCACTTGGTTACATCCTTAAATATTGGCAAAGAGCCGCCTTGCTCCACCACCGCCTCGCCTTTAATAAAGTGCAGACCTGTAAGTACTTCGCCATCGGAAGATAGAAGGATAGGGGAGAGGGGGGAGGGTGTAGGGTAGAGAAAGGTCATATAGAATTATATTTTATGCGCGGTTATAATAGTGTAACTCTTAGCGTTAACTGTGATTGTAATGCCGTCGATGGTGCAGTAATAGTTTTTGCCGTTGCGGGAGATGGTGCATTGGGGCGATTGAATTTTTTGTTTGCAATATTCCACTGGGTCGGTGTCGGCTGGTAGCAAAAGGTTTTTGGCAATACGCTGTGCACCCATAGGGGTGGTGAAAATGCGATGGATATTGTCTAAGAGGGTTATAGGTTGGTTTTCGTTATACTCTGCCATCTCTTTTTTGATAAACGATGCTATCATTTGTCGGTAGAGTTTTTCTACCATATCGGGGTCTGCTCCAAGTGTTTCGGCTTTGGAACGCACTTTTTGAATTACTTTTTCTACTCGTGATGAGTCTTTTACGCCTTCCTCGTTTTTTTTGAAGGTAGCGGCCTGAGCCACATATTCGCCCCTTTCGGCTATGAGGGCTATTATTGCGCTATCTATCCGGTCGATATTTGCGCGTACCTCGTCTAAATTGTTGCAGTGCATAGGTTTAATTATTCTTAAATAGTTCAGAGTGAGTGCCTAAACGAACTAATTCAATTACGTTATTTTTTTCGTCGAACCAAATATCTTTTTCATTCTGCGTCTAATTCTGATAAAAGTGCCTTTGAAAGTTCTGCTGCACTGTTATATAGTTCGTTTTCGGGATAATGTTGTCTATTTTTTACTTCTTCAATGGCCGCTTTGGTTACTTCGTTGGGCTCATCGTAAACATTGTCGAGAAGCACACTCTCAACATAATTATTTAACGAACGGTTTGTTCGGGCAGCCTTAATTTTGAGTTCTTCTATAAGGTCGGCTTTTAACCTAAATGATACGGGTTTTCTGATTGCTGCTGTTGCCATAATTTTTACGATTAATTGTGATACAATAGATTGCAAATATATATCATTTGTATTACAAATGCAATTATTATAACGAATATAATTAAAAAATGGTTATTTGATTTTTGCGGTTGAAATATAAAAAAAACGGACAGCAAATGTTTGCTATCCGTTTTTTATTGTGTAATTGTTTAGTATCTGTAATGCTCAGCCTTGTAGGGACCTTCAACGTGAACGCCGATGTAGTCGGCTTGTTTTTGGGTGAGTTTGGTGAGTTTTGCACCTACGTGGTCGAGATGGAGTCGGGCAACTTCCTCGTCGAGATATTTGGGCAAGCGGTAAACGCCTGTTTCGTATTTCTTGGTCCAAAGATCCAACTGCGCGAGGGTTTGGTTTGTAAACGAGTTGCTCATTACAAACGAGGGGTGACCTGTGGCGCATCCGAGGTTAACAAGACGTCCTTCGGCAAGGAGGATAATCGAGTGTCCGTCGGGGAAGATGTATTGGTCTACCTGAGGTTTGATGTTGATTTTTTTGATGCCTTTGATTTTTTCGAGGTCGGCAACTTGGATTTCATTGTCGAAATGGCCTATGTTGCAGACAATTGCCTTGTCTTTCATGGCGGTCATGTGCTCGGCTGTGATAATGTCGCAGTTGCCTGTGCAGGTTACGTATATGTCGCCGTAAGGAAGGGCGTCTTCTACTGTTACCACTTCAAAGCCTTCCATAGCGGCTTGGAGTGCGCAGATGGGGTCAACTTCTGTTACCACTACTCTTGCACCGAATCCGCGCATACTGCGAGCGCAGCCTTTGCCAACGTCGCCGTAGCCGCAAACTACTGCCACTTTGCCGGCAATCATAATGTCGGTGGCGCGTTTGATACCGTCGGCGAGCGATTCGCGGCAGCCGTAGAGGTTGTCGAACTTGCTCTTTGTTACCGAGTCGTTTACATTGATGGCTGGGAAACGGAGAGTGCCTGCCTCAAACATCTGATACAGACGGTGAACGCCTGTGGTGGTCTCCTCTGATACTCCGCGAACGTTCTTGATAAGTTTGTGGAATTTCTGCGGGTCGATGCCGAGGTTGAATTTCAAGCGTTTGTAAAGTTGCACAGCGTCTTCGCCTTTGGGCAGTGTGTCGAGCATTTTGGGATTGTTCTCTGCGTCAACGCCGAGGTGGAGCATAAGGGTAGCGTCGCCACCGTCGTCAACAATCAGGTCGGGACCAACGCCGTCGCCGAATGTCAAAGCCTGCTCGGTGCACCACCAATATTCTTCGAGACTTTCGCCTTTCCAAGCAAACACTGGTACTCCGCCTTGTGCAATGGCTGCCGCTGCGTGGTCTTGGGTTGAGAAAATGTTGCAACTTGCCCAACGTACCTGTGCTCCAAGTGCGGTGAGGGTTTCGATCAGGACTGCTGTTTGAACGGTCATGTGAAGCGAGCCCATAATTTTTGCGCCTTTGAGAGGCTGCTGGGCGGCGTATTTTTTGCGCAAAGCCATAAGTCCGGGCATTTCGGCCTCGGCAAGTTCTATCTCTTTGCGTCCCCAAGCGGCAAGACTCATATCTTTAACCTTGTAGGGGAGTGTGTTGTCGAATTTTTCCATATTTATTTTTATTTTTAATGATGGGGCAAAGGTAGTAAAAAATAAATTAATTCTCCACCAACACATACAACTTGTCGCTTCGTCTTACTTTCTCTGGTACGGGGATGGAGATTACGTCGCCTTTGATGGCGGTGTCGGACTTGCGGTTGTCGAAACGGATTTCACTGATGGTCATATCTATTGTGCCAGTGGTGGGTCCTATTATCAAAACTCGCTCGCCAACAGAGATTTTGCCGCTGTTGATGTATATTTCGGCTACGCTCAGACGACTGAAAAAGTTGTTTACCGTGCCCACAAACTCTTTGTGATACTTGGCTTTTGAACCGTGCATATTGTTCCATTCGCCGAGACGCTGCCCAAGATAGTATCCATCCCAAAATCCACGGTTGAACACTTCCGATAGGCGGTCTTTCCATTTTTCGGCTTTTTCAGCGTTGAAACTGCCTTCTTCTACCGCCTTAACTGCTTCGTGATATACCTCGGTAACGAGTTTTACATACTCGGGCGGACGGGCGCGACCTTCGATTTTCAACACTTCTACGCCGGCGGCAAGTATCTTGTCGATAAAACCAATGGTGCAGAGGTCTTTGGGCGACATTATGTATTCGTTTTCAACGTCGAGTTCAATGTCAGATTCGCGGTCTTTAACGGTGTAGGCTCTGCGGCACACTTGTAGACACGCTCCACGGTTGGCACTGCGTCCGAGTTCGTGAAGGCTCAGGTAGCATTTGCCCGAAACAGCCATACACAACGCCCCGTGCACAAACATCTCTATGCGCACAAGTTCGCCCTTAGGTCCGCGGATATTCTGTTCTTTAATCTGTTGATGAATGTATACTACCTTGTCGAGAGTGAGTTCTCGGGCAAGAACCATTACATCGCAATATTTTGAGAAGAAATTTACAGCCTCAATGTTGCTGATATTTAATTGAGTGGAGGCGTGAATTTCAACACCTTGTTTTAATGCATATTCTAAAACGGCTGTATCAGAAGCAATTATTGCTGTGATATGTTTTTGTTTGGCAAGGTCGATAATGCGGTGCATTTCGGCAATGTCGGTGTCGTACATAATGGTGTTGACGGCAAGGTATGTTTTTACACCGTGTTCCTGACATAGCGACACAATACTTTCGAGGTCGTCTTCGGTAAAGTTTACGGTACTTCCCGCACGCATATTAAGTTTTCCGAGACCAAAGTAAACCGAGCCAGCCCCTGCCTGAATAGCAGATGCAAGCGACTCGAAACTGCCCACCGGCGACATTATCTCTATCATTTTCCTATCTTTTTAAAGCGACATCAGCCAAGCTAATATCAATATGAATATCAATGTTTTAGCAAGCATCGGCATAAAATGGTCTTTTTCGCCGAGTTTGAATCTTTTGAGCAGGATGCAGATTAATCCCACGCCAAGCACTGCCATTGTGATAATGAACAGTTTGTCGGTGTCAACGTTTTGTTCAAAACCAAGTTTCATAAGCAGCGACAACGCCCACATCATATACGAACTCCACACCACGCGGCGTGTAAAGTTTCTAAAAATCGAAACTTTTTTTTCAAACGGCCTCACCGCCATTATCCAATAGAGCACCGCGGCGGCAATAAGTATACCGAACGAGATTTGCAGCGAATATGGCACCAGTTGCGTCAACAAAAACAGCGACACCATAATAGCCACTGCCAAAATGGTTTCAATTATATCGAAATGTTTTTCTACAAAAGCGTAAAGTCTCTTCATTTTGATTTTTGTTTTTCCGGTGGCAAAGGTAGAACTTTTTTTGCAATCCCCAAAAATTCACTTTGTAGTTTCCTTTCCCCCTACATCTCCCTCTCATACCTCCTCTCCGGACATATACTTGTGCCAACATAAAAGTACGTTTCATCATTGCGTTTGTAGCCGCCGCCGTAGATGCGCCAGCCGGTGGTGTTATTGGCTATGAGCGAGAGTTTTACGTCGGTGTATTTGCGGATGTTGCTGTCGGAGTGCATTAAGGATATTTCTACACGATTGTAAATTGTTAAGTCTGAGATAAATAGCGTTTCTCTATCTAACGAAAATTGCAGCGGCTCGGCGTAATGAGCAAACGAGTAAGGCTTTTGCAGCGGGTCTATTTCGGTTAATGAATTGCTGTTGTATTCGGCTTGAATATGCAATTGGAGAGGATTTCGGTCGCGACTAAGTACTCCAACACCTTTTAAAAACGATAATACAGCATTGATTTTCAGCATTTCAAAAACATCAAATATTTCAAATCCGGCCTGATAGCCAACTTTTTTGTCGAGAATATCATCGCAGTTGTAACGTGCTTGCGCATAGATATTTAACTCTCTAAATGGCGAAACTCTTAGGTCTGCTGCCAAAAAGTTGCTTTTTTGGCTTTTCTTCCACGTAATGCCGTGGATTATCGAAAGGTTTACGCCTCGTAGCACTGGTGGATTCCAGCCGAGAACGTTGTAGACTGCATTGTGGAATGTGTGATTGTTGCTTACAAAGTCGGAATCGTGGTTCCAACTCTGTGTCTGCGCCCAAATTGAGTTGAAAAACAATTCTCGGTCAAATAAACTTACCTGCGAGCGCACGTAGGGATAGTTGAACGCTTGGTCGGAGAGTATTATTGAGCGGTAGCCGTGTCCGATAAAGTTTTTGCCGTATCCGAGCACGAATTCCAAATTACGGCTGGCACGCACGTAGATTTGCCCCGTTACCCACGCCCAGTCTAACTGCGTTTCTTTAAATTCCTTGCCGTGTCCTTGCCCGGGAATAATGTCGTATTTTTCGATATACTCCTTTTCGTAGGGGAAAAATCCCCCTTGGTTTTCGTAAAACGATGTGTAATAAGAGATATGCCCCCCTAATTTGCCAAAAGCCTCAATGCCGCGGGTGTTGCGAGTGAGAAGCGATAAGGTGTCGTTGCCATTCATTTTGCGGGCTTCAAAAATAAAGAGCGGGTTGATATTGATGCTGCAATCGTTTTTTTCGGCAGTGATAAAATTGGTTTCAAAAAAATGCTCTTTGCACCATTCACCCACAGTTTTGCGAGGGTTGATTTCGGTGGTGTCAATAATTAGATTGCCTGTGGAATCATAAAAAGGCCATTCTGCTGGGGGCAAATCAGGACCGTAAATTATATTTATATCTTCTTGGTTAGATAAAAACGGCTTTACAGTAGAATAGCCTCGTCCTGAATATCCTCGATGAAGTTTTCTAAACTCATTTTGACCCTCTGCATTTAAAGTAAACGCACAGGTTACAACAATTAAAACTAATATTTTAAGTAACTTATTCACGGCTTGATTTTCTGTATTTTTGAGTTTCGTCGTCGGATATTATGCTTATGTAACTATGATAACGTGAGGGGTGAATTGTACCGTCTTCCACTGCCTTTTTTACGGCGCAACCGGGTTCGTGGGTGTGGGTGCAGTTGTAAAATTTGCAGTTTTCTAATTGTGCAAATATTTCGGGAAAATTGTGCGAAATATCCTCCTGGGTCATTCCCACCATTCCAAAACCCTTAATGCCGGGGGTGTCGATAATGTTGCCGCCAAAATCGAGGTGAAACATCTCGGCAAATGTGGTGGTGTGTTTTCCTTGAAGACTGTACATCGAAATATCGCCAGTGCGCAATCCCAAACCCGGGTTTATTCTGTTTATCAATGTGCTTTTGCCTGTGCCGCTGTTGCCCGAAATCAATGTGGTTTTGTCTTTGAGCATAGTGCGTAGAGTGTCAACGTTTTCGCCTGTTTGTGCCGATACCGCTACGCATCGGTAGCCTATTTTTGTGTAAATATCCATTGTATCTTTTAGCACTTCTTGCAAATTGCCGTAAAGGTCTGATTTGTTGAATAGTATAATTGCCGGCACATTGTAAGCCTCGGCTGAAACAAGAAAACGGTCGATAAATTCCAACGGTGTTTCGGGCATAATTAGCGTTGCCACAAGCATACATTGGTCGAGGTTGGCGGCTATTATGTGGCTCTCTTTGCTTAGGTTGATAGATTTTCGCACAATATAGTTTTTGCGCGGAAGTATCTCTGTAATAACGCCTTCTGTATCGTTTGAGAGTTCCACGCTAACATTGTCGCCCACAGCCACGGGATTGGTGGTGCGTATTCCGCTGAGACGGATTTTGCCGCGTATTTTGCAGTTAACTATCTGATTATTAATTTCTACCAAATAGTTGCTGCCTGTTGATTTTATTACTAAGCCTTGTGTCATAAACGGTTAAAGTTTTTCGCCAAAACAGAGGTCGCCTGCATCGCCAAGTCCGGGCACAATGTAGCCGTGACTGTTGAGAGTGTCGTCGGTGGCAATTGTCCAAATATCGCTGCTGCAAGGTTTTGCAAGGTTTTCAACGGTTTCGATACCTTTTTTGCTCGAAATTATTGAGGCAAAATGTATGTGCTTGGGCGTTCCGAGGTTTTTGATGAGGTCCATAGCGGTAACAATGCTTGCGCCTGTGGCCAACATCGGGTCTGCCATTATGAGGATTTTTCCGTCTAAGCGGGGCGATGCCACATAACCCGATTTGATGTCGAAACCTCCGTCTGAGTTGTAAGAGCGGTATTCGGCAAGAAATGAACTTTCGGCATAGTCAAACACGTCTAAAAATCCCTCGTGCATAGGCAGTGCTGCGCGAAAAATGCAGGCAATCACCACTTTGTCGTTGAGTTCGCGGCATTTTGCAGTGCCGAGCGGAGTGGTAACTTCGGTGGGTTTGTAGTCGAGGGTTTTGCCAATTTCAAAAGCGAGCAGGTGCGAAAGCCGCTTGATATTGTTGCGAAAACGTTGCGGGTCTTTCTGCACATTGATGTCGCGCATTTGTGCAATGTAGAGGTCGGCTGGCGACGGATATTGTGTAAGTGTGTGTGTCATAGTTATTTAAAATTAAAAAAATTAAATAGTTTCGAAATATTGTTTCTTATATAATAAATGTGTGGGTATGGCACGGCATCGAAAAGTTCGAGTGTTTCGGTGTCGAAACTGTCGTACACGCCCCTTTTGTTGGTCTTAATATAAAGTGTGAAGTTTTTGCCCGAAAAGTAACTGATTATAGTATCCAAGAGTTCGTTTTTGATGGCTTTGTAGTCTTTTTGGTTTTTGTTGATGCTGATGTCGGTTAGGTAAATCTCTGTCTGTGAGATAAATACCACTGCGCATCCGAGAATAATTTTGTCGGTGTTGGCAAGGGCAAAAATCAGGCAGTGTCCGCGCTGCTTTACTTCTTTTAAAAGTTGGAAATATAGTATGCTCTCGGTTTTGTAGTTGTTTACCAAAAAGAACGACACGCATTGTTTTGCGTCTACCGAGTATTTTTTGTTGGATGTGGCGGGCGTTTGAAACCTTCTATTGCGGTAAGGCTGCAAGAGGTCGATTTGATAAACTTTTTCGTGATGGATAAGTCCGTTTTCTACGTTAGATATGTCGCAGAGTTTGTTGAAGTTGAGGTAAAGCCCGTTGTAGTTTTCGGGTATGTGGTTGATAAACTCCTCGGCAATTGCACTCGTGGTGATTTCGCTGCCGTAGATTCCCGACCATAAAAGGTACTGCTGCATTTGCTGGTGCTGCCCTTCAAACACTGGTATGGGCATAATGCGGCGGTAGTTTCGGGTAATGAGCGCGTCCCAAGTGGTGCAAACGTTGTCGAGATACCACGAATATCCAAACAGCGAGCAATAAGGCGTTTGCGACACGGCGCTGTCCCATTGCTTGCGGTCAATGTCCTCGTTTTTTACAAGCATTATTTCGGAATCCATCGTGATTGGTTTTGGCTACAAAGATAATTTTTTTTGGTCAACTTGTCAAACCTGTACCCATAAAAACAACAAAAGCAGGTTTCCCTGCCATTGTTGCTACTAATTTTTAACCTAAACCTAATATTATGAAAAGACAATTATTTACTCTGAAAAAGTCGATATCTCATCGCTTTTTCCGATTGCAAAGATATGGCGGTTATTTTATATGGATATTAAACAAAGTGAGAATTTTCGTTAAAAATTGAGGCTGTGGAAGTGCTGATTTATACCGTTTTGTAAAAATAAGTTGGATTTATTGTTAAAACTACACTTAAAACAAAAAAAGGAGGCCTCAGCGCGCCTCCCTTTTGGTTGTTACTATTAAACTCTGTATTTATGAAAAAGACAATTTTTTTTTCTGATTTATTACGGTGCAAAGTAACAACTTATTATTGTTAAGAGGTTTAAAAGGTAATTAAAGAATGTTAAAACCATTTTTGTTTGGTTAAAATCGGAAGTGCTACTCCATTTTTTGCGATAAAATCGGAAGTTGTACTCCATTTTTTCATTAAAATTTTTTGTTTAATATTTTTATTATTAGTAACTTTGCAAAATACTAAACTAAATAATTATGTTAGACAGACTTCTTTCGCTTAACGATATTAAAACAGATAGTATTTTTCTGTGGGGCCCGAGGCAGACAGGCAAGAGCACTCTCTTGAAACAACTTTTCCCTGATGCCCCTTATTACGACTTGTTGAAATCTGATGTTTACGCTCAATACAAACTCCGTCCGTCGCAGTTGCGCGAGGAGTGTATGATGCTTGACGAAGGGTCTACCGTTATTATCGACGAGGTTCAAAAAATTCCTTCGTTGCTCGACGAGGTTCATTGGCTTATTACCAACCGCGGTATCAATTTTATCTTGTGCGGGTCGAGCGCACGCAAATTAAAACGTTCGGGGGCTAACCTTCTTGGCGGAAGGGCTATTCGCAAGGTTCTCCATCCGTTGGTTAGTGCTGAAATACCCGATTTTGATTTAGACCGTGCGGTCAATTACGGAATGATGCCGCGCCACTATCTTTCCACCACTCCGCAAAAACGTCTGCAAGCCTACATCGGTGATTATCTTCAACAAGAGATTATTGCCGAGGCATTGGTGCGAAACTTGGATTCTTTTACACGGTTTTTGGAGGTGGCGGCTCTCAGTGATTCTGAAATGGTAAATTACGCCAAAATTGCTACCGATTGCGGTGTTTCGGCAAAAACTGTTAAAGAATACTTTACTATTTTGGAGGAGACGCTTATTGGTATGTTTCTGCCCGCATACACAAAGGTTTTGAAGCGTAAAGTTCAGTTGTCGCCCAAGTTCTATTATTTCGACACGGGTATTACCAATCATTTGCTTCACCGAGGACGTTTAACCAGAGGAACTTCTGAATATGGTCACGCTTTTGAACATCTTATTATTCAAGAACTTGCCGCATATCTCGATTATACCGAATCTGATAAGAAACTTTCATTTTGGCATACTCTCAACAATGCCTACGAGGTTGATGCTATAATTGGCGATGCCGAAGTGGCTATTGAAATCAAATCGTCGGCAAACGTGGTTTCTTCTCATCTCAAAGGATTAAAGGCGTTTAAAGAGGAATATCCTGATTGCAAACTAATTGTGGTATCGTTGGAGGAACGCCCACGATTGTTTAACGGTGTGGAGGTTTGGCCTGCCAAAGAGTTTTTGTCGCGCCTTTGGAATGGAAAATTGTTTGCCTAAGGGTTTTTAATGCTGTTTAAAACCATCTATGCCGTATCACAAACCACGTAAACCGCACACCTAATATTATATTCCAAAATGTGGCTGAAATAAGTCCGTAGTGGTGGCGCATTATGCGGAAACGTTCTTTTAAGCCGGGGACAATGGTCTTGCGGGTTTGTCCGCCTTCGAGAAAAAGGCTTATAACCTGACGGGAGTTGTGCACGCTCTTAGATTTTTTAAGAATGCGAATGCACCAATCAAAATCGGCTGCGTAACGGTATGTTAAATCGTAACTATCTATCAAATTGCGCCTTGCTATAAAACTTTGATGGCAAACCAACATTCCTCGCTTAAAACTTTTCCAATCGAGTGTTTCGGGCGGACGGTGACGGCGCGAATGGATAATATTGCCATCTGAGTCGGTGATGTCGGTGTCGCCATAGATAACGTCGGCTTGTGCGGCGTCGGGGTTAGAAAAAATTTTTTCAAGAATGTCTGGCGAAGAAAATTTGTCGCCCGAATTGATAAACACCACAAAATCGCCAGTGGCAAGGCTGATACCTTTGTTCATAGCGTCGTAAATACCGCGGTCGGGTTCGGATAAGAGGGTAGAAATATTTTTTTTGTAACGATTGAGAATGTCGATAGTGCCATCGGTGCTTCCGCCGTCCACCACTATGTATTCTATGTGGCTATACGATTGATTTATAATACTTTTAACGGTATTTTCTATAAGTGCCGCGCTGTTGTAAACCACTGTTACAACAGATATTTTTGGATTGTTCATAATTATTTTTCTTGGTACAATAGTAAAAATTAAAATTTAAATCCGCAAATTTTTTTGTTGGTATCAAGAATATTTTGTTACTTTGCGCTCTGATTTGTAAACAGAATATTTGAATATAAACAAAAGCATTAAATAAAAGAGAAATGGCTCATCATCATTCAGCAAAAAAGAAGATCAGACAGGACGAAGTTCGCAGACTTCGCAACCGCTACTATGCCGTTACAATGCGTAACGCAGTAAGAAAAATCCGTGCAACAAAAGAGAAAGAAGAAGCCGAGAAGGCTCTTCCGGGTGTTGTTAAAATGATTGACAAACTCGCCAAGAGAAACATCATCCATCAGAACAAGGCTGCTAACTTGAAATCAAAGTTGCAGAAACTTGTTAACAAGTTGTAATAATTTTGTTGTCATAATACGCAAAGAGGGTCTTGACGGGTAATCGGTTGAGACCTTTTTTTATTTCCATTATCCTATGCCCATCAAAGATTGGAACGAAGACGACCGCCCTCGCGAAAAACTTATCGCAAATGGTCCCGAGGCTTGCTCCGTTGCCGAACTTATTGCTATACTGATAACTAACGGCACTGCAAATCGCTCGGCGGTAGACCTTGCCAACGATGTAATGAAGATGGCAGACTACAACCTGATGAAGTTTACCCGCCTAACCCGCTCAGAGATTGAGCAGGTGGAAGGTATCGGTCCGGCAAAGTCTACCATTATCCGTGCCGCTCAGGAACTTGGTCGCCGAATTGCCGCCGCCACGCCGCCCACCGAGGTGAAACTTTTATCGAGCAAAGATGTGTTTGAATCAATGAAATTTCTCCGCGAAAAACCTCACGAGGAATTTTGGGTGATATATTGCAACATAAGCGGACAGTTTATACGCCGTCAGCAAATAGGCAAAGGTGCGTCGAATGTGGTGGTGGTAGATTTTAAAGAGATTCTCCGTTATGCCTTTGAGTGCAATGCCGGACGCATTATCCTGTGTCACAACCATCCCGGAGGCACTTGTCGCCCAAGCCAAGAGGATATTTCGCTCACCCAAGATTTAAAAAAGATTTGCAAACTTCTGCGTATCGACCTTCCCGAGCACATTATCATTGCCGGCGATAGTTATTACAGTTTTTGCGACGAGGGTTTAATGCTCTAACAGCCGTTTGTATAGCGAAAACATTTTTTCGGTAATTGCCTCTATGGAGTAATTCTCAACAAAATAATCGGTATATTGCTTACGGTTAGATGATTGCGGTATATTGTTGAAAAATTTCAGCAACGAATCATAATTGCTTTCTACTTTGATTCCAAGTTGATTTTCAAATAGTTCGGGAAAATTGCAACCGTCGCTGATAACTGGTACGCATCCCGCCATTCCTGCCTCCACCACCGATGTGGGAAAACCCTCCGACTGCGATGGCAAGAGAAAAAATGTGCTTTCTGCCAACAACGCCTCTTTCTCTTCGCCATAAACGGGTGTGTTGCTGAGATATACGTTTTTGTTTTCGGGTAATGTCTGGTATAATGCTTCAAGCCGAGGAAACTCTCCATCGTCGGGACCAACTATTTTTAAACAATAATCTCCATTGCCAAACGCTTTGGAATCTATCCACGCCCTGAGTATCTCGTAGACGCATTTTTTTGAGTTCAGCCTGCCAAGAAACAAAAGGGTTATCGGCTTTGTTACCGCTGAGTAACTTTTAACAACCTCCGCTCCGTTGGGTATGTGAACCACTTTTTTGAAATCTTTTTTGAGATTTTCCATTTCGGGTTTTGAAACTGCCCTAATGGTTGCCGCACGTTTTATCATCCGTTTTTCTATTAAGTGGAAATAGAGCAATTTTTTAAACCATTTTAACCTCTTGCTCCACGGCTCTAACATTCCGTGAGGTGTGTAAACCCATTTGAAACCGTTATTTGCGGCATAATTTCCCCATCGTGTAGGAAAACGCCAACTGCCGTGTGTTACAATTATGGTCTCTTTTGGCGAAAATCTCTCTAAAATTTTTCTAAATTCCTCAGTGTCAGTGTTATCTATAATAATTGGTTCAACATTATAGAGAGTTTTAACATCGGGCAAATCGTCGATACGAGGGAAAATCGCAAAGCATTTCACCTTATATATATTATAAAGTGTGGAGCAGGGTAGGTGGGCGGCGTTCCAAATGCCGAAATTAACCTTGTCGATACGGTCTATAATGTTGATAATATTCATATTTTCAGTAATTTGACTACTTGCTTAGCCCAAATTTCTGGGGTAAAACGGCTGATTCGCTCCACGGCGGCGCGGCTCATCTGCATAAGTTGCTCTTTGGATAATGTGGCAATGCAGTTAAATACGTCTACGAGCGATTGTTCGTTGGTTTCGTCGAATGTAAAACCGTCTGACGAATCCACCAAATCGGGCATAGCACCCACGGCACGGCTCACAACGCAAGGCAGTCCCGCGCTCATTGCCTCGTTTACCACCAATCCCCACGGCTCAAACGTGCTTGCCAAAACAAACATCGAACTGTTATGGTAAATCGTAGGTAATTCGTTGTAAACCGCCCAATTGCATAGTGTTATATTATGTTTTTCTTTAAACTTTTGTTCCAATTCTTCTTTTAGCGGACCTGCTCCAACAAGTTTTAATGTCCAACTCTCCGATAATGAGGATTTTAGAAATGCGTTAATCAAAAATTCTTGATTTTTTTCCTTGCTAAAACGCGCCATACAGAGCATTACCTTGGTATCGGGATTATAATTGCCAGGGTTTGCAAAATGTGCGTTGTCTACCACCGAGTAGGGGATGGCTATTTTTTCGGGCATGATTTTCAAAACATTAGCAGTAAAATCTCTCGCCCTTATGCCCGACACCAAAAACACATCGGCAAACATTTTTAAAAACCACGATTTTAATATATTAAAAGGTGTGCGCCGTCCGTACCAACTCTCCGAAAAAATCAGCACCTTGCATCCGCGAAGTTTTGCGGCAATTATCATCCGCAGATATTCAATGCGTCCGTAACCAGCAAGGCAGCAGTGTTTTATGTTGTGAGTTTTGATAATCTTTTTAAAATTTTTTAATCGGCAACGCACATCACGCACCTCGGCAGGCTTATCCGACAGAACAAAATGATTTTTAAGGTTTTCGGTTTTCCACTTATATAGGTTGTCGGCGGCGGCAAGGTCGGCGGTAAACACCAATCTATTGCCTACCACCTCCCGCAACGCCCTTACACGTGCAAGATGATAATCACCGATACGGTCCCAAACAAGGAGGATGTTGTGCATAGTTAGTCTGTTGATACCATATCAAGAAATTCTTGTGGCGTAACCACTTCTATACTTGATAATTTAAAATCGTTTTTGTTGCGAGTGATAATAAAATCTGCTTTGTAATTGCAAGCACAAAGATATTGGAGACCATCTTCGTAATCTTTCCATCCATTTGATAGCATAAATATAACGTCTTGCCCCCTCATATCTAAAACTTTAATGTGCTTGGTAAGAGCATCTAACGCTGTTTTAACATCGTTGTCGGTTTTGCCATATTTTTTTGCCACATATACTGTATTGACAATTGATAATGATGAAACTGCTATTTTTACTTGTTCCTTAAATGCCAATTGTAGTATTTTAATTTCTTCGTTTAGGCAAAACGGACGCTCAAAGACTATGTCCATTAGAATATTCGTGTCAAAAAACAGATTCATACTTATAAATATTTTTCTGATCTTAACTCTCTTCCATTTTCCTCAACAGGAACGGGATTGCCACCTTTGATAACAAGTGATTTTACCCATTCCATAGCCTCCTGCGATGATTTGCCGTTGCCTTTGGGTAATTTTATTTTGTTTTTTTGTGGCTCATTGACAGCAACATCATTGACTAATGTGATGTTGGTAATGTTGCTTAATTTGTTAAGCACCCATCCCATACGCGCGGCGAGTTCCGATATGAATGCCATATCTTGGCTCGGTATTCTCAATGATAATTCTTCCATAGTCAAAATGATTTTAAATACTATGCAAATCTATCAATTTTATTTTAATTATCAAAATTTTACCTCACGGCTTTGCAATTATCAACTATAATTTTCTCCCTTCCATTATCCCTAATCCAAAAAGACTTGACTATTTTGGATTGTAATCCAAAATAGTTATAACTTTTTTGGATTAGGAGTTTGAGAGATTATTTTTTGTGAAAAAAATTTTGTATTATTGCTGCTGATAAACTTATTAAAATCACAGGAAAATGAAAAGACTATATTCTTTTGCAGCCGTGTTTGCTACGGCTATGATTATTGGCGGAGGAGCAATGGCTCAGCAGCCACAGCGTCCGCAGATGCCTAAGGCTCCCGAACCCGCCAAAACTATCGAACTTTTTACCAAAATCCCCGGCGCTAAGGGCGAACCTAAAAAATGCGACGAACAAAGCGCAAACATTTTCTTTATGCGCTGCGTGTCTACTCCGCAACTTGCTTATTTCCCTGCCAAAGAACCATCTGGCGCATCGGTGATTGTTATCCCCGGCGGCGGATATGCAGGATTGACTTACCTTTTTGAGGGTTTGCAAACCGCTGAGTGGCTTGCCTCGGTGGGTATCAACGCTTTTGTGCTAAAATACCGCCTTCCCGAAGACCAATTTATGCAAGACCGCTCGGTAGGTCCGCTTATCGATGCTCAACAGGCTGTACGCTATGTTCGCGCCAACGCCAAGGAATACGGCATCGACCCCGACAAGATTGGCGTGATAGGCTTTTCGGCTGGTGGACACTTGGCTTCGGTAATCTCTACGCATTACAACGACAATGTTTACAAATCGGAATACAACGTTAGCGCACGTCCTGATTTTTCTATCTTGATTTACCCCGTAATTACTATGGAGGCCGAAACCACCCACATGGGTTCGCGCGAGGCCCTTATTGGCAAAGATGCTAATCAGGCTCTTACCGATAAGTTTTCGAGCCAAAAGCAGGTTACCAAGGATACTCCTCCGGCATTTCTTGCTCACGCTCTCGACGACAAACTTGTGCCCTACGCTAACAGCGTTATGTATACCGACGCCCTCCGCAAAAACGGTGTTGAGGCAGAACTTCATCTCTATGCCAAGGGCGACCACGGTTTGCAGGTAAAAGCACCCACCGACACACAAGCCTTTTGGCACGACGCCTGCGAAAAATGGATGCGTATGCACGGATGGATTAAGTAATCCTTTCTTGCATATAAGATAAAAACACCCCGAAAGTTTCTTGTATATAAGAAACTCTCGGGGTATTTTGTTAATTATCAAGTTATTGTTAGTTGACCAAAATATTTATCTGATTTTTTCTGCACTCCACAAGTCCGCCGGAGATTTCGTAAAACTCTTCTTTGTCGCCGTTTTTGATTTTGATCTTGCCCTTTTCGAGGGTGGAGATTATGGCGGCGTGGTTTTGCTCTATCTCAAACGAGCCTTTTGTACCTGGAAGGCTTACTAATGTGGCCTCGCCGGAGTAGATTTGCTTGTCGGGTGAAATTATTTCTACTTTCATCTTTCAGACGTTTATTTTGATTCTTTCAAAAGTTTCTCGCCTTTTTCGATGGCCTCCTCGATTGTACCTACAAGGTGGAATGCGGCTTCGGGATATTGGTCTACCTCGCCATCCATTATCATATTGAAGCCCTTGATGGTGTCTTCGATAGGAATAAGTTTGCCTTTGAGACCTGTAAACTGTTCGGCAACGTGGAACGGCTGCGAAAGGAATCTCTGTACACGGCGGGCACGACTAACGGTGAGTTTGTCTTCGTCGGAAAGTTCTTCCATACCAAGAATGTTGATAATATCCTGTAACTCGTTGTAACGTTGGAGAATCTGTTTAACCCTCTGCGCGGTGTTGTAGTGTGCTGCACCAACGATTTCGGGTGTAAGGATTCGCGAAGTACTGTCGAGCGGGTCTACTGCGGGGTAGATACCGAGCGATGCGATTTTACGAGAAAGCACCGTAGTAGCGTCCAAGTGGCTGAATGTGGTAGCCGGAGCGGGGTCGGTGAGGTCGTCGGCAGGCACGTAGATGGCTTGTACCGAGGTGATTGAACCGTGTTTGGTAGATGTGATACGCTCCTGCATTGCGCCCATTTCGCTCGAAAGCGTGGGTTGGTATCCTACCGCCGAGGGCATACGTCCCAAAAGTGCCGAAACCTCTGATCCCGCCTGTGTAAAGCGGAAAATGTTGTCGATAAACAACAAGATATCGTTTCCTTTGCCTTTTTGGTCGCCATCGCGGAAGTATTCGGCAACGGTAAGTCCCGAAAGAGCCACGCGTGCACGTGCTCCCGGCGGTTCGTTCATCTTACCGAACACCATTGATACTTTGGAGTTCTTAACGGCTTCGGGGTCTACTTTTGAGAGGTCCCAACCGCCTTTTTCCATATCTTCCATAAATTTTGGGCCGTAACTCATAACGCCCGATTCGAGCATTTCGCGCAAGAGGTCGTTGCCTTCACGAGTACGCTCGCCTACGCCGGCAAACACCGAAAGTCCCGAATAGGCTTTTGCGATGTTGTTGATCAACTCCATAATCAACACCGTTTTGCCTACGCCTGCGCCGCCGAGCAGACCGATTTTACCTCCTTTTGCATAAGGCTCAATCAGGTCGATAACCTTGATACCTGTGTAGAGTACCTCGGTTTCGGTAGTAAGTTCTTTGTACTTAGGTGCTTCGCGGTGAATTGGGTAACCGTTCTGTTTGTCGAGCGAGGCAAGACCGTCGATAGGTTCGCCCACCACGTTCATAAGGCGACCTTTAATTTGCTCGCCGATAGGCATTTTGATGGGGCTTCCAAGGGGTATTGCCCTCATTCCCCTGTGCAGGCCGTCGGTAGAGTCCATAGCGATAGTGCGTATGGTATGTTCTCCGATATGCTGCTGACATTCGATGATAAGTTTTTCGCCGTTGTCGCGGGTAAGTTCGAGGGCGTCCATAATAGCAGGCAGCGCTGCTCCTGATTTCTCGAAACTTACATCCACCACCGGACCGATAACTTGTACTATTTCACCATAGTTGTTCTGCATTGGGATATGTTTTTTAGTTTCTTTGTCAAAAATTGTTATCCACAAATTTAAGAAAAAAAGAATTTAAGTTAACAAGTTTTTTGCAATTTTTTTACACAAAATTTTTTAGAGGGGATAAGGATGGATGGTATGTTAAGATTTTCAAGGGATTGCGAGTTATTTTTTTCTTTTCAATCTATACTTCTGCAACGGTGAGTTCGGTGTGTCAGGGAGGGTTCGCTCCAAATAACCTGCATTGATAAGGGTGTGGATAAATCTTGCGATATTTTTGTTGTGATATATTACTCCAATATGCTCCAAAATCTCACGGCTACTCCTTGGAATTATACAAAATGCCACTACTTCTTTTAATTTGTCGGTTAATAATAATTTGGTGTCAGAGTTGGTGTCAGAGTTGGTGTCAGAGTTAGTGTCAGAGTTAGTATCTAAGTTAGTATCTAAGTTAGTAACAGAGTTGGGTCTTTTGAATGTTATCCATACAAATGAGCCATCTGTACCATATTCAGGCTCGGGTAAACCAACTGATTTGCAAGCGTCAACCATACGGCTTACCCCCGTTCCCCAACTTTCTAAAAAAGATGTCATATAAAGTGCGTCAGCGATAATTGGGTTTTGAGGATAAGAACGGTGGGGAAGTTTTATGGTGTCTATCGTCAATTCGTTTGGTAGATGACCTGTATTTTCGATTTCTACCCTATCGTCGAAGATAGATATGCCCACACTTCCACTTGGAGAATCCAACAACCTATGACATAGTGCATTAATTAATGCTTCGCGTAGGGCTTCAACGGGGATTTCCAATTGTTCCTCTCTGCGTAGACCTCTTACAATGCCTCTTAACGAAAGATGTTTGAATAAAAACGACATTCCCGCATCCAACAATTCAAAAAAATTACCTTTAACTCTCGCATTGTCAATAAACGCCTTCTTTTCAGTACCTTGAAACCGTGCCAATCGCAATAAGAATTGAGGATACGCCGTTGGACGTTTGATAAAAAGGGCTGCGGCAGCATTTTTAACTTTTCCGTCGCTAATCATTGCAAATTTATCAAGCAACGCCCAAGTAGTTTCGGTCATAGCCGAGGCTGGCATTCGCCCTTTGTCTATACCGTACGACACCGCTCCTTTGATTCTGTTTTCGTCTAAATCTTCATAATGAAGATAGTCGGGAGTCTGACTTTCCCACGCAAAACGGTCGGGATTGCTGCGACGTAGTCGTTCCTCAAACATAGAGCGTGGCATCAACTTGGTGGTACTTTCCACTTTGTAATAAGCACGTCCGTCGTAAGTGTATGGTGCGTTGCCAAATTTAGCCGCATCGCAATGAATGCCAATTACGCTGCGTCCAGGATGTTCGGGAATGTCAATGATTTCAATTGGCAGATTGACGGCAGGTTCTATTTTGGTGATTTCGTGGGCAATTTCTCTTTGTGTGCTGTCGGTTACATCTTGACCTATGATTTCTAATTTGGGTGTAATGCCAAATAAGAGCCATCCGCCGTCGGTGTTTAAAAATGCGCACAATGTCTGCATTCCCTTGACCAACTCGCCTGTGGTCTTTTTGAGTTCAAGCACACGGTTTTCGTCTCTTGAAATAATACGTTTAATATCAGTAATATCCATATTTGCCCAAAAGGTTTGTTTGCAGCAAATATAATAAAATTATCGGGAATATGGATATTATTGTTTTCGTTTTTTAATTCCACGACATTGTCGCCCCATTTAAGTAAATCGATGTCGCCAACCTTTTTGACGTTGGTGATGTATTTTCTATTTTTGGCATCGTTGAGATAATTCGGCAAATATTTGTACGAGACAAAACGATTGTCCTCCGTCTGAATCGGCATTAAATCCCTGCACCAAATATCTTTGGTGTTTTTCAACAACCTGCAATCCACACCATTGCCCTTCAAAATCGTTTGGAGATTTTTATAAAGGGTGGGACACTCTGTTGGTAGATAATTGGAGACGTAAACGGAGTCGGTGTTAAAATCCGTAAGTATTGGGGTGGGGTTAGTTATTGTTGGCATATTTTTAATCTTTTTTCGTAATACTTAGATCTTACTTTGTTCCAAACGGTAGCATCGATGGTGTTGTCATAGAATGCCAATTTCAACTTTTCATCTCTGTTGGTGCCATTTCCTATTTTAGAGAAATCATCATTACCAAAGAAACGATATGTTTGTATTGGATTCACTTGACGTTTTTCTTTTAAAGTTAAAGATTGAATGCTTGGCATATATTTCCCATCACAAGTATTCAACAATGTATTGGCACAAGTCAATGGACCAATAATCAACGTTTTGTTAGAACTGTCAACAATACTTCTAATTAGTATTCCACCTCCTTTCCCTGATAAAACACCATTTTCCCTTTTGAGGTTACCATCGAAACAAACATCCACACCGCTAAGATGATAGAATAATTGACCACCCTTACCTTCAAAATTTCTCGGATAAGTTGCTTGGTTCCAATCTTGGTTCCATACGTCATCTTGAAAATAGTAGAACTCTATTTCTGCAAAATAGAATTCTTTCTCATTGCATTTGATGCAATAGTTGTTAAACAAATCGTTAGCAATTTCAGCACATTTACCCTGAAATTTATCTTCTGTTAATCCTTCAAATGGATTTGCGTATTTACTTTTGAATTCTTTCATTTCCTTATGTTTTAAATTGTTTTATTTTTATCAATACTGCAAAGTTAACAAAAGATTTTGTCGTTGGCAAGGATTTTTTTATCTTTGCCATTGCAACAATAAACATTCTGTGGTTATGGGACTTTACATCAATCCAAATAGCGCACTTTTGGCAAGCGCGATGCGGTCAGAAATTTATGTGGACAAATCTCTGATTGTAAGAGAATTGAATAAATTTATCAATACTGAAAATAGGTTTCTCTGCGTATCTCGTCCACGCCGTTTTGGCAAGAGTATGGCGAGCCATCTGATTAGTTCGTATTACGGCAAAAATACGGATTCGCTGCCATTGTTTGAAAAACTCAAAATCTATCACGACGGGAGTTTCTCTCAACATTACGGCAAATACAATATTATCAAGTTGGATATCAACGGAATGTACCGCAATGTTAGGAAAAAGACCAACTTGGTGAAAGAAATCACCTCGGAGGTTGTAACCGAAATGCGCGAATATTTTTCTGACGTGAAGATACCAAGGGGCGCAACCATTCCCAAAGCAATGCAAGCCGTATTTTCCAAAACCGGCGAACAATTCGTAATCATTATGGACGAATACGATGTCCTTATCCGCGAGGAAGAGAGCGACGAGGTGTTCTTGCCGTATTTGGAATTTTTGAACGGACTTTTCAAAAACAGCACGCTCAAACCCGCAATCGCTATGGCATATCTCACAGGTATTCTGCCTATTGTGCGCGACAAGGTGGAGAGCAAACTCAATGAGTTTATAGAGATTACAATTGTCAATCCTAAAATGTTTGCCGAATTTACGGGTTTTACAAAAGACGAGGTAAAGGAGTTGTGTCAAAAGTATTCGATGGATTACAACGAATGTCTGCGTTGGTACGATGGCTATCGGCTCAACAAAGATGTAAGTGTCT